>DASSQZ010000052.1:0-38270 GCA_035702105.1 Myxococcales bacterium | reverse complement strand
GAGACGTTGAGCTGCTTCTGGATCTCCTCGGTGAACTGGTTGCCGCCCATGGTGACGTCGCGGGTGAAGGTGGTGAGCCCGTTGGCGAGCACGTTGATGTTCACCACGCTGGCGCCGGCGTTGACCAGCACCACCGTCTCGTTCCGGGGCAGGTCGTAGTTGACCTCGAAGGCGTTCTGCACCGCGAAGGCGTCGACGTCGACCACCACCGGCGTGAGCCCGGCCTCGCTGACCACCGAGGTGTAGTCGTTGATCATGTCCTTCTTGGCGGCGACCAGCAGCACGTCCATCTGGCCGGTGCCGGTGTCCACCTCGGCGGGCGTGAGGATCTGCACGTCGATGTTCACGTCCTTGACGTCGAAGGGGATGTACTGCTCCGCCTCCCACTGGATGCTCTCCTCCAGCTCGTCCTGGGTCATCTTCGGCATGCTGATCTTCTTGATGATGACCGAGTGGCCGCTGACGCCGATGGCGGCGTCGCGGTTCTTGAGCTTGTACTGGGAGACGAGCTGGCGGATGGCGTCGACGATGGCGGTGGAGTTCATCAGCGCGCCGTCGACGATGGCCTCGGGCGGCAGCGGGGCCACCCCGAACGCCTCGAGGATGTAGCCGCGCTTCGCTTCCTTGAGCTGGACGAGCTTCACCGACGAGGAGCCGATGTCCAGTCCGAGCGCGAGCTTGCTCTTTGCCATACCTTGTTCAGCCTTCCTCGGGAGCGTTCCGCAGCGCGGCGACGCTAGCACCGGAAATCCGACCTCCAAAGAAAACGTTCATGCCTACCTTCCCCCCGCCCGCACCCGACCCACGCCGTTGGTCCGCGGAAAGAGCTTTCCGCTCTCCTGGAGCGAAAGGCCCAGGGCGAAGAGGATGCGGCGCTTGGTCTCCATCCGGCAGTCGTGCCCCGCCTCCACGCGGTCGATGGTGGACTCGGAGACACCGGCCTTTCGCGCCAGCTCCGCCTTCGCCATCAGCGCGGCCTCCCGGAATTTCTGCACTCGATTCACGCGGCCCCTCCGCGATCACAGTGACGGGCATGCTTGCATCGGGGTCGGGTAGGCAGTCAAGGAACCGATCGCATTGACCCGTCATTACCCCGGCACTGACCCGTCACTTCACCTGCATTTGAGGGTCAGACTTCCTCATCCCCAACCGCTGGTGGGTGGGCAGCCGTGGGCGGCTGTGGCGCGCGAAGCGGGGCCGTGAGGAACTGGTCCAGACGCTCAGAAGTTCGTTCCGAGGTCAGGCCGCGCACGTGGGCGGTCCGGCCGGGAGTCCGGCCGTGAGCGGGGGGAGGCTCAGCGAGCTTTGCTCGCTGAGGGGACCGCAGGTCCCTCCAACAGGGCGACGGACATCTGGCCGGAACGAAGTTCCGGGCAGATGTCCTAGTCCAGGCCGTATTCGCGGATCTTGTAGAGCAGCGCCCGGGGCGAGAGCTCGAGCAGCTCGGCGGCGCGGGTGCGGTTGCCGCCGGTCCGCTCCAGCGCGCGGCGGATGAGGTCGGCCTCGAGCACGCGCTGCGCGCGCTTCACCGAGAGATCGTCGGGGTCGAGCTGCGGAGGCAGCGGCTCCGGATCGACGGCGCGCTGGACCGCCTCGGGCAGCGACTCGGGACCGATCTCCTCGTCCTCGGAGAGGACCAGGGCGCGCTCGAGGGCGTTCTCCAGCTCGCGCACGTTCCCCGGCCAGCGGTAGCGGCGCAGCGCCTCCAGCGCCCGGGCAGAGAGGCGGCGCGCGGGGACGCCGATGCGCTCGCCGTGGCGTGCCAGCAGGCGTTCCGCCAGCAGCGGGATCTCCTCCTGCCTCTCGCGCAGCGGCGGCAGCCGCACGCCCACCACGTTGAGGCGGTAGTAGAGGTCCTCGCGGAACCTGCCTTGCTGCACCTGCGCCGCAAGATCGCGGTTGGTGGCGGCGAGCACGCGCACGTCCACCCGCGCCGAGCGGTTGTCGCCCACGCGCCGCACCTCTCCCGCCTGGAGCACGCGCAGGAGCGTGGGCTGCACCGCCAGCGGCAGCTCGCCCACCTCGTCGAGCAGGAGCGTCCCGCCGTCGGCCTCCTCGAAGAGGCCGCGCTTGGCGCTGCGCGCGTCGGTGAAGGCTCCCTTGGCGTGGCCGAAGAGCTCGCTCTCGATCAGCGTCTCGGGAATGGCGCCGCAGTTCACCGCCACGAACGGGCGCTCCGCCCGGGGCGAGAGCGCGTGCAGCGCCCGGGCCACCAGCTCCTTGCCGGTGCCGCTCTCGCCCTCGATCAGGACGGTGGTGGGGGTGGGCGCGACCTTCTGCACCACCCGGAGCACCTCCTTCATGGCCGGACCCTCGGCCACGAGCTGCGGGCCGCGCCGCTCCACCTCCTTGCGCAGGAGCACGTTCTCGCGGCGCAGCCGCTCGCGCTCCTCGGCCTTGCGCAGCACCAGCAGCACTTCGTCGGGCCGGAACGGCTTGCTCAGGTAGTCGTAGGCGCCGGCCTTCATCGCCTCGATGGCGAGATCGTGCGAGCCGTAGGCGCTCATCACGATCACGGTGGTCTCGGGAGACGCGCTCTGCGCCGCCCGCACCAGATCGAGCCCGTTGAGCTTCGGCATGCGCACGTCGGTGACCAGCGCATCGTAGTCGCGGGAGGAGAGCTCGCGCAGCGCCTCCTCGCCGTCGGCCACCGCGCGCACCTCGTAGCCGCGCTGGCCCAGCAGGGTGGCGAGCACGTGGCGGATCGACTCCTCGTCGTCCGCGATGAGGATGGAGCGCAGCGCCATTGCCGGACAGTGTAGCAGGATGCGGCGGGTCAACCCGCGCCGGCCCTGCGCATGTGCAGGACGAAGCAGGCGCCCCGCGCCGAGGGGCGCGCCTCGATGGAGCCGCCCATCCGCTCCAGGCTGGCATGGCAGAGCGCGAGACCGAGGCCGGTGCCCTTTCCCGGCGCCGCGGTGGTGAAGAAGGGCTCGAAGAGGTGGGGGAACACCTCGGCGGCGATGCCCGCGCCGTCGTCCTGCACCTCCAGCTCCAGGCGCTCGCCGTCCGGCCTGCCGCGCACCTCCACGAAGCGGGCTCCGGCCTTGGCGGCATTGGTGAAGAGGTTCACGAAGACCTGGACGAGGTAGTGCTCGTCGCCCAGGGCAGCGGGGAGGTCCGGCGGAAGGCGGTTGCGCAGCTCGAGCGAGCCCTCGGCCCCGGCGTGCGCCCAGGCGCCGGCGACGGTGCGCGACACGTCGATGGGCGCGAGCTCCAGGTGCCGCGGCCGCGCCAGGTCGAGCAGGTCGTGGAGGATGCGATCCATCCGCAGGGCCTCGCGCTCCAGCCGCGCTGCGTACTCGGCGATCTCGGGCGGCGCCGGCGCCGCGCGCAGCAGGCTGGAGTAGGCGAGGACCGCGGCGACGGGATTGCCCAGCTCGTGGGCGACGCCGGCTGCGAGCCTTCCCACGCTCGCCAGCCGCTCGCTGCGGGCGGCCTGCTCCCGCGCCTCGCGGAGGTTCTGGTTGCTCTGCGACAGCTCGGAGAGCTGGGTGCGCACCCGCGTCCGCTCCTCGCGCAGGCGCTCCTCCAGCCGGCGAACCGAAGGCGCGAGCCGGCCGAGGAGATCTCCCGCCTCCGGCAGCGGCACGTCGCTCTCCACCGAGAGGCGATCGAAGGCCTGGTCGAGCCGCACCAGGGGGCGCACGAAGAGGCGGTCGAAGGCCACCGCCAGGAGCGCCACCAGCGCCAGGATCCCGACCGCGACGGCGGCGAGAACGGCCCCCATCCGCGAGCGCGCGCGCTCCAGCGCCGCCGCCGCGTCGGCGCGCGCGATCAGCGAACCGCCCGCCAGGCCCACGCAGGCCAGGGCGGCTCGGGCCTGCCCGCAGGGCGAGGGCTCCCACTCGAGCCCCGCCGCCTGCGCAAGCCGCCCCGCGCACTCCGCGCTCGCGCCGCAGGACTGCCGGATCACCGGGGCCGCCGCGGCGAGGGCGCGCCGCGCGGCAACCGAGGCCTCCTGCACCGACGCGTCGCGCTGCTGGAGGAGCAGCGCCACTGCCAGCGGAGCGCCGCAGAGCAGCGCGGCGCCGAGCAGCGTGGCGGCGAGGCGCAGGCGCAGCGCGACAGGTCGCAGCGTCACCGGACGAAGTTGCCCACCACGTCGAAATACCAGCGTGCGATGAGGTCGCCCAGAAAAAGGACCTCCAGCGCGCCCAGCGCCAGGAACGGGCCGAAGGGTACGGCATGGCGGGGAGGCACCCAGCCGGGATCCTCCAGGTCGGCGGGCATCGGCCGGTCGGCGGCGGGCCGATGCACAGCGAGCAGCGCGATTCCCACCAGCGCACCCTGCAGCGAGGAGAGCACGATCACCGGCAGGAGTGCCTGCCAGCCGAGCCACGCGCCGATTCCGGCCAGGAGCCACACGTCGCCCCAGCCCATGGTCTCCTTCTTGAGCAGCTTTTCCCCCACCAGCGCCACCAGCGCGAACGCGGAAAACCCCGCGCCGGCCCCCACCGCCGCGTCGATCCACCCCACGTCCGGGTTCCACGCCGGCGAAAGGAGCCCGAGCGCGAGCAGCGGCCAGGTGAGCTGGTGCGGCAGGAGCCAGGTGTCCAGGTCGATGAAGGTGAGGGCGAGGAGCATGCAGGCAAAGGCCGCGTACCCGACGAACGCGCCGCCCGGCCCGTACCGCTTCCAGACCGCGAAGACCAGCACCGCGCAGACGACCTCCACCAGGGGATAGCGCGGGCTGATCGGCTGGCGGCAGTTGCGGCAGCGGCCGCGCAGGATCAGCCACGAGACCACCGGGATGTTGTCGTACCCGGCGATCGGTTTCCGGCACCCGGGGCAGCGGCTGCGCGGGCGGACCACGCTTTCCCCGCGAGGCACCCTGGCGATGACCACGTTGAGGAAGCTGCCGATGCAGAGCCCGACCAGGATCACCAGCGCGTCCGCCAGGAGCAGCGCCGCCTTCACGTGGCCTCGCTCCCTTTGGCGCCCGCTGCCCGCTTCACGAACAGCTCTTCCAGCGAATAGCGGTGCGGCTGCACCGCCACGATGCGGCCTCCGCCGAGCGCGATGGCGCGGACCGCCTCGTTGGCGGCGTCCTCGCTGGCGAAGGAGTAGACGGAGCTGCCGTCGCGCTGGACCGATTGCGCGCTCTGGCTGCGCAGCTTCGAGTCCACCGCCGCGGGCACGTCCCGGGCGGCCACCTCCACCACCCTCGCCGCCGGATCGAGGAGCGAGCCGAGCGTGCCGCAGTCGGTGACCCGGCCGTCGATGAGGATGGCCACGCGATCGCAGATCATCTCCACGTCGGAGAGGATGTGGGTGGAGAACATGATGGTGCGCCCCTCCTCGCGGAAGCGGAGGATGAGATCGCGCACGTCCTTGCGGCCGATGGGGTCCAGCCCGCTCATCGGCTCGTCGAGGATGAGCAGCTCGGGGTCGCCGATCATCGCCTGGGCGAGCCCGAGGCGCTGCACCATTCCTTTCGAGAAGCGGCGGATGGGACGGTCGGCGCGGTCGGCGAGCCCCACCTGCTCGAGCAGGTGCGTGCCGCGCTGCTGCGCCTCCTTCCTTCCCAGCCCGGCCAGCCGCCCCGCGTAGCGCAGGTACTCGACGCCGGTGAGGTACTCGTAGAGGGCGGGGTTCTCCGGGAGATATCCCATCCTGCGCCGCGCCTCGATGGAACCGGCGGGATGTCCGCCCACCGTGGCGCTCCCCCGGGAAGGCCGGACGAAGCCGAGCAGCATCTTGATGGTGGTGGTCTTGCCCGCGCCGTTGGGGCCGAGGAGCCCGAAGATCTCGCCCTTCTCCACGTCGAAGGAGACGTCCTGGGCGGCCCTCACCTTTCTTCCCCAGAAGCCGATCCTGAAGGTCTTGGAGAGGTTCTGGGCGTGGACTGCGACGGTCGGGGGCAAGCCTTGTGCCTCCTGGAGGAGAAGGGATGCGGACGTTTAGCGCGCGCGCCGCGGGGCGGCAAGGAGCCGGAAGGCCGGGGATCCGCGACGCGCCGTGACAGCCGCATTTCGTCAATGCGGTGACAAATCGTGTCACCGGCAGGGGTGATGAAATCTGCTCGAGGGATGAAATCACAAGGGAAAAGTGTTGGGCATGGCAGCTGCAACGGATCCCCGTGCCGCAACCAACTTTTTCAGGAGATACCCCGTGAAGAAGCTTCAGAAAGGCTTTACCCTCATCGAGCTCATGATCGTCGTCGCGATCATCGGCATCCTGGCGGCCATCGCCATCCCGAATTTCGTCAAGTTCCAGGCGCGCTCCAAGCAGAGCGAGGCCAAGGCGAACCTGAAGGCGATGTTCACCGCGCAGAAGGCCTACTCGGCCGAGAAGGACAAGTTCTCGGAGCTGACCGGCGAGATCGGCTTCTCGCCTGAGCGCAACAACCGCTACGCGTACTTCAATGGCGCCGCGGCCGGCACGCTCGAAGCCCGCGACACCACCGACACGGTTCCGCTGGCGACCGACACGAAGATCTCGTACGACATCTTCAAGTACGGAACGACCGCCCCGTTCGCCGCAGCGATCAACGTCGCTCAGGCCTCGACCTGCGGCTTCTCCGTGCCCGGCATCGACCTCGTGACGACGCCCGGAACCCCGATCTGGACCGGCTACGCCCAGGGCCAGATCGACAACGACGCCACCTTCGACCTGTGGTCGATCTCGACCGCCAGCCGCACCGCGGGCGCGGCGCCCTGCGCCTCGGCGACCGCCAACAACCCGTCCGGCGAGCCGATCGTCGACATCAACGACGTCAACCAGTAAGAACGCCCGGCTGGAACGGCAGTCATGATCTCGAGGGCGGGCCCGGAGGAATCGGGCCCGCCCTTCCTTTTGCGTGATATAGGCGCATCCCGATGAACTCTCGCGCACTGCGGGGAAGCGGCGTCGCGACCTTCGCCCTGCTCGCTGCCTTCGTCGCCGCCGCAGCGATCCTTCGCCCCCGCGCCACCGCGCTCCGTCCCCCTCCGGTGGAGACGCAGCTCGACACTCCCCCGGTGCCCGCCGACGTCCTCGGCCCTTTCTCGTTCGGATTCCGCTCCGTGGTCGCCGACGTCATGTTCCTCGAAGCGATCCAGGTGCTGGGCGCGAACCACAGCTTCATGACGCTGGAGGGCGGCGCGCCGTACGACCGGCAGCTCGCGCGGCTCACGCAGTACGCCACCGATCTCGACCCGAAGTTCGCCGGGGCGTACCGGTTCGCCGGGAACGCGCTGCCGCGCCCGACGCTCGACGGCCACACCGCCAACGTGGTCCCCGCCGCCCAGATCCTCGAGCGCGGCGTGCGCGAGCGGCCGGACGACTGGCACATCTCGTTCGTCCTCGGGTACCTCCAGGCGTTCCACCTGGGCGAGATCCGGCAGGCCGCCGCCAACCTTGCCCATGCTGCCCGGCTGCGCGGCTCGCCTGCCTACCTGGGCCTGCTCGCCACGCGCCTGGAGGTGGAAGGCGGCGAGCTCGATGCGGCGGAAACCATGGCCCAGACCATGGTGGCGGAGGCGACGGAGGAGCGGACCCGCGAGGACTGGGTGGCAAGACTGCTCGACATCCGGATGGAGCGCGGCATCCGGCGGATCGAGAGCGCGGCGCGGGCCTTCGAGCAGCGGACGGGAAGAAAGCCCCAGTCGGTGCAGGATCTCGTCCGCGCAGGAGACCTCGCCACCGTCCCCGAGGAGCCGCACGGGAAGGAATACGTGATCGAGAACGGCGAGGTCCGGTCCACCGCCGGCCCGCGGCCGCGCCTGCGTCATCGGGAGGGGAAGCGATGAATCCGCTCCGCGCCGTCCGGCTGGTGGCGCTGAACACGATCCGCGAGCTCTTGCGCAGCAAGCTGCTCTACAACCTGCTGCTGTTCGCGGTGCTGCTCATCGGCAGCTCGTTCTTCATCGCCCAGCTCACCATCGGGCAATGGGACCGCATCATCCTCGACCTCGGGCTCGCAGCGACCGAGATCACGGGCATGCTCATCGCCGTGCTCATCGGGGTGGGCCTCGTCGCCGGCGAGATCGAGCGCAAGACGGTGTTTCCCGTGCTTGCGCGCCCGCTGAGCCGCGGCGCATTTCTCGGCGGCCGCTATCTCGGGCTCGCGGTGATGCTGGCGGTGAACGTGGCGCTCATGACCGCGTCGCTTGCGCTGGTGCTGCACGCAGCGGGCTATCACCTCTCCGCCACGACCGTGGCCGCGGCGGCGCTGATCCTGGTCGAGCTCCTGGTCATGGCGGCAGCGGCGATGTTGTTCTCCAGCTTCACCACGCCCATCCTCGCTTCCGCCTTCTCCCTCTCGCTCTTCCTCATCGGACACCTGGTGGGCAGCTTGCGGCTGTTCGCGGAGAAGTCGAAGAGCGCGGCGGCGCGCGCTTTCACGCTCTGGGCCTACCGGCTGCTGCCGGATCTGGAACTGTTCAACATGAAATCGCAGGCGGCCAACGAGCTGCCCCTGCCTCACGGCGCCGCGACCACCGCGGCCCTCTACGGCGCCGCCTACGCCGCCATCTGCCTCGTGCTGGCCATCGCCATCTTCTCGCGGCGCGACCTCAAGTAGGCTCGTCGCCGTCCTCGTCCTCGCCCGCTGCCGCTTCGCCGGCCAGCTTCTGGATGCGATGGCGGAGCTGGCGGAAGGTGAGCCCCAGGCGGGCGGCGGCATCCTTCTTCACGCCGCCAGTCTCGCCCAGGGCGCGGTCGATGAGCTGGCGCTCGATCTCCGTGAGATGGGCCTCGAGCGAGAAGCCCACCGGGAGCGGTCCTTCGGCGGAGAGGCCCGAGGGCGCCGTGCGCAGGGGGGCGGGGAGCGCGTCCACCGTCACCTCCCCGCCGCTGGAGAGGGCCACCGCCCGCTCGATCAGGTTCTCCAGCTCGCGGACGTTCCCGGGAAACGGGTATTCGTCGAGGCGGCGCCGCGCCTCGGCGGAGAGGCGCAGCCCGGAGCGGCCCAGCTCGGCGCCGAAACGGCGGAGGAAGTGATCGGCGAGCGGCAGCACGTCCTCGCGCCGGTCGCGCAGCGGAGGAACGCGGATCTGCACCACGTTCAGGCGGTAGTAGAGGTCCTCCCGGAAGCGTCCTGCCTTCACCTCCTCGGCGAGATCGCGGTTGGTGGCCGCGACCAGCCGCACGTCCACCGCCACGTCGACGGCCTCGCCCACCGGCCGGATGCTCCGCTCCTGGATGGCGCGCAGGAGCTTCACTTGAAGGTTGAGCGGGAGCTCGGCGATCTCGTCGAGGAAGAGCGTCCCGTCCTGGGCTGCCTGGAAGAGCCCCTGCTTCGCGCCCTGGGCGCCGGTGAACGCGCCCTTGGCGTGCCCGAACAGCTCGCTCTCGATCAGTCCCTCGGGGATGGCGCCGCAGTTGACGGGAACGAAAGGCGCCTGCGCGCGCGGACCGCGGGCGTGGACCGCGCGGGCGACCAGCTCCTTGCCCACGCCGCTCTCGCCGGTGATGAGCACCGTGGTGCGCACCGCCGCCACCTTCTGCACGATCTCGAAGACCTGGTGCATGGCGGCGCTGCGCGCCACCATCGACTCGAATCGCCCCCGTGCGGCGAGCTGCTCGCGGAGGATCTGGTTGTCCTGCGCCAGGATGCGCCCGCGGCTGGCGAGCTGCCGCTTCTGCAGCGCGGCCTTGACCATGGCGATCAGCTCGGCGCCGAGCGCCGGCGACTTCTCCACGTAGCCGTAGGCGCCCAGCTCCAGCGCGTCGCGGCGCACCTCGTCGCTGCCGAAGGCGGTCATGAGGATGACCTCGGCCTCCGGCTGGGCGGCCTTGACGGTGCGCAGGACGTCGAGGCCGCTGCCCGCGGTCCGCATGCGCAGGTCGGTGATTACGGTGTCGAACTCGGAAGCGGCCAGCGCCTTCTCGACGCCGGCAACGCTCGAAGCCACCTCGACGGCGTGGCCGGCCTTGGCGAGGCGGGCCTCGAGCATCACCCGCATCGACTGCTCGTCGTCGACCACCAGGATGCGTGCCATGCGCTATCCGGACGCCGCGAGCTCTCGCTCCGGGCTCGCGCCCGGCAGGGAGATGCGGAAGGTGCTGCCCCGGCCGGGCTCGCTGCGCACGGTGACCTGTCCGCCGTGGGCCTCGACGATGCGGTGGACGATGGCGAGCCCCAGCCCGGTGCCGCGCTCCTTGGTGGTGAAGAAGGGATCGAAGATGCGGCGCAGATCCTCGTCGGGAATCCCCTCGCCGGTGTCGGAGATCTCCAGCACGCCCTGCGCTCCGGCGGCGAAGAGCCGCACCTCCACGCGCCCGCCCCGCGGCGTCGCGTCGGCGGCGTTGCCGAGCACGTTCCAGAGCACCTGGCGGAGTTGCCCGGCGTCGGCGCGCATCCACACCGGCGCTCCGCCGGCGACCGAG
The DNA here is from genome assembly GCA_035702105.1 of Myxococcales bacterium. Lineage (GTDB taxonomy): Bacteria > Myxococcota > Myxococcia > Myxococcales > 40CM-4-68-19 > 40CM-4-68-19. The sequence continues at coordinate 27,956 of DASSQZ010000052.1, read as the reverse complement.
AGCTCGATGCCGCGCTCGGCGAGCTGCGGGCTGAACAGCTCCACCATCTCCGCCACCGCGGCGCGGGCGTCCACCGGCTCCAGCGCCGGCGAGACCGGCCGCGCGAAGGAGAGGAACTCGCGCACCAGCGCCTCCAGCCGCTCGGCTTCGCTCCGCACCACCTGCAGCAGGCGCCGCTCCTGATCGTCGAGACCGGACGCGCTGCCGAGGATCTCGATCGACCCGCACATCGAGGCCAGCGGGTTGCGGATCTCGTGCGCGAGCCCCGCCGCCAGGCCGCCCACCACCGCCAGCCGATCGGTGCGGCGAACCGCCTCTTCCATCTGGCGCAGCTCGGTCAGGTCCTGGAAGAGGATCACGCGTCCGCCCACCTCCCGTCCCGACAGCGGCGCCGCCGTATAGCCGAGGATCCGCACTCGGCCGTCATGCGCTCGGAAGCGGACTTCCGGGCGGGCGCGCGTTCGCGGCCGCTCCAGCGAGGCAGCCAGCTCGGGCAGAAGCTCGCAGAGGGGTCGGCCGTGGGCCGCGCGGGCATCGAGGCCGGTCAGCGCCTCGGCGGCGGGGTTGATGTAGGTGAGGCGGCCGTCCTCGCCCACGGTGATGATGCCGCTGGCGATGGAGCGCACCACCGCCGAGAAGATGGCCTCGAGCGCCTCCAGCCGCGTCTCGCTCCGCAGGAGCTCGCTGCGCGCTCCCCGCAACTGCTCGGCGAGGAACGCCGAGAGCGCGCCGACCAGCAGGAAGGCGGAGAGGTTCGCGGCCATCTCGATGGCGAGGCGCCCGGGCGGGATGGGCAGGCGATCGATGTCGGTGATGGCACGGTCGAGGAGACCGCTCTGCATGCCCCACGCGAGCAGGCAGAAGCCGATCGACGATCCCGCGGCCCCCAGCGCCGCGCCGCGCCGGCCAAGGCTGATGGCGCCGCTCACCACCGCGAGCGGATAGAGCACGGTGAAGATGCTCTCCGGCCCGCCCGTCAGGTAGACGAGGCCGGTGGCGGCGACCACGTCCGCGGCGATCTGCAGATGGGCCACCCAGCCCAGGTGCCTGCCCGCGCGCAGCAGGAAGGTGCCCACCAGCGATGCGAAGTAGATGAGCCCGATGACCCCGAAGAGGAGCGCCTCGACGGTGCGGGGGAACGGCTCGCGCCACAGCGTCAGCCAGGCGGTGGCGAGCAGCAGCGCGGTGCCCACCAGGAGCCGCACGCCGGTGAGCAGCACCAGCTTCCGGTAGAGCCCGGCTTCCGGGCGTTCGCCCACCGGCGAATGCGCGCCCGCGTCGGACATGGCCTACTTGATCGCGCCGGCGATGTTGAAGATGGGCAGGTACATGGCGACGAGGAAGCCGCCGACCACGCCGCCCAGGAAGACCATCATCACCGGCTCGATCATGCTGGTGAGCGCGGCCACCGCCGCGTCCACCTCGTCGTCGTAGAAGTCGGCGATCTTGGTGAGCATCTGGTCCATGGCGCCGGTGGCCTCGCCGACGCCGATCATCTGCACCACCATGGGCGGAAACACCTTGGTCTCGGCCAGCGGCTGCACGATGGTCTTGCCCTCGGAGATCTTCTCCCGGGTGTAGCGGATGGCCCTCTCCACCACGGTGTTGCCGGCGGTCTTCGCCACCACGTCGAGCGCGTCGAGGATGGGCACGCCCGACGAGATCATGGTGCCGAGCGTCCGGGTGAAGCGCGCCACCGCCACCTTGCGGATCAGCGGTCCGAAGATCGGGGTGCGGATCACGAACGAGTCCCACTGCTGGCGCCCGCGGGCGCTCCTGACCCAGGCCTTGAAGGCGACCACGATGCCGACGAGCGCCAGCAACATGTAGATGCCGTTGTGCTGCAGCCATTTCGAGAGATCGACCACGAACTGCGTGGGCGCGGGCAGCGCGCCGCCGAAGTCCTTGAACATCTTCTCGAACGTCGGGGTGACGAAGAGCAGGAGGACGATGGTCACGCCGACGGCGACGATCAACACGATGCTCGGGTACACCATGGCGCCCTTGACCTTGCTCTTCAGCTTCTCGTTCTTCTCGATGTACTGGGCGAGCCGGTTGAGGATGGTGTCGAGGATGCCGCCGATCTCTCCCGCCGCCACCAGCTGGGTGTAGAGGGTGTCGAACACCTTGGGGTGCTCGGAGAGCGCGTCCGCCAGCGTCGAGCCCGACTCCACCTTCACCTTCACCTTGGTGAGGACCTCGCGGAAGGCCAGGTTGTCGAGCTGGGTCGCGAGGATGTCCAGGCACTGCACCAGCGGCAGGCCGGCGTCGATCATGGTGGCGAACTGCCGGGTGAAGATGACCAGGTCCTTCTGCCCGATGCCGCCGAGGCCCGGCACCTTGAAGTTGATGGAGATGGGCTTCTTGCGGATCTTGACGTTGGAGAGCGCCATCGCGCGCAGGCGCTGCTGCACCGACGACTCGTCGGCAGCCTCCACTTCTCCGCGCCGGGTCTCGCCGGTCTTCGTCCTGCCTTCCCAGACCCAGACGGGCATCTTGGGGGCGGGGGACGACTTGGGTGCGGCTTTCGCTGCGGCGGATGCCGTGGCCATTTCGCGCTCCTCTTACCGGGCCTGGACGGGCCGGTTGACTCCCGGCTTCACGCCCGAGGCGAGAATGTTGCGCAGCTCGTCTGCGTCCGAGCTGCGTCCGAGCCCCTCGTCGAGCGAGATCATGCCGCGCTGGATCAGCGAGGCCAGGCTCTGGTTGAACGTCTGCATTCCGAACTTCGACTGCCCGACCTGCATCTGCGAATAGATCTGGTGGACCTTGTCCTCGCGGATCAGGTTGCGGATGGCGGCGTTGGGCACCATCACCTCGATGGCGAGGACCCGGCCCGGCCCGTTGGACCTGGCGATCAGGTTCTGCGTCACCACCCCCTCGAGCACGAACGAGAGCTGCGCCCGGACCTGGGGCTGCTGGTAGGGCGGGAAGACGTCGAGGATGCGGTTGATGGTCTGCACGCAGGAGTTGGTGTGCAGGGTGCCGAAGGCGAGGTGGCCGGTCTCGGAGATCACCAGCGCCGACTCGATGGTCTCGAGGTCGCGCATCTCGCCCACCAGCACCACGTCGGGATCCTGGCGGAGGATGTACTTGAGCGCCTTCTTGAAGCTGTGCGTGTCGGCGCCCACCTCGCGCTGGTTGACGACGCAGTTCTTGTGCGGGTGCAGGTACTCGATGGGGTCTTCGACGGTGAGGATGTGCTCGTGGCGCTCGGTGTTGATCTTGTCGATGATCGACGCCAGCGTGGTGCTCTTGCCCGAGCCGGTGGGGCCGGTCACCAGCACCAGGCCGCGCGGCTTCTTCGCCAGCTCGCTGATGATCGGCGGCAGTCCCAGCTCGGCGAAGGTGAGGATCTTGAAGGGGATGGTGCGGAAGGCCGCCGCCACCGCTCCGCGCTGCATGAAGAGGTTGGCGCGGAAGCGGGAGAGCCCCTTCACGCCGAACGACAGGTCGAGCTCGTTCTCCTCCTCGAACTTGTGCTTCTGCGCGTCGGCGAGGATGGAGTAGCAGAGCTGCTTGGTCTCCACCGGCGTGAGCGGCGGGGTCTTGAGCGGCACCAGCGCGCCGTCGATGCGGAGCTGCGGCGGCGAGCCGGTGGTGATGTGGAGGTCGGAGGCGCCCTTCTCCACCATCGCCTTGAGGAGCTGATGCAGGTTCGGCATCGTTATCTCATCGTATCCGGAGCGGTGTTTCCCACCACTTCTTCGATGCTGGTCATGCCCGCCTTGAGCTTGGCGATGCCCGCCATGCGCAGCGTCTGCATGCCGAGGCGGATGGCCTCGTTCTTCAGCTCGGCGGTGGAGGCGCCGTTGATCACCAGCTCCTTGAGGCTGTCGTAGAGCGGCATCACCTCGTAGAGCGCGACGCGGCCCTTGTATCCGCGGTCGTTGCAGGTGCGGCAGCCGCCCGGCTCGAAGACCTGGAAGGTGCCGATCTCCTCCGGCTTGACGCCGATGTCGGTGAGCGCCTGGGCGGCGACCTCCACCGGCTTCTTGCACTCCTGGCAGAGCTTGCGCGCGAGCCGCTGCGCGAGGATCAGGTTCACCGCCGAGGTCACCAGGAACGGCTCGATGCCCATGTTGAGGAGGCGGGAGACGGTGCCGGGGGCGTCGTTGGTGTGCAGGGTGGAGAGCACCAGGTGGCCGGTGAGCGCGGCCTTGATGCCGATCTCCGCCGTCTCGAAATCGCGGATCTCTCCGACCATGATGATGTCGGGGTCCTGGCGGAGGAAGCTGCGCAGCGCGGCCGCGAAGTTGAGGCCGATGTCCTCGTGCATCTGCACCTGGTTGATGCCGGCGAAGTTGAACTCCACCGGGTCCTCCGCGGTGCTGATGTTGTCCGAGGTCTTGTTCAGCTCGGAGAGCGCCGAGTAGAGCGTGGTGGTCTTGCCCGAGCCCGTCGGCCCGGTCACCAGCACCATGCCGTAGGGACGGTCGATGGCCTCCTTGAAGGCCTTGAGCGGATCGGGGTCGAAGCCCAGCTTGGTCATGTCGAGCTGGAGGTTCGACTTGTCGAGGAGGCGGAGCACCACCTTCTCGCCGAAGAGCGTGGGGCAGACGGAGACGCGGAAGTCCATCTCGCGCCCCTTGCCCAGCTTGAGCTTGATTCTTCCGTCCTGCGGCAGCCGGCGCTCGGCGATGTCCAGCTCGGCCATGATCTTGAGGCGCGAGATGATGGCCAGCTTCAGCTTCATCGGCGGCTTCATCACCTCGTAGAGCACGCCGTCGACGCGGTAGCGGACGCGGAAGTCCTTCTCGTAGGGCTCGACGTGGATGTCGGAGGCGCCCTTCTTGATGGCGTCGAGGAGGATGAGGTTGACCAGCTTGACCACCGGCGCGTCGCCGGCGCTCTTCTCCAGGTCGTTGATGTCGCCGTCGCTCGCGTCGTCGTGCTCGACCGAGATCTCGTTCTCGTCGAAGCCCTCCATCACCTCTTCGTACGAGGGCCCCTTCTCGGCGTAGTACTTCTCCAGCGCCTCCTTGATCGCCTGCTCGCTGGCGACGACGACCTCGATGTTGTAGCCGGTGAGGAACTTGATGTCGTCGATGGCGTAGATGTTCGAGGGGTCGCTCATCGCCAGGATCAGCGAGGCGCCGGCCCGGTTCACCGGGATGCACTGGTGCTTCTCGGCGACCTCCTTGGGGACGAGCTTCACCACCTCGCCGTCGATGTCGAATTCCTTCAGGTTGATGGAAGGAACGCCGTACTGCTTGGAGAGGAAGTTGGTGAGCTCGGACTCCTCGATGAAGCCGAGCTTGGTGAGGTGGTAGCCGATGCGGCCGCCCGCCTTCTTCTGCTCGTCCTGCGCCTTCTGGAGCTGCTGGAGAGAGATGAGGTTTTCTCGAACCAGGAGCTCGCCGAGACGTCCCGCCATGCCTTGCACCCCACTGGGATTTTGTGCCGGGCAAGTATAGGCGATCGCTGCCCCGCAAAGCGAGAAACCAGCCGTATCTCTGGAAGATTTCCGTGCCTGGAGGTGCGCGCTTGTGGGCAGGAATGGGGGCGCGCCTTGCCCCGGACCCGGCCCTACACGCCGAGCAGCCGCCTGGCCTGGGCGACGTCCTGCTCGATCTGCCGCTTCAGGGCATCCACTCCGGGAAAGCGCCGCTCCTCCCGGAGCCGGTGCACGAACTCGACCCGCACCCTGCGCCCGTAGATGTCCTGCGAGAACCCGAAGAGGTGCACCTCCAGCGACAGGTGTGGGCGCCCCGCCCCTCCCGCGAGCGCGCTCTCCGGTCGGAAGGTGGGATTGAGGCCCAGGTTGGCGGCGCCGGGGATGGGCAGCCCGTCGGGGAGCAGGCGCCCGCGCACCGCGTAGACGCCCACCGCGGGGAGGAGCTCGTTGGCGGTGCGGATGTTGGCGGTGGGCCAGCCCAGCTTCCGCCCGCGGCCCGCGCCCTGCACCACCTCGCCGTCGAGGTCGAAGGGGCGCCCGAGCAGCATGTTGGCGGCCTCCACCCGCCCCTCGAGCACGAACTCGCGCACTTTCGTGCTGGAGCAGACGAGGCCGTTGACCGTCACCGGCGACACCAGCCGGAGCCTGACGCCATTCTGCTCGAGCGCGGTGCGCAGCGACGCGGCGGTGCCGGTCCGGCCCTTGCCGTAGGTGAAGTCGTGGCCCACCACCACCTCGGCGAGGCCGGTGGCGAGCAGCATCTCCTCGAAGCGGGCGGGTGCCGTGGCGGCGAACTGCGCGTCGAAGGGCTGTTCCACCAGGTCGGTCACGCCGCAGGACGCGATCAGCTCGCGCTTGCGGGGCAGCTCGCAGATCAGGGGCGGCGCGTACTCCGGCGCGAGCAGCCGCGCGGGATGCGGCTCGAAGGTCAGCGCGCAGACCACCCCGGCGACGTCCCCGGAAGCCGCCGCGAAGAGCGCCTGGTGGCCGAGGTGGACGCCGTCGAAGTTGCCGATGGCGACCGCCCCGGAGGTGAAGCTTTGGACCGATGCGGCGAGACCGTTGTGGATGCGCATCCGCGCGCTTGATAGAGGAGTGGCGATGCCGCGTCAAACCGCCCTGCTGGTTCTCTGGCTCGCCCTGCCCGCGGCCGCTGCGGACGTGCGCTTCGACGGCTCGTACCGGCTGCGGTTCAACGGCGACACCAACCTGGCGCTGGACGAGCGCGGGTATCCCTCCGGGCAGCGCCAGTGGTTCGAGCACCGCCTGCGGCTGACCCCCAAGATCGTGGAGGTGGGCGAGAAGGGCGGCGCGGAGATCCAGACCTCCTTCGACATCCTCTCCGGCCAGTTCGCCGGAGACGTGGCGAGCGATTTTCGCGGCTACGGACTGACCGAGCGCTCGGCGCGCAACGGCTTTCGCGCCGAGGGTTTCGACTTCCGCCACCTCTTCGCCGAGGTGAGCACGCCTTTTGGCCTCTTCGAGATCGGCCAGATGCCCAGCCAGTGGGGCATGGGGATGGTGGCCAACAGCGGCAACGGCGAGAACACGGCGGACTTCGGAGACGCGCGCTTCGGCGACATCGTCGATCGCATCCTCTTCGCCACCCGGCCGCTGGTGGGCGTGCTCAGCCCGAAGAGCGACTTCGCGCGCGAGCTCTCGGTGGCGGTGGCGGCCGACCTGGTCTACCGCGACCGCTATGCGAATCTGCTGGTGAAGAACGGCGGCGGGCTGCAGTGGGGCGACACGGCGGTGGAGATGATGGGAGCGGCGGTCTACGCCCCCGGCGAGGGCACCCGCGCCGGCCTCTACGCAATCCGGCGCATCCAGAGCTATGCGGCGGGCGGCGGCGATCTGCACGTCTGGACCTTCGACGCGTACGTCCGGCACGCCCAGCCGGTGCTCGGCGGCGGCCTCCTGCTCACCGCCGAGGGGGAGGCGGCGCAGGTCTACGGCGGCACCAGCCACGCGCCCAACCTCGCGGCGCTGGGCACCACCCGCATCTCGCAGCAGGGAGCGGTGCTGCGGCTGGGCGCGGTCCGCGGCAGGTGGGAAGCGGAGCTGGAAGGTGGCTTCGCCAGCGGCGACTCCAACCCCTTCGACGATCGCTCCAGCTCCTTCCAGATGAACCGCGACTTCAAGGTGGGCCTCGTGCTCTTCGACGAGGTGCTGATGTTCCAGTCGCAGAACGCCGCCCGGCGGCTCTCCGACCCCAACCTGTTCGGACGGCCGCTGCCGGGGCTGGATCTCCTGCCCACCGAAGGCGCGGTCTCCAATGCGCTCTACCTGAAGCCCACGCTCCGCTTCAAGCCGGAGCTCCTCGGGGGTTCGCTGCGCCTGGTGGGCAGCGCGCTCTTTGCCCGCGCCGCGCAGCCGCTGGTGGATCCCTTCCAGGCGCTGGTTTCCTCGTCTCCGCTGAACAGCTTCGGCCATCCCGCGGGGCTGAGCTACGGCGTGGAACTGGACGCCGCGGTGAGCTTCGCGCGGCGCATCTCCGGCAAGCTCGGGTTCGAGGCCGGCGCGCAGTTCGGAACCCTGATCCCCGGCAGCGCCTTCACCCACGCCGACGGCAGCCGCATGCCGGGCGCGTCGGCCTCGCGCGTGCGCGCGACCTTCTTCTTCTGAGGAGCCCTCCTTGCGCCGCGCCTGCGCCTTCGCACTCGCCGTCTGCGCCTGCAGCTCCGCCCCCTTCGAAGGCCTCGCCCCCGCGCGCAGCCGGGGCGGACCCGTCGTGCAGTTCGACCTGGCCGCGCAGCCCTTTCCTGCCGTTCCCTTTCCCAACGACGTCCTCACCCGCCCCGACGCGACCAGCCGCACCGGTGTGCGGCTCAACGCGCCCCTGATCGCGCCCGCGGGGCTGGAGGAGCGCACCCGCGGCCTGCTCGACACCCTCGACGGGTTCGGCACCTTCGCGCCGCTCTCGGTGGCATTCGACAAGGACCTGGACGTCCTCGACCTGTTCAACCGCCAGAACGACGGCGACCCGGGCAACGACGGAGCGTACCTCGTCGATCTCTCCACCGGCGCCACCGTGCCGCTCGACTTCGACGCGGGCCACTTTCCCGTCACGCTGATCGCGCCCGGTCCGCTCTTCCCCGGCGACCCCGGCGCGGGCGCGTTCAACCTGCTCTTCCCGGTGGAGGGTCCCTTCGCCAACTTCCTCCATCCCGCGCAGCCGCACGCCACCCTGCGCGAGCAGGCAGACGACCTGCTCACCTTCTACGAGCGCGAGACGCGCACGCTCATCCTCCGCCCGGTCACGCCGCTCGCGCAGGATCGGCGGTACGCGGTGGTGCTGACCGACCGCATCCACGGGACCGACGGCGCGCCCATCTCCTCGCCGCATTCGGGCATCAACCACGCCTCCCAGACCGGCGAGCTGCAGCCGCTGCTCGCGCGGCTACCGCCGGGCACCGCGCTCCCCGACATCGCCTATGTGTGGGCGTTCACCACGCAGTCGGTGACGCAGGACCTGGAGGTGATCCGCCAGGGGCTGCAGGGGCAGGGGCCGCTCCAGCTCCTCGCCTTCCAGTTCCCGGTGCAGACCAGCCTCAGCTCGACCATCTACTCGTCGGAGCTCGAGGTGCTCCAGGAGACGGGCCCCTTCGACCCGGCGAAGGCCAGCACCGACCCGACCAATTACCTGCTCACCGTCGCCCAGCTCCAGGCCGCGCTGGCCGATCCGGCGCTGCAGCCGCTGCTCGCGGGAGGCGATCCGGCGGCCCTCCAGGAGACGTACCGGTACGTCGACTACTTCGTCTCCGGCGCCTTCTTCACCCCGAACTTCCTCGCCAACGGGCCGGGGCCGGCGCAGGACCAGATCTTCGGCATCGACCCGGCGACCACCATCGCGCGCACCAGCCAGGAGCGCGTCGCCTTCCTGCTCGCGGTGCCGAAGGAGCGGCCCGAGGTGGGGCACGTCGCGCCCTTCCCCACCGTCATCGCCGGCCATGGCGAGGGCTCGTCGCGGCTCGAGCCCGTGCTCGCCTTCGCCGGGACCTTCGCCAAGTTCGGGCTCGCCACCATCTCCATCGACGGCTTCGGGCAGGGAATCGCGCTCGATCCCCAGGCGGAAGCGGCGGCGCGGGCGGCGCTGCATGCCCACGGCCTCGACGGGTTTGCCGCCGCGCTCTTCACCAGCCGCGCGCGCGACCTCGACAACGACGGCATCGCCGACCCGGGTGGCGATCTCTGGTCGGCCGACGCGTTCCACACCCGCGACGTGGTCCGGCAGTCGGCCGTGGACTGGATGCAGCTCGTGCGGCTGTTGCGCACCTTCGACGGCACCGGCAGCATGGTGATCGGATCCAGCAATGCCAAGGCAGGCGACTTCAACGGCGACGGCGTGCCCGACGTGGGCGGACCGCCCTTCTTCCCCTTCGCGGTGACGACCTCGGCGGGTGCGGTGCGGCTGTTCGAGAAGGGCGATCGCAACCCCGGCGCCGATCTCTTCGCCTTCGGCCAGTCGATCGGCGGCACCGTCGCTGCCGTGGTGACTGCGCTGGAACCCGGCATCGTGGCCGCCGCCCCGGTGAGCGCGGCGGCCGGCCTCGCACAGGTACCGCTCCGCAGCGCGCTGCCCGGAATCGCGCAGGGCGCGCTGCTGGAGACGATGGGGCCCCTCTTCGTGACCTGCCACTTCGATCCGGCGGCGGGGCCGCTGGACGCGCAGAGCGGAGCTCACGCCGGCGCCTGCGCCGCGGGAGCGCCGGATACGCTCGTGCTCGTGGTGCAGGACGTGAACCGCGAGCGCGACCTGGCCATCGCGCCCCTGGCGCTCGCTGCCGGCCAGCGGGTGATGGTGAAGAACCTCGCCCGCGCCGCCGCGGACTGCAGCGCGGGCGCGCAGGTCGAGGGCTGCTCCGTCGCCGCCGCCGACGCGCAGGGCCGGCTGGTCCTGCCCATCGCCGCCGACTGGCCGTCGCTGCGGGCGACCGTCACTCCCCGGGACCTGCCCCAGCCGCCGCAGGTCTCGGTCCAGGTGGTCGCGCCCGGCGACCGTCTTCAGGTCACCGTCTTTCCCCAAGGCGCAGGCGCGCCCCAGGTCATCGATACCTTCGTCCTGCCCACCCGCTTCAACGGCGTGGACTATGCCGCGGGCACTCCGCTGGTCTCGCCGGCGCGCGGGCTCGGGCTTCCGCGCAACACGCCGGCGTTCCGCCGCACGTTCGACCTTGCCCAGCTCATCCTCGACCCGGCGGATCCGGCGAACTACGCGCAGCACTGGTCGGACTCCCTGCTCGGGGCGCGGAGCGCCAGCGAGGGTGGCCGCGTGGCCGGGCCGGCCAACGTCCTGGTCATCGGCACCTCCGGCGATCCGGCGGTGCCGATCAGCGCCACGCTTTCACTGGCGCGGGCGGACCGCCTCGTGGGACTGCAGCCCGATCCCACCTACGGCGTCTCCATCGACCAGGTGCTCATCCGCAGCGGCGCGACCGAAGGGATCGCCGCCACCCGGAGGTTCGACGACCCGCAGGGCGGCGTGTTCGCGGCGCTGCCCGGACACGTGCGCTGCGATCCCGGCGCCGATTGCACCGGCGATGCCCTCATCGACCTCACCGGATACTCGTGCAGCAGCGGCGCGTGCACCGACGGCCTGCAGGCGCCGCGGCTCTCTCCGCCGCTGCAGGCGCAGCTGGTGCGCAGCTCGAGCCAGGCGGCCGCGTGCCCGGTGAACAAGCGCGCGGCCGGGACCGGATGCTATTCGACCGGCGCCTCTGCCTGCGACGCCGCGGCGCCAGGCGTTTCTGCCCTGATGATCCCCGACCTGAGCCGGACCGGAGAGCATGGCTTCGCCGGCCCGCAGCCCGGAAAGCCGTTCGACGCGGAACAGTTCACCGCGAACGCCGTGGGGCGCTACTTCGAATGCCGCGGACGCGACCTGCGCTTCGACGAGTGCCAGCAGGACCTGGCGCGCTGCCCCTGGATTCCGCAGCCTCCGCCCTGAGCAGGTTTGCCCGGCCGAACGCTGCGGGGAGCAGCGCGGAGACGGTGGTGCGCACGCTCTCTCCGCCTGCCGCCGCGAACACCACCGGCGCGTCCGGCGCGCAGAACTCCGCCAGCACCTGCCGGCAGCCTCCGCAGGGCGGCGTGGGATCGACGCCTGCCACGATGGCCACCGCGTCGATGCGGCGCTGGCCTGCCGCGACGGCCATGGCCACGGCGTTGCGCTCGGCGCAGGCCGAGAGCGGGTAGGCGCTGTTCTCGACGTTGCAGGCGGCGAAGACGCGCCCGCCGGCGAGCACCGCGGCGCCCACCGGGAAGTTCGAGTAGGGGGCGTAGGCGCGGGAGCGTGCGCGGGAGGCGGCCCTGAGCAGCGCCGGAAGGCGCGTCCTGGCGTTCACGTGCAGGAGCATAGCGGAGCCAGGGCGAAGTTTGTGCTTCGGGGGTCAGCCGAGAGCCTGCCGGGGAGGGACGGCCGCGTAGGCAAGCGGGATGAACGCCCCGAGCAGCTCGAGGAACTTCCCCTCCACCGCACGCGCCACCTCCATCACCTCCTCGTGGGTGAGCGGGTGCTGCGAGATGCCGGCGGCGAGGTTGGTGATGCAGGAGATGCCGGCGAGGGGCAGGCCCATGTGCGCCGCGACGATGACTTCCGGGACCGTGCTCATCCCCACCGCATCCGCGCCGAGCGCGCGGGCCATGCGCACTTCGGCGGGGGTCTCGTAGCTGGGCCCGTTGAGCTGCGCGTAGACGCCGGCGCGGAGCGACTGCCCGGCGCCGCGGGCCGCCTCCTCGAGGGCGGCGGCGAGCCGCGGGTCGTACGCATGGGTCAGGTCGGGAAAGCGCGGCCCGAGGCGCTCCTCGTTGGGCCCGAGGAGCGGGTTGCGTCCGGTCAGGTTGAGGTGGTCGGTGATGCGCATCAGATCGCCGGGCGCGAACGAGGCGTTGCAGCCGCCCGCCGCGTTGGTGACGACGAGCGCGCGGGCGCCGAGGACGCCGAGCACGCGGGCGGGGAACGCCACCGTCGCGGCATCGTGCCCCTCGTACCCGTGCAGCCGGCCCTGCAGCGCGAGCACGGGCACCTGTGCGAGCGTCCCGTACACGAGCCGGCCCTCGTGCCCCTGCACGGTCGCCGGGGGAAGTCCTGGCAGGCTGGCGAAGGGCAGCGCCCGCCGCTCCTCCAGCGCATCGGCAAGACCCCCCAGGCCGGACCCGAGGACCACCGCCAGGGGCGACTCCCCGGCAGGCAGGCGCAGGCCCTCGCGGGCGACCCGCGCGCACTCGAGCGCCAGCTCGGTCCAGGTGGCCATCGCGGCTCATCTACCACGCGGGCCGGAAGGCGTCCGCCATCCTGCGTGTTAAAGAGGTCCCATGAACGACCTGTTGGAGATGCTGAAGAGCGGCGGCGCGGTGATGGTCGTCACCAAGCTGATCATCCTCGCCGGATCGGTCGCCGCCGTGGTCATCGGCATCGAGCGCTGGCTCTTCCTGCGCGGCTTCTCGGCCAAGGCGCGCGAGCTCCACGAGCAGGTGGTGCGGGCGCTGCTCCGCGGCGACGCGGCCATCGCGCTCCATGAATCGGACCGCTCGCACGTGGCCACCGCCGCCCTCTACCGCGCCGCCTTCGACCGCGCCGCCCGCCAGGACCGAATCGCCGACGCGGTGGACCGCGCCCGCCGCGAGGTGATCCAGGCGCTACGCGCGCCGCTCTGGGTGCTGGGAACGCTGGGCGCGGTGATGCCCTTCGTGGGCCTCTTCGGCACCGTCGTCGGCATCCTCGGGTCGTTCCGGCAGATCGGTCTCACCGGCCAGAGCGGCTTTGCGGTGGTGGCGCCGGCCATCTCGGAAGCGCTGATCACCACCGCGGGCGGCATCGCCGTCGCGGTGGAGGCGGTGATCCTCTACAACATCTTCCAGGCGCGCATCTCCAGGGAAGCCTTCGACCTCACCCTGCGGGCGGACGAGCTGACCGAGGTGGTGATCGACCACGCGAGCGAGGTGGCGGCGGCGCTGCAGGCTCCCAGGACCACCCCGCCCGCGGCCGCGGAAGGCCGCGCAGCCGTGGCGCAGGGACACGCCTAGATGGCGATCTCCGGCCCGAGCAGGAGCCACCACCACGACGACGACGAGTTCGCGCCGTCGGTCTTCAACGAAATCAACATCACGCCGCTGACCGACATCTTCCTCGTGCTGCTGATCATCTTCATGGTGGGCAGCAGCATCGTGGTGGACCAGGCGCAGGGCGGCGGCACCGGCGTGCGGGTCGACCTGCCCAAGGGCGCCGCCAAGGAGCTGCAGGCGCAGGCGCGCGACTTCCCCGTGGCGGTGCTGAAGGACGGCACGGTGGTCACCGAGGGAAAGGCCATCGACATCGGCGCGCTCAAGGAGCGGTTCCAGCGGCTGCTGCGCGAGGCGCCCGAGGCGCAGGTGATCATCCAGGCCGATGCGGGCGTTTCGCACGGCCGGGTGGTGGAGGTGATGGAGGCCGCCAAGACGGTGGGCATCCAGAGGCTGGCCATCGCCACCGAGGCGCAGTGACGCTCCTCAGCTCTCCGCTTCGGCGGGGACGCCGCGCGCCGCCAGGTCCAGCACCGACTCCAGCTTCAGGAGCAGGTCGCGGTTGCCGTCCTGCGAGTATCTCGCGAGGTTCTTCTCGAACCCGGGGATGCGGGCGAGGAACTCGCGCAGCCTGGGCTCGCCGATCGGTTCGGCGCAGAGGCCGTAGCCTTCCTTCTCGAGATATCGGGCGTTGAGGATCTGCTCGAACTGCTTCGCGACGGGTTCGGAGAGCATGGGCTTGTGCAGGTAGACGGCCTCGCCCATCAGGGTGAAGCCGGCGCTGGAGATCACCCCGCGCGCGGTGCGCAGGTCCTCGATGAAGCCCTCCTCGCTGAACGGCTTGTAGGTCAGGTTCCCCTCGCGCACCGGCTCGCGCAGATCGCGCCGCAGGCCGTAGACGCGGCACTCGATGCCGAGGCGATCGAGCAGCCGCGGCAGCTCCTCGTTGGTGGTGGTGGTCTGGTAGACGAGCAGGTGCTCTCCCGGCTCGCTCTTCGCCGCCAGGATCTCCGGCCGGAGGATGGGCGGGTGCAGCGAGGTGCGCTTCTTGCGGACGGGCGGATAGAAGAAGCTGGTGATCAGGTAGTGGTACGCACCCGGCACCTTGGCCTTGACGATGCCCTTGGCGATCTGGAACGAGGCCTCGTGCCCGGCGATCATCTCCGGCTCGTGCTTGCAGCGGTTGATGATCTGCATGTTGTCCACCGACACCACCGGCAGGCCGTGGTTCACGCCGTAGAGGTAGCTCCAGCTCTCGAAGTCGCTGATCACCACGTCCGGCTTGAACTCGTCGGCGATCTCGAAATACGTCTTGATGTTCTTCGGCCAGCCGCCGGTCAGGGCGCCGCGGACGTTCGCGAGCAGCGTGCGGAAGTTCCGCACCTCGTTGTCCTCGGTGACGATGGTGAAGCCCCAGATCTTCTTCACCATCAGATGGCCACCCGGTCCCTCCGCCTTCGGCTCCGGCCCGTCGCCGGCAAAGCCGGCTCCTCCCGCCCTCTTGGCCAGGTAGTCGTGGGCGCGGCCGGAGACCACCACCTGAACGTCGTGGCGCGCGACCAGCTCGTCGAGCACGACGCGCGAGCGGATGGCGTGTCCCATGCCCTCGCCGACCACGCCGTAGAGGATGCGCATGGCGGCGCAGTCTGCTACGCGATGCGCTCGATGACCAGCGGGCGCGCAGCCGCGGCCTCGACGATGGCCACCGAGGCCCGGAAACGGGCCTGCCCGGCGTCGAGGCGCTCTTCGCTCCCCGCGTGCAGCTCCGCCAGCACCTCGCCGGCGCGCACCGCCTCGCCCGGCCGCTTGCGCAGGAGCAGCCCGGCGGCGGGATCGACCGGGTCCTCCTTGCGCGCGCGGCCCGCCCCCAGCTCCACCGCCGCGAGGCCCACCAGCTCCGCGTCGAGCTCGAGCGTGCCCGAGCCTTCCGCGCGCACCTCGCGCCTGCAGCGCGGCCGGGGCAGGCGGCCGGGATCGTCCACCACCCCGGCGTCGCCGCCCTGCGCCTCGATCACCTCGCGGAAGCGCTGCAGCGCGGAGCCGTCGGCGAGAGCGGATTCGAGCCGGGCCCGGGCGCGCTGCGCATCGCCGTCGATGCCCGGCGCGCGGCCCAGGAGCAGCATCTCCACCCCCAGCCGCAGCGTCAGCTCGCGCACGTCGGCCGGACCCTTGCCGCGGAGGACCTCGACCGACTCGGCCACCTCCACGGCATTGCCGACCGCGCTGCCGAGGGGCGCGTCCATGGCGGTGAGGAGCGCGACGCACCCGCGGCCCAGCGCCTGGCAGAGCGAGACCATGGTGCGCGCCAGCGTGCGCGCATCGTCCAGCGTCTTCATGAACGCCCCGCGGCCCACCTTGACGTCGAGCACCAGCCCGTCGATGCCCTCCGCGAGCTTCTTGCTCAGGATGCTGGAGGCGATGAGCGGCACCGACTCCACGGTGGCGGTGGCGTCGCGCAGCGCGTAGAGCTTGCGATCGGCGGGCGCGATCTCCTCCGTCTGCCCGATCAGGCAAACGCCCAGCCGCGCCACCAGCTCCTCGAAGCGCGAGAGCGGCAGGTCGACGCGAAAGCCGGGGATGCTCTCCAGCTTGTCGAGCGTCCCGCCGGTGTGCCCGAGCCCCCGGCCGGAGACCATGGGCACCTTGACGCCGCACACCGCGGCGAGCGGGGCGAGCGGCAGCGAGATCTTGTCGCCGACCCCGCCGGTGGAGTGCTTGTCGATCTTCGTGCCGGGAATGGCGGAGAGGTCGAGCACACGGCCCGAGTGCAGCATCGCGTCCAGCCAGGCGGGCAGCTCCTCGCGCAGGTCCATGCCGCGGAAGAACACCGCCATGAGAAACGCGGAGAGCTGCTCGTCGGCGACGCTGCCTCCGGTCGCGCCCTCCACCAGGAACTGCAGCTCCGCCCGCGTCAGAGCCGCGCCGTCCCGCTTCTTCCGGATGAGATCGTAGGCGCGCATGGCGCCGGCAGGGTGGCGGAACGGCCCGGGAGCGTCAATCCGCGACCTCCGCCCGGACGGACGCAGGCCGAAGGGCGTTGCAGGCGGCTGGTTTACGTTTCCGCGCCGGGGCAGGTATCCACGCTGGCGCGGGAGGCGTAGATCGGGCAGGTGATCATCGAGCCGGGTCCCGGTGCGCAGGGCTTCAGCGAAGAGCTTTCGGAGCGCCTCGCGCGGGCGGTGGCGCAGCGGGCGCAACCTCCGCGGACGAGGCACCTGCGCGAAGATGGCTCGGCGCGCTTCACCAACCGGCTCGCCCTGGAGACGTCGCCCTACCTCCTGCAGCACGCCCACAACCCGGTGGACTGGCGGCCGTGGGGCGAGGAGGCGTTCGCCGCCGCGCGGTCCCTGGACCGGCCGATCTTCCTCTCCATCGGCTACGCCACCTGCCATTGGTGCCACGTGATGGAGGAGGAGTCGTTCGAGTCGGAGGAGATCGCGCAGATCCTCAACCAGCGCTTCGTTCCGGTGAAGGTGGACCGCGAGGAGCGGCCGGACGTGGACGCCATCTACATGCAGGCCGTGCAGATGCTCACCCAGCACGGCGGCTGGCCGATGAGCGTCTTCCTCACGGCGGAGGGCAAGCCGTTCTTTGCCGGCACCTACTTCCCCGCGCACGACGGGCAGCGCGGGGCGCGGTACGGGTTCCGCACCATCCTCCTCGAGCTCGACCGGACCTGGCGCGAGGAGCGCGGGCGGGCGTCGCGCTCTGCCGAGCAGATCGCCCAGGCGGTGCGGCAGAGCCTCTCCGCGGACGCGCCCGCGGCAGCGCCGGCGCAGGCCGTCCTCGACGGCGCGATGAGCTACTACGCCGAGGTGTTCGACGAGCGCGAAGGCGGCGTGCGGCGCGCGCCCAAGTTCCCCTCCAGCATGAACGTGCGCTTCCTCCTGCGGTACTGGAAGCGCTCCGGCGAGGAGCGCGCGCTGCGGATGGCGACGTTGACGCTGACGAAGATGGCCCTCGGCGGCATCTACGACCAGGTGGGCGGCGGGTTCCACCGCTACTCCACCGACGCCTCGTGGCTGGTGCCGCACTTCGAGAAGATGCTCTACGACAACGCGCTTCTCGCGGTGGCGTACGCCGAGGCCTGGCAGGCGACGAAGGACGACCTCTTCCGCCGCATCGCCTGCGAGGTGCTCGACTACGTGGCGCGCGAGATGACCGACCCTTCCGGCGCCTTCTGGTCGGCGACCGACGCGGACAGCGAGGGCGAGGAAGGAACGTTCTTCGTCTGGACGGTGGCGCAGCTGAAGGAAGTGCTGGGACCCGAGGACGGCGAGCGCGCGGCGCGGCTCTTCCGCGCGACGGAAGCGGGGAACTTCGAGGGCAAGAACGTGCTCTCGCTCGCGCAGCCGCCCGACCCCGGCGAGCTCGAGTTCCTGCAGCGCATCCGGCCGAAGCTGCAGGCGGCGCGCGCGCGGCGGCCTCCGCCGCTGACCGACACGAAGATCCTCACCTCGTGGAACGGGCTGATGATCTCGGCTTTCGCGCGGGCGGGACTGGCCTTCGCGCGCGAGGACTACCTGCGGCGCGCCGCGGCGGCCGCGGAGGCGCTCCTGCGCGCGCACTTCGAGGGAAACGTCCTGCGGCGGACCGGGCGCCATCCGGGGCTGCTCGAGGACTACGCCTTCTTCGCCGCCGGGCTGGTCGATCTCTACGAGGCCACCGGCGAGGCGCGCTGGCTCTCCACCGCGCGGGCGCTGCACGCGGCGCTGGCCGGACGGTTCGCGCATCCGGACGGCGGCTTCTTCCGCACGCCTTCCGGCCACGAGGCGCTGCTCGCGCGGGAGAAGCCGGCCTACGACGGCGCCGAGCCCACCGGAAACTCGGTCGCGGCGCTGACGCTGGCCAGGCTTGCCGCCGTCACCGGCGATGCCGCGTACCAGGAGCAGGCGGAGAAGCTCCTGCGCAGCTTCGGCGCCCTCCTCGCCGGCGCTCCGGCGGCGCTGGGAGAGATGCTGCTCGCGGTCGACTTCCTGCACTCGCCTCCCAGGGAGGTGGTGCTGGTGCGGCCGGCGGGCGGCAGCGACGCCGCGCTCCTCGACGTGCTCCGTCCCCGCTTCGCGCCCTCGCAGGTGCTCGTCCGGCACGAGGACGGCGCCGCCCCGGCCACGCCGCTCGCGCAGGACCGCCCGCCTGGGAAAGGGCGCACGGCCGCGTACGTCTGCGAGAGAGGCGCCTGCCAGCTGCCGGTCTCCTCGCCCGACGACCTCCGCAAGCTCCTCTAGCGCCGCGGCTGGGGACGCTGCATCGTACGAGCCATGCTCTTCGACCCCCTCGATCTCCGCGGCGTGACCCTCCGCAACCGCATCGTCGTCTCGCCCATGTGCCAGTACTCGAGCGAGGACGGCTTTGCGAACGACTGGCACTTCGTCCACCTGGGCACGCGCGCGGTGGGCGGCGCGGGTCTGGTCTTCACCGAGGCAAGCGCAGTCACCCCCGAAGGCCGCATCTCGCCCCAGGACCTCGGCATCTGGAAGGACGAGCACGTCTCCGAGCTCTCGCGCATCGTCCGCTTCATCGACGCCCAGGGCGCGGTGGCGGGCATGCAGCTCGCGCACGCCGGGCGCAAGGCCTCCACGCAGCAGCCGTGGGCGGGCAATCGCGTGCTCTCGCCCGCGGAAGGCGGGTTCCGTCCCATCCTCGCCCCGAGCGCGGTCCCCTTCCGGCCCGAGGATCCGGCGCCGGAAGCCCTCGACGCCGCTGGAATCGCCCGCATCGTGAAGGCGTTTGGCGATGCCGCCGGGCGCGCGCTGGGGGCGGGATTCCGCACGCTCGAGATCCATGCCGCGCACGGGTACCTGCTGCACGAGTTCCTCTCGCCGCTGGCCAACCGCCGCAGCGACGCCCATGGCGGCTCGTTCGAGAACCGCATCCGCGCGCTGCTGGAGGTGACGCGGGCGGTGCGGGCGCGCTGGCCCGAGCGGCTGCCGCTCTTCGTCCGCATCTCGGCCACGGACTGGACGGAGGGCGGCTGGGACATCGAGCAGTCGGTCGAGCTGTCGCGCCGCCTGGCGAAGGAGGGCGTGGACCTGATCGACTGCTCCTCGGGCGGCATGGTGCCGGGCGTGAAGATCCCCGCAGGGCCGGGCTACCAGGCGCCCTTCGCCGAGCGTATCCGCCGGGAGGCAGGCATCCGGACCGGCGCGGTGGGGCTCATCCGCTCCGCCGACCAGGCGGAACACGTGCTCCGCTCCGGACAGGCCGACGCCGTCATCCTGGCGCGGCAGCTCTTGCGCGAGCCGTACTGGCCTCTCGCGGCGGCAAGGCAGCTGGGCGTGCAGGTGCGCTGGCCCCCGCAATACGACCGGGCGCGCGACTGAGCGCCGATCGTTGCACCGTGTTTCGCCGGTTCACAGACGCTTCCTCCGTGGCCACCGTGCCGGCCACAAGGAGGAAGTTCATGAGCATCGGGAAACTGGCAGCGACGATCCTCTCGGCAGTGGCACTGGCGGCGGCGGGCGCCACGGCGCAGACCGGCGGCAGCACCGGCAGCACCGGCTCGGCCACCGGCACCACCGGCGGTACGAGCGCAGGCACCGCGGGCACCGCTGGCTCCGGCACAGGCACCGGAAGCGCAACCGGAACCACCGGCACGGGCAGCACCGCGATGCCGGGCTCCGACACGTCGAACACCGGCACCGCAACTCCGCCGGGCGGCGTGAGCGGCTCCACCACCACCACCGGCACCGGCTCCACGCCGGGCGCGACCGGAACCGGGTCCAGCTCCGGCTCG
Source organism: Myxococcales bacterium (assembly GCA_035702105.1). Taxonomy (GTDB): domain Bacteria; phylum Myxococcota; class Myxococcia; order Myxococcales; family 40CM-4-68-19; genus 40CM-4-68-19. The sequence goes on along the minus strand of DASSQZ010000052.1, from coordinate 7,821 downwards.
GTCGGCACCGACACCGGCTCCACCGGGTCCAGCTCGGGCTCGGTCGGCACCGACACCGGGTCCAGCTCCGGCTCGATCGGCTCGGGGTCCAGCACGACCGGCAGCGACGCGTCGGTGGGAAGCAGCGGCTCCAGCGGCAGCCTCGGCACCGACACCAGCGGCACCTCGGGAAGCTCCGGCTCGATCGGCGCGGGCACGTCCGGCACGGCCGGGACGGGCAGCAGCGGCACCACGGGCTCGATGGGCACCTCGGGCAGCACCACCACCAACCCGAACGGCACCACCACCAACAGCCCGAACGGCACCAACAGCGGCACCAGCACGACCGATCCGAACAACCCGCACTAGCAGGGCGCAGAAAGACGAAAGTCTTTCAGCGAAACCCTGCTACGCTTTTCCCGCAGTCGAAAACCTCCGTTCCGGTGTGATAGGAGCGCCGGACCGGAGGTTTTCATGTTCCTGCTCGTCGCGCTCCTCGTCGCCAATCCGCTCGCCGTCAGGGCCGCGCGCATGTTCGACGCCCGCAAGGGCGCCCTGGTCCAGCCCGGGCTCGTGGTGGTGGACGGCGCGCGCATCACCCAGGTCGGCGGCCAGCCGCCTGCGGGCGCGCAGGTCATCGATCTGGGCGACGCGACGCTCCTGCCCGGGCTGATCGACGCGCACACCCACCTCACCTTCGAGTCCGGTCCGAGCTGGTACCGCGATTCCATGGATCTGCTCCTGCGCTGGCCTGCGGAGCAGGCCCAGTACGCCGGGGAGTACGCCCGCCGCACGCTGCAGGCAGGTTTCACCTCCGTCCGCGACCTGGGGTCGGGCGACTTCCTCGACGTGGGCCTGCGCAACGCGATCGAAAAGGGCGCGGTCGAGGGGCCGCGCATGATCATCGCCGTCAACGCCATCGGCTCCCGCGGCGGGCACGCCGACCTCGACCCCTACCCGCCGGACAAGGTGCCCACCTATGGCGTGGAGCACGGCATCTGCAACGGTCCGGACGAGTGCCGGGCCGCGGTGCGCTGGCAGGTCAAGTACGGCGCCTCGGTGATCAAGTTCATGGCCTCCGGCGGCGTGCTCTCGCTCGCGGACCCGGTGGACAACCCGCAGCTCACCCAGGAGGAGATGGACGCCATCGTGCAGGAGGCGCACGCCTGGGGGCGCAAGGCCGCTGCCCACTGCCATGGCGACCGTCCGGCGAAGATGGCCATCCAGGCGGGCGTGGACTCCATCGAGCACGGCACCTTCCTCAAGCCCGACACCCTCGCGCTGATGAAGAAGAAGGGCGTCTTCCTCATGCCGGGCCCGGTGTACGACCCCAAGGGCCCCCCGCCGGAGCTGCAGAAGAAGTTCCCGGCGGCCATCGTGGCCAAGGCCATCGCCGCTGCAAAGGCATGGCCGGAGATGATCCGCAACGCGCAGAAGGCGGGCGTGCGCATCGCCTTCGGAACCGACGCCGGCGTCGGCGAGCACGGCAAGACCAACCCCGAGCAACTCGTCTGGCTGGTGAAGTGGGGGATGTCGCCGGCCCGCGTGCTGCAGAGCGCCACCGCGATCGATGCCGAGCTTCTCGGCGTGGACGCGGGGGTGCTGGAGAAGGGAAAGCTGGCCGACCTGATCGCGGTCCCGGGCGACCCGCTGCAGGACATCGGCGCCATGCAGCACGTCTCGTTCGTGATGAAGGGCGGGCAGGTGTTCAAGCGGGGCACCCCTCCGGAGCAGCCGCGCAGGTACGCCTTGCGCGCCGCCCACCTCTTCGACGCGGAGCGCGGCCTGCTCGTCTCGCCGGGGCTGGTGGTCATCGACGGGGAGCGCATCGCGCAGGTGGGCGGCGAGCCGCCGGCGGGAGTGCCGGTGGTGGACGCCGGCGACGCGACGCTCTTGCCCGGGCTGATCGACGCGCACGTGCACATCACCGGCGAGTCGCAGGACGACTTCGCCAAGGCGTTCGTGGAGCGGCTGATGTCCTTTCCCACTGAGGACACGCTGGTGGCGCGCACCTACGCGAAGCGCACGCTGCTCGGCGGCATCACCACCGCGCGCGTCCTCGGCGCCTCCGGCCTCGCCGACTACGGGCTCAAGCGCGGCATCGAGCTGGGCTTCGCCGAGGGCCCGCGGCTGCTCGTCGCCGAGCATGCCATCGGCTCGCGCGGCGGACACGCCGACGGCTCGCCCGCGCCACCCTGGCACATCGCGCCGCGCGGCGCGTCCGAAGGCATCTGCGCGGGCGCCGACCAGTGCCGCGACGCCGTGCGCTGGCAGCTCAAGTACGGGGCGGACGTGATCAAGTTCATGGTCTCGGGCGGGGTGCTCTCGCTGACCGATCCGGTGGACGTGCCGCAGCTCACCGCGCAGGAGGCGACCGCCATCGTCGACGAGGCCCACCTCTGGCACAAGAAGGCCGCCGCCCACTGCCACGGCGACGCCGCGGCGAAGATCGCCATCGCCGCGGGGGTGGACTCCATCGAGCACGGCTCCTTCCTCAAGGAGGACACGCTCGCGGAGATGAAGCGGCGCGGGGTGGTCTACGTCCCCACGCTGATGGCGGTGGAGGACGTGGAGCGGCGCGCGAAGGAGCACAAGCTGCCGCCCGTGATCGCGCAGAAGGCGCTGGAGGCCGCGGGCTCGCTGGCGAAGACGTTCCAGGCCGCGGTGAAGCTGGGCGTGACCATCGGCCTCGGCACCGACAGCGGCGTCTCCCACCACGGGTTCAACGCCCACGAGGTGACGCTGATGGTGAAGAACGGCATGCCCGCGGCGCAGGCGCTGCAGGCAGGGACGGTGGTGGACGCGAGGCTGCTGCAGATGGAGGACCGCATCGGCAAGCTCAAGGCCGGGTACCTGGCGGACGTGATCGCCGCGCCGGGAGACGTGCTGCGGGACCCCTCCAGCGTGGAGCACGTCTCGCTGGTGGTGAAGGGCGGCCGCCTGGTCAAGGGAGGGCCCCTGCCGCAGGGAAGCGCTGCGGCCGCACGCGCGCGCTGAGAGCTCCCTGCTACAGTGCAGCGGCATGAAGCTCGCGCGCCTGCTGCTCTGCCTTGCCGTCTCGCTCGCGGCCTGCAAGCGGAAGCAGCCCGCGCACACGGTGGGACTGGCGCTCGACGTCGGCGGCCGCGGCGACCAGTCGTTCAACGACGGCGCGCTGCGCGGGCTCGAGGCGATGGCGGCGGGGCTGCGCTACACCGCGCGCGGCTACGAACCGCTCACCGAAGGGGAGGCCAGGGATGCGCTGCCTGCCGACCTGCGCGGGCAGTCGTTTCCGCGCCTTCCCATCCCGCCGCCCCTGGTCCTCTCGGGCAAGGCGCAGGAGGACTACGAGCCCAACCTCCAGCTCCTCGTCGACCAGGGCGCGGAGCTGGTGATCGCGGTGGGCTTCATGATGGAGCCCGCCACCCGGGCGGTGGCCGCGCGAAATCCGAACGCGCGCTTCCTGCTCATCGACAGCCCCGTCCTCGACGCGGCGGGCAAGCCCACGGTCGTGCCCAACGTGCGCGCGGTGGTCTTCCGCGAGAACGAAGGCAGCTTTCTCGCCGGCGCGCTGGCCGCCAAGGTCTCGCGGGGAAAGCTCGGCTTCGTGGGCGGGATGCAGCTTCCGCTCATCCGCAAGTTCGAGGTGGGCTTCCGCGCCGGCGTGCGCCAGGTCAACCCGGCCGTCGAGGTGCTGGTGGCGTACACCGGCACCTTCGACGACGAGCGCAAGGGCATCGAGGTGGGGCAGGACCTCTACGGGCGAGGTTGCGACGTCGTCTTCCAGGCCGCAGGGCTCGACGGGCTCGGCGTGATCAAGGCGGCGGAGCGGGCGGGCAGGCTGGTCATCGGCGTCGACAGCGACATGGCGCACGTGGCGCCGCGCAACCTCCTCACCAGCATGATCAAGCACGTGGACGTGGCGGTGTACCGGGCGGTGAAGGACGTGCTCGAGGGAAGCTTCAGCGGAGGCGACGTGGTGCTCGGTCTGCGCGAGGGCGGCGTGGGGCTTGCGCCGATCGGCGAGATGGTGCCTGCGGAGCAGCGCGAGGCGGCGCGGGCGGAGGTGGAGCGCCTGCGCGCGCAGATCGTCTCCGGCGCCCTTTCCGTTCCCGCCACCGCCGAGGAGCTGGCGAGGTTCGCGGCGGCGCATCCGTGAATGCGCTGGAGCTGTCCGGCATCGTCAAGCGATTCGACGGCGCCGCGGCGCTGGACGGCGTTTCGCTCGCGGTCGCGCCCGGCGAGGTGCTGGCGCTGGTGGGCGAGAACGGCGCGGGCAAGTCGACGCTGGTCTCGGTGGCCTGCGGCCTCTACCGGGCGGATGCGGGAGAGGTGCGCGCGTTCGGGCAGGAGCTGCCAAAGGGCGATCCGCGCGCCGCCATCGCGGCCGGCATCGGCGTCGTCTACCAGCACTTCATGCTGGTGGGGCCCCTCACCGTCTGGGAGAACGTGGTGCTGGGGCGCGAGCCGCGGCGGCTGGGGTTCGTGGACCGCGCCCGCGCCCGCCGCGAGGTGACCGAGGCAGCGGCGCGGTTCGGCCTCTCGCTCGACGCGGACGCCCGGGTGGAGTCCCTCGGGGTCGCGGCGCAGCAGCGGGTGGAGATCGTCAAGCAGCTCTGGCGCGGGGCGCGGGTGCTCATCCTCGACGAGCCCACTGCCGTGCTCTCGCCGAGGGAAGCGGAGGATGTGGTGTCCACCGCCCGCGCCCTCGCGGCGGGCGGACGAGCCGTGGTGTTCATCTCCCACAAGCTCCGCGAGGTGCTGGCGGTGGCCGACCGCATCGCCGTGCTGCGGCGCGGGAAGCTCGTGGAGGTGCTGCCGCGCGCCGGCGCCGACGCGGGCCGGCTCGCGGAGTCGGTGATGGGTTCCGCGGCCGTCGCCAGCGAAACCGGCGCCGCCATCCTGGGGGCCCCGCGGCCCCGTCCGACTCCGATCGTATCGCACGGGTCCGACATCCTCCTCCGCGTCGATCATCTCTCCTGCGCCTCGTCCCGCGGACGCCCCGCGCTGCGCGACCTCTCCTTCCAGATCGCCGCCGGCGAGATCCTCGGCGTGGCCGGCGTGGACGGCAACGGCCAGGCCGAGCTGGCCGAGGCGCTCACCGGCCTGCGCCCCGCCACCGGCGAGGCCTCCCTTGCCGGCGATGCCACCTTCCACCGATCCGCCGCTTCCGCACGCAAGGCGGGCGTGGCGCACCTGCCGGAAGACCGGCGCGCCCGCGGCCTCTGCCTGCCGCTCAGCGTGGAGGAGAACCTCGCGCTCGGCCACCACCAGGCGCCGCCCTGGAGCCGCGGCGCGCTCATCGACGTGGCCGGAAGGCGGCGGAGAGCGCGCGAGCTGATCGCGGCCTTCGACATCCGGCCAGCGGACCCGCTCGCCCGGGCAGGGGACCTGTCGGGCGGAAACCAGCAGAAGCTGGTCGTGGCGCGGGAGCTTGCAGGCGGACCGGCGCCCCGGCTGGTGGTCGCCGTGCACCCGACACGGGGCCTGGACGTGGGCGCCACCCGACGCGTTCACCAGGCGCTGCGCGCGGCGCGCGAGGGCGGGGCCGCCGTCCTGGTCGTCTCCCTCGATCTCGACGAGCTGCGCACGCTCTCCGACCGCATCCTCGTCCTCTTCGGCGGCCGGTCGATGGGCGAGGCGCCAGCCGGCGCGGGCGACGAGGTCCTCGGCCGCATGATGCTGGGAGAGGAGGTCGCCCATGCCTGACCTGCGGGCGCGGCTCTTCGCTCCCGCCCGCGACCCGCTCTGGGGCGCCCTCGCCGCGATCGCCCTCGCGCTGCTGGTGAGCTTCCTCGCCATCGCGGCCTCCGGCCACGATGCGGCGGCGGGATTTGCCGATCTGGTCTCCGGCGCCCTGGGCGGGCGCGGCCCGCTGGGAGAGACGGCCATCAAGGCCGCGGTGCTCATCCTGACGGGCCTGTCGGTCGCGGTGGCGTTCACCGTGGGCCTCTTCAACATCGGAGGCGAGGGCCAGCTCATCTGCGGAGCGCTCGCGGCGGCGATGGCGGGCCGCGTCGACACGCCCCTCGCCGTGCCGTTCAGCCTCTGTGCGGCCGCCCTGGCTGGCGCAGCCTTCGGCCTGCTCCCGGGGTGGCTCAAGGTCCGCCGCGGCGTGCACGAGGTGATCAGCACCATCCTCCTCAACTGGGTGGCCATCCACCTCGTGCACGGCTGGCTGGTGGCCGGTCCGCTCGCGGCGCAGGGCGGCGGCGTCTCGGTGAGCGTGGCGGGCACCGAGCCCATTGCCCGCGTCGCATGGCTGCCGCGGCTCTTGCCCGGCAGCCGTCTCGACCTGGGCTTTCCGCTCGCGCTCCTGCTCGCTGGGGCGGTCTGGTTCCTGCTCACGCGCACGCGGCGCGGCTATGAATGGCGCGCGGTAGGCGCCGGCCGCGATGCCGCCCGCGCGGCGGGAATTCCAGCCGGCCGCCGCGTCTGCGAGGCCATGGCGCTCTCCGGCGCGCTCGCGGCCCTGGGCGGCGCGCTGTTGGTGCTCGGCACCGAGCACAAGTATCCGGGCGTCTTCCGCACCGGCTACGGCTTCGACGGCATCGCGGTGGCGCTGGTGGGAGGAGGCACTTCCGCCGGCACCGTTGCCGCGGCGCTCTTCTTCGGCGCGCTGCGCGCCGGGGCCACCCGGCTGCAACTGGCGGGCATCCACCCCAGCTTCGCCGAGCTGATCCAGGGAATCGCGGTGCTGCTGGTGGCCGCTCCGCGCATCTTCCTGCCGCTCTTCGCGCGGCTGCGCGGCAAGGCCATGCCGGCGGCGAGCGCGCCGCCCATTCCCACGGCGCCGCCATGAACCTGATCCTCGACTTCGCGCCGCCGCTGGTCTTCGCCGCGCTGGGAGGCGTGCTCAGCGAGCGCGCCGGAGTGGTCAACATCGGGCTCGAAGGCATGATGCGCTTCGGCGCCTTCGCCGCCGCGGCCGGCAGCATCGCCACCGGCTCTCCCTGGCTGGGGCTCTCTTGCGGCGCGCTCGCCGGAGCGGCCGCCGCGGCGGTGCACGCGTTCCTCTGCTTGCGCTTCCGCGCCGATCAGGTGGTGAGCGGCATCGCGCTCAACCTGGTCGCGCTGGGGCTCGTCACCTGGCTCCTCCAGGTCGCGTTCGGCTCGCCCGGCGTCAGCCCTCCCGCTCCCGCCCTGCCCCGCGACCGCTTCGGCCACACTGCCCTTGCCTACGCGGCGCTGATCGCGCCCGTGCTCCTCCATCTCTGGCTCACGCACACCCCTTCCGGGCTGCGCGTGCGCGCCGTGGGCGAGCATCCCCGCGCCGCCGCCACGCTCGGCGTCCGCGTGCTCTGGCTGCGCGCCGGCTGCGTGCTCGGCAGCGGCGTGCTCGCCGGCGCAGGCGGAGCCACGCTCTCCATCGGCATCCTCGGGCAGTTCGACACGCGCATGCCGGCGGGGCAGGGGTTCATGGCGCTGGCCGCGATGGTCCTCGGCAGGTGGACGCCGCTCGGCGCGGCGGGCGCGGCCTTCTTCTTCGCGGCGGGGGATGCGCTGCAGCGGGAGCTGTCCTTCTCGCTCCACGCCGCGGATCTGCGGCTGGAAGGCGTGTTCCTGGCGCTGCCGTACCTGCTCACGCTGGTCGTGCTGGCGCTCGGACCCGGCCGCACCCGCGCGCCCGCGGCGGATGGAGTGCCGTACGAGCCGGAGGGACAGTGAGAAGGATCCGGGATCAGCGACGCGCGGGGCAGGGACGGCCGGGCACCCTTCCCCTCACGTGACCGCGCGCAAAAAGCTCTTTCCCATCGGCGCACGGACGCCGAAGTACTCCGCGACGGTGGCGCCCAGGTCCGCGAAGCTCTCGCGCACGCCCAGGTCGGCGGTTCCGTCGGAGAGCCCTGGCGCATGCACGAG
>DASSQZ010000051.1:0-8783 GCA_035702105.1 Myxococcales bacterium | reverse complement strand
GGCCGAACCCGGTCCAACCGGCGCTCGAGTCCACGGGCTCGAGCCACCCCCGCGGCTCGTCGAGCTCCTGCGGCGCCGAGCCGCAGGGCCAGCTCGGCGCTGCCGGGATCGAGGGAGAAATCGGTGCCCTGAAACCATCCGGCCTGCAGCTCAAGCTCGGGCGTGACGGCTGCCGGGGGGAGCGAAAGCAGCGCCAGGGCGAGGATCGCGCGCATGGATGGCGGACGGCTGCAGGCGGGCCTCGGCCACCGCGTCGTGTCTGGCAGCAGGATGCGGCCGCGTGAGCTGCGCGAAGAACCAGATCCAGATCAGTGCCCAGAACGCGATGACGGCGAGACCGAAGGCGAATCCAGGCGGCGTGGGGTGCAGGCGGCGACTGAACATATAACCTCCTAAGTGAAGCTTGACGGTTATGTAGCCGCGTGCTACTAACCTGTCAAGTCAAGTTTGGAGGTTACAAGCCGATGGCGGGAGCGCGGGCGGAGAAGTACCGGTTCGACCTCGACGGAGGCACCGTGGCGCTCGATTTCGTCAACACGGTCAGCGGCATGCGCGGGGTCCGGCCGCGGGAGCGGCTCGCCGGCTACGAGGACCTGGTCTACTGGGCGCAGCAGGCGCGGCTCCTCGACAAGGCCGGAGCGGAGCGGTTCCAGACCCTCGCCGGACGCCATCCGCGCCGGGCCGAAGAAGCGTTTGCCCGCGCCATCCTCACCCGCGAGGCGCTCAACGACGTGGTGGTGGCGGCGGTGGAGCGCGACCCGCCGCAGGAGACCGCGCTCGCCATCGTCAATGCCTGGATCTCCGAGGCGTTTGCCCACCGGCGCCTGCGGCCGGCGGGTCCCGGCCGCCTCGCCGCGTCCTTCGACGACGACGGCGACCTGCTCGGCTTCCTTCGGCCGGTGGCGCTCGACGCTGCGGACATGCTCGAGCGCGAGTTGGGCACCGGTCTCGTCAGGCGCTGCGAGCAGAGCCTCGAGGGCGAATGCGGCTGGCTGTTCCTCGATCAGACCCGCAACCACAGCCGGCGCTACTGCAGCATGAAGGACTGCGGCAACCGGGCCAAGCAGCGGCGCCACTACCAGAGGCGCAAGGTCACCAGCTGAGATTCACCTCTCCGCGCCTGCTGCCCTCCTGGACGCGGGTCCGCGCCACCGTGCCGGTGGCCTGCGCCAGATCGAACCCGAAGTGGAGCATCCCTTCCCAGGTGGCGAAGAGCGCGTCGTCGACCGGGTAGGGATATTCGATGGCCACCGTCCCCGAAGTGGCCCCGGCCGCGGTCCAGGAGAATCCCACTCCGCGCAGCATGACCGAGGTGAGCGTGTCCAGGCGCGAAAAGAGGGTGGCGGGAGTCGCGCCGAAGAGGCGCAGGGTGGTGGCGAGCAGCGGCCTGAGCACGGCGCCGAGCTTGCCGCTCACCACCCGGCGGGCCAGCGCGCGCACCTCGTCGCGCCCGCGCACCTGGGCGAGGGCGACCAGCGGCGCGTGGGCGAGCCGCACCTCCACCCAGCTCACCGGCAGCGGCGGTTTGTCGAGGAGCTGCGCCGCCTCGGGCGAGAGGAGCGGGCGGACCTCCTCGAGGACGTGGAGGGCCCGCAGCTCGTCGACGTAGGCGCGCACCACCGCACCAGCCACCTCGGCCCGATCCGCCATCGCGGCAGCATGCCCCATCCGCCGGGCATTTACAGCCTTGGACGGCCTCGCGGCGGCCGGGACGGGCCATCCCCGGACGTCAGGGACGCCACCGAGGCCCCCGCGCAAGGATGGAAGGGGCGGATAATTGCAAGTACCCGGAATCGTTCGGATGAACCGCTGGCCCGTGCATTGCGTCAAATGTAGTCATGGAGCCGCTCCTCCAGAGCGTGACCACTACAGTCGCGCAAGATGTGCGCGAGCTGATGCACGCCGCTGAGCTCGAGGAGCCCAGGCTCATCGAGAAGGACCCGCCCAACTGGCACTGGGGACTGCCGCTCGGCTTCGTCACGGTGGCGGCGGCAGGAGCGCTGCTCATCGCCGCAGCGGGCGTCCAGGAGCGCATCCAGGAGCAGAAGCAGGGCGTGCGCCGCCACGCCAGGACCAAGATGCACATGAAGAAGGTCCGTCCCCAGCCGGCACCCGTCCCGCCCGGCGCCAGCTAGCCTCCAGCCTCACACCCCGAAGACCGCGCGCGCCTCGCTCCAGGTGGCTGCGTGCGCCTCGACCGAGAGCGAGATGGGGCGCGCGTACCCTCCGCCCAGCGTCAGCACCAGAGGAAGGCCCCGCTCGCGCGCCGCCCGCGCCACCCGGCGGTCGCGCTCGCGCAGGCCCGAGAACGTCAGCTTGAGCCGGCCCAGCGAGTCGTGCTCCAGCGGGTCCACGCCGGCCTGGAAGAAGAGGATGTCGGCGCGGGCGCGGTCCAGCGCCACGGGCAGGTGGCGATCGAGGGCGTCGAGATAGTCGCGGTCGGCGCAGCCGTCGGGCAGGTCCACGTCGAGCGAGGAGCGCTGCTTGCGGAAGGGGAAGTTCTTCGCCCCGTGCATGGAGAAGGTGAAGACGCTGTCGTCGCCCTCGAAGATGGCGGCGGTGCCGTCGCCCTGGTGCACGTCGAGATCCACCACCACCGCGCGGTCGATGGCGCCTTCGCTCTGCAGCGTCCTCGCGGCGACGGCGATGTCGTTGAAGACGCAATATCCGGAACCGTTGCCGGCGCAGGCGTGGTGGGTGCCGCCGGCCAGGTTGCCGGCCACGCCGTCGCGCAGGGCCGCGCGCGCGGCCGCCACCGTGCCCTGGACGCTGGCCCGCGAGCGCGCGACGAGGCCTTCGCTCCAGGGGAAGCCCAGCCGCCGCTGCTCGGCCGGCGCCAGGGTGCCCGAGAAGACCGCTTCCACGTACTCCGGCGTGTGCGCGAGCAGCAGCGAGGCGCGGTCGATCAGGTCCGACTCCTCCAGCTCGCCGGCCGCCAGCACGCCCGTCTCCACCAGCCGCTCGCGCAGCAGCTTGTACTTGGGCGAGGGAAAGCGATGTCCGGGCGGGAGCGGCAGCTCGTACGTGTCGGAGAAGAAGGCGCGCACGACCTGAGCATAGTGCCGCCGGCGAGGCGCTCCCAGCGCCGCGCGTCCCCGGCCGGGCGTCCACCTCCTGCGGCACGAGCGCGCTTGCACCCCGCCAGCGCGAGGTGTAACAGAGCGCCGCCCATGAAAATCCACGAGTACCAGGCGAAAGAGATCCTGCGCGGGTACGGAGTCGCGGTGCCGCGCGGCAAGCTGGTCCACTCCGCCGACGAAGCCGTCGCCGCCGCGCGCGAGCTGATGGCGGGGGTTGGAGGGAAGAAGGTGTGCGTCGTCAAGGCGCAGATCCACGCCGGAGGCCGCGGCAAGGGCGGAGGGGTCAAGCTGGCGAAGTCGCCCGAAGAGGCGGGCGAGATCTTCTCACGGATGATGGGCATGCAACTCGTGACCCACCAGACCGGTCCCGCCGGACAGAAGGTGCGCAAGGTCTACGTCGAGGAGGGCATGGACATCGCCCGCGAGCTGTACCTCGGCATCACGCTCGATCGCGCCCTCGGCCGCAACGTGGTGATGGCCAGCTCGGAAGGCGGCGTGGAGATCGAGGAGGTCGCGGCGAAGCATCCGGAGAAGATCCTCCGCTCCGCGGTCGACCCGGTGATCGGCCTCGCCGGCTACCAGGCGCGAGACCTCGCCTTCGGACTCGGGCTCTCGGGCGGAGCGGTCAACAGCTTCGTCAAGTTCGCCGCCGCCATGTACAGGGCCTACGACGCGAGCGACGCCTCCATCGTCGAGATCAACCCGCTGGTGGTCACCAAGCAGGGCGAAGTGCTGGCCCTCGACGCCAAGATCAACCTCGACGACAACGCGCTCTTCCGCCACAAGCAGCTGGCCGACCTGCGCGACCCCGACGAGGAGGACCCGCGCGAGGCGCAGGCCAAGGAGCACGACCTCAGCTACGTGGGGCTGGAAGGGAACATCGGCTGCATGGTGAACGGCGCCGGACTGGCCATGAGCACCATGGACATGATCAAGCTGGCCGGCGGCAGGCCCGCCAACTTCCTCGACGTGGGCGGCGGCGCCGACGAGGCCAAGGTGACGGCGGCGTTCAAGTTGTTGCTCGCCGACCCGCAAGTCCGGGCCGTGCTGGTGAACATCTTCGGCGGCATCATGAAGTGCGACGTGATCGCCGCGGGGATCATCGCGGCGGCGCGCCAGGTGCGCCTGGAGGTGCCGCTGGTGGTGCGCCTCGAAGGCACCAACGTCAAGGAAGGCAAGGCGCTGCTGGCGGGAAGCGGCCTTGCGATCACGCCGGCGGACGACCTGGGGGACGCGGCCCGCAAGGCGGTGGCGGCCGCAGGCAAGGCTTGAGTGGGCTTCGTCGCCTCCATCTTCCGCAACTTCCTCGGCAAGCCCGGCGCCGCTGACTTCCGCGACAGCGCCGAGCACTTCGTCGCCGTCCTGCGCGAGCACGGCATCTCGCTCACCTTCGCCAGGGACGAGCTGCGCTACGTGGACGCGCTGGCCGCGCGCCTCGCCAGCCACAACGAGTACCGCGACGCGGTCGGGTGCTGGCTGGGCGAGGTGCTGGTGCGGAACTTTCCCGGGGCGGAGTGGGTGCCGGGCCACGCGCTGGGGCCGGCGGTCAAGGTGCCGACGCCCGAAAAAGGCGCGCGCCACGTCTTTCCGCTGGGATGGGTGTACCGCCGCGCGGACGGCGGCGAGGCCGAGAGCATCGCGGTCAAGCTGCATCGCGAGCTCGGCTACCCCGACCCCGATCACCTCGGCAGCTTCACCGATTCCGGAGAACGCGCATGAGCATCCTCGTCAACCGCGACACCCGCGTGGTCTGCCAGGGCATCACCGGCAGCGCCGGCTCCTTCCACTCGAGACAGATGCTCGCCTACGGCACCGCGCTGGTGGCCGGCGTCACCCCGGGCAAGGGCGGACAGAAGTTCGACGACAAGGTGCCGGTCTTCGACACGCTGCGGGAGGCGGTGCGCGAGACCCGCGCCAACGCCAGCGTCATCTTCGTCCCGCCGCCCTTCGCGGCCGACTCCATCCTCGAGGCGGTGGACGCGGGCCTGCCGCTGGTGGTCTGCATCACCGAGGGGATTCCCATCAACGACATGGTGAAGGTGAAGCGCGCCATGCAGGGATCGGCCACCCGCCTGATCGGCCCCAACTGCCCCGGCATCATCACGCCGGGCGAGTGCAAGATCGGCATCATGCCCGGGCACATCCACAAGAAGGGCCGCATCGGCGTGGTCTCGCGCTCCGGCACCCTGACCTACGAGGCGGTCCATCAAGTCACCATGCTGGGCATGGGACAGAGCACCGCGGTGGGCATCGGCGGCGACCCGGTACACGGGCTCAACTTCGTGGACTGCATGAAGCTCTTCGCCGAGGACCCGGAGACGGACGCGGTGATCCTCATCGGCGAGATCGGCGGCGGCGAGGAAGAGGACGCGGCCGCCTGGATCAAGGCGAACTACCGCAAGCCGGTGGTGGGCTTCATCGCCGGCGCCACCGCGCCCCCCGGCAAGCGCATGGGACACGCCGGCGCCATCATCTCCGGCGGCAAGGGCACCGCGCAGGACAAGTTCCGCGCCCTGCGCGAGGCGGGCGTCCACATCGCCGGCGGACCGCACGAGCTGGGCTCGACGCTGAAGGCCGTCCTGCGCAAGTGACGCCGGCCCTCGAAGCGAGAGGGCTTCGCAAGGCATACGGGCCGGTGGTCGCGGTGGACGACCTGTCCTTCGAGGTGCATCCGGGCGAGATCGTCGGGCTGCTCGGCCCCAACGGCGCCGGCAAGACCACCGCCCTGCAGCTCTGCCTGCGGCTCCTCCACCCGGATGCGGGAAGCTCGCGCATCTTCGGCAAGGATCCCGAGGACCTCGGCGCGCGGCGCAGTCTCGGCTACGCGCCCGATGCGCCGCTCTTCCCTCGCGCCATGACCGGCATGGGCGTGCTCGAGCTGCACTGCGATCTGCTCGGCGTGCCGCGCGAGCGGGCGCGCGTGGTCTCGGATCGGATGGGCCTCGGGGAGGCGGCGGAGCGGCCCGCCGGGACGTATTCGCGCGGGCAGCAGCAACGGCTGGGCCTCTCCCAGGCCCTCCTGGGCGAGCCGGATCTGCTGCTCCTCGACGAGCCCACCGCCGGCATGGACCCGGCCGGAGTCGCCCGCATCCGCGAAATCCTCGTCGGGCTGCGCGCCCGCGGCGCGGCGGTGCTGCTCAACTCGCACCTGCTTTCGGAAGTCGAGCGCATCTGCGACCGGGTGCTCTTCATCAAGGGCGGGCGCCTGCTCCGCACCCACGACGTCCGCGGCGCGGGCCGCCACGTCGAGGTGAGGCTGCGCAACCCCCGGCACGTGCTCGCGGCCCATCCGGAAGCGACGCTCGAGGGCGATCGCCTGCGCCTCGCCATCCCTTCGGAAGACGCGGTGCCGGCGCTCGTCCGCGACCTGGTGGGCCAGGGAGCCGAGATCGTCGAGGTGGTGCTCAAGGGCGCCGAGCTGGAAGAGCTCTATCTCAAGCTGGTGGAGCCGGCCGGATGAGGGCGCTGGCCTCCTGGCCGGTGGCGCGCGCCGCCGCGGCCGAAGCGGCGCTCTTCCCCGCGACGCTGGTCATCGCCGCCGTGCTCATCCTCCTCACCTTCGTGCGGGGCGGCACCTTCAGCGGCAGCGGATTCGCCAGCCTGTCCGGCTTGTCCGGCTTCTGGTTGTTCCTGCTGGTGCTGCGCCTCGGGGGCCGCGCGCTCTCCAGCGAGATGGAGTCCGGGCACGCCCAACTCGTGCTCCTGCGGCCCATCACTCGCGCGCAGTGGGTGGGCGGGCGCCTCTGCGGCGCCGCGCTGGTGTTCTGCGCGGCGGGCGCGGCGGCCTGGGCGGCGGCGTTCGTGCTCGCGCTCTTGCGTGGGGATGCCGCCCCGCTCGGCCTGCGCTTTGCGCTCCTGCCGCTGGCGCTCCTGCCGCATCTCGGGTGGCTCGCCACGCTGGTCGCGCTCTCCGGCGTCTTCGGCGGATGGACCAGCGCGGTGGTGCTGGTGGCCGTGCGCTTCGGCTGGTTCCTGCTGCGGGCCGCGGCTCCGGCGGCGTTTCCCCGCTGGGACCTCGCGCCCTGGCTCGCCGCGGCCGACGCCTGTTTCGGGCCGCAGGATACGGTGGCGGAGGCCGGCGTGCGCTGGGCCTCGGTGGCCTGGGACGTCCTCTGGGTGCTGCTCGCGTGGCTCGCCGCCGTGCTGCTGTTCAACCGCAGGGAGCTGGCGCGGAGGCGTCCGTGACCCAGCGCGAGGTGCCGCGGCTCCTCTACGTGCTCTGCGCCATCGCCGCGCTGGCGTGGCTGCTTGCCCGCTTCCTCTGGCAACAGGCTTGACGCGGATACCCGAACCCATGTAAAGAACCCCGCTTTTTCAAGGAGCTACCTTCATGGCCGTCAAGCTGCGCCTCGCCCGCCGGGGCGCCAAGAAGTCGCCGTTCTATCATGTGGTTGCCACCGACTCGCGGAACCCGCGGGACGGGAAGTTCAACGAGGAGATCGGCACCTACGATCCGAACTTCAGCCCGGCGCGCGTCAACCTCAAGCAGGACCGGCTGGAGCACTGGCTCAAGATGGGCGCCACGCCCAGCGCCACCGTCGCGCAGCTGATCAAGCTGGCCCGCAAGACGGCGGCGCAGCCGGCAAAGCGGTAGGGTCGTGGACGCGGCGCTCCTCGCGGTGGGGCGCGTCGCCAGGGCCCACGGAGTGCGCGGGCGCCTGCTGGTGGCGCCCTACAACGCGGACTCCCGGGGGCTCGAGCGCGTGCGGCGCATCTGGCTTTCCGAGCGCGCGTACGAGGTGGAGCGCGCCGAGCGCGTGAACCTGGGATACCTGGTGGCGCTGCGGGGCATCACCGATCGCGACCAGGCCGATGCGCTGCGCGGGCAGGAGGTGAAGGTGGACCGCGCCGAGTTGCCGCCGCTGGACGACGGCGAGATGTACGCGGTCGATCTGATCGGGTTCCAGGTGGTGGACGCCGCGGGCACGGTCCGCGGCGCGGTGCAGGATCTGGAGGAGGCCGGCGCGCAGGATCTCCTGCGGCTCTCGGGCGGCACGCTGGTGCCGCTGGCGCTGGTGAAGGAAGTGCAGGCCGAGGCGCGCCGCATCGTGGTGGACGCGCCCGAAGGGCTGTTCGAGCTGGAGGAGTGAAGTGGCGCCGGTCGTCGAAATCCTCACCCTGTTTCCGCGCATGGTCGTGGCGCCGCTGGAGGAGAGCATCCTCGGCAAGGCGCGCGAAAGGGGCCTCTTGCGCGTGCAGGTGACCGACATCCGCGACTTCGCCGGGGGCAAGCACCGGGTGACCGACGACGTTCCCTACGGCGGCGGCGCGGGCATGGTGATGAAGCCCGAGCCCCTGGTCGCGGCGATCGAGGCGGCGAAAGGGCGCGAGCCGCAGGCGCGGGTGCTGCTGATGTCCCCGCAGGGGCGGCGCTTCGACCAGGAGAAGGCGCTGGAGCTTTCGCAAAAGCCCGCGCTGGTGCTGGTCTGCGGCAGGTACGAGGGCGTCGACGAGCGCGTGATGGGCTGGGTGGACGAGGAGCTCTCGCTGGGCGACTTCGTGCTCACCGGCGGCGAGCTCGCGGCGCTGGCGGTGGTGGACGCGGTGGCCCGGCTGCTCCCAGGCGTTCTCGGCAACGAGCTGTCGGCGCAGAGCGAGAGCTTCGCGGGCGAGGGCCTGCTCGAGGGTCCGCAGTACACGCGGCCGCCGGAGTTCCGCGGGCTGCGCGTTCCCGAGGTGTTGCTCTCGGGCGACCACGCGAGG
>DASSQZ010000050.1:0-21443 GCA_035702105.1 Myxococcales bacterium | reverse complement strand
TCAGCGCAAGTCGAGCACGCGCAGCGAGGTCAGCCCCACCAGCGTGCCCAGCACCTCGTTCTCCGGCTTTCCCGAAGTGCGCACCAGCTCCGCCACCGTCCGGTTCCCGTCGCAGCGGGGAAGGATGTGCGCCTCCCACGCGGTCAGCTCCACGTCGGAAAGATTGAAGGACGGATCGGCGCAGGGGATGGGCCGCGCGGTGTCGGGCATCAGCCGCTTGAGCCGCTCCGGCTTGTAGAGCTTCTTCACGCCGCGCATGATCAGGTTGGCGGGGTGGATGTCGAGCTTGATCGCTTCCTTGCGCGCGCGCGCCTGGAAGCTGAGCGTGAAGCTGCCCTCCTCCCAGGCGAAGACCGAGTAGAGGATGCTCTTGATCTGCTGCCCCACGTAGTAGAGCCGCTCCTCCTCGGTGAGCGCGCCCATGAGGATGAGCACGTCGCCGGTGCGCTGGCGGGTGACGGTGGCCTCCTCCGCCGCCTGCTTGAGCGTGGCCTCGTCGATCTTGCCGGCGCGAACCAGGAATTGCCCCAGCCGATCGGCCACCAGGTTGGAGAGCGCGAAGACGGGAAAGCCGCCCTCGAAGTAGATGATCTTCTTCACCTGCCCCTTCATCAGGCCCAGCTCGCCGGTCTCCTTGGCGGCGTAGAAGGCGGCGAGGAGCTGGGGCAGGTTGTCGCGAAGGCTTCCCCGCCGGACTCCCTCCTTTTCGTGGAAGGGCTGCAGGACCGGTGGATCGCTCCCCGCCGGCGTCGACGAGATGGGCCCGGTCTGCACCTTGGCGGAGCGCACCGTGGGCTGCATCACCGGTGGGGGCGTGGTCGGCTTGAGCTCCTTGAGCCGCTGCACCTGCTCGCGGTCCATGGGCTTGAGCCGCACCGGCGAGGTGCCCTGCATCGAGCCGCTCTGGAGATCGATGCGGGCGGTGAGCTGCATGGCCTCCGCCGCCTCCGCCACCTGCGGCCCCGCCTCCACGTCCCAGGCCTGCTTTTCCGGAGGGGGCGCCGCCACCGGCGCGGCTTTTCGCACCGCGTCGAGGAGCGCGCGGCTGTCGAACGGCTTCTCGAAATAGGCCAGGGCCCCATAGCGCGCGACCGAGTTGGCGGAGACCTTGCCGCCCTTGTGCACGCCGGACATGAAGATGAAAGGAATCTTCAGTTTTTTCAGTGCCTCGGCCACGTCGAAGCCCATCAGGTCGGGCAGCAGCACGTCCACCAGCACGAGGTCGGGACGCTCCTTGCGCGCGAGGTCGAGCGCGGCGCGACCGCGCGCCGCGGTCTGGACGTTGTACCCGGCCTCCTCGAACGCCGACGAGAGAAGTGTCAGCAGCTCAGGATTGTCGTCCACCACGAGGATGCGGGGTGCCGGCACGGTTCAGGAGCCTACGATGGGGTGCGCACCGCGGCAAGGAGGTTGATCGCGTGAATCCACAATGTTAAGCAGGGCCGCTTTTCCCCCTCGCACGGAGCCGACCATGCGCCGCATCTCCGCGAAACTTCTCGTGTGCGTTCTCGCCGCCAGCTTCGGCTGCAAGAAGGAGCAGGCCAGCGGCGCGGCAGGAGCCGCGGCCAAGGGGGACATCGTCATCGGGGAGGTAGGCTCGATGACCGGCACCGAGGCCACCTTCGGCACCTCCAGCGACCGCGGCATCCAGCTCGCGAAGAAGGAAGTGAACGAGGCCGGCGGCATCAAGGGCCGGCAGGTGCAGGTCATCGCGCTCGACGACGAAGGCAAGCCCGAGGAGGCGGCCACCGCCGCCACCCGCCTGATCGCCAGCGAGCACGTCACCGCGCTCCTCGGCGAGGTGGCCTCGACGCGGTCGCTGTTCATGGCGCCCAAGGCCCAGGCCGCCAAGGTGCCGATGGTCTCGCCCTCCTCCACCAACGAGAAGGTCACCGCGGTGGGCGACTACATCTTCCGCGCCTGCTTCATCGATCCCTTCCAGGGCTACGTGATGGCCAAGTTCGCCACCGAGACGCTGAAGCTGAAGAAGGCGGCGGTGCTGCGCGACAACCGCAACGACTACTCGGTGGGCCTCGCCAAGGTCTTCGCGGACAACTTCACCAAGATGGGCGGGAAGATCGTGGACGAGGAGAGCTACTCGTCCGGCGACGTGGACTTCAAGGCCCAGCTCACCAACATCAAGGGCGCCGGCCCCGACGCCCTCTACGTGCCGGGCTACTACACCGACGTCGGCCTGATCGCGCGGCAGGCACGCGAGGTCGGGCTCACCATCCCGCTTCTCGGCGGCGACGGGTGGGACAGCGAGAAGCTCTACGAGATCGGCGGCCCCGCGCTGGAAGGCAGCTACTTCTCCAACCACTACTCGGTGGACGACCCGAGCCCGCGCATCCAGCAGTTCGTCGCCAAGTTCAAGAAGGAGTACGGTGGCCAGGTGCCCGACTCCCTGGCCGCGCAGGCCTACGACGCGGCCGGCATGCTCTTCGACGCCATGAAGCGGGCCAGCGATCTCTCCGGCCCGGCCATCCGCGACGCGCTCGCCAAGACCAAGGACTACCAGGGCGTGACCGGCGACATCACCATGGACGAGAAGCGGAACCCGGTGAAGCCGGCGGTGGTGCTCAAGATCGGCAAGGGCGGCAAGTACATCTTCTCCGGCCGCGTCCAGCCCGAAGGCATCGCCGAGACCAATCCTGCCGAGGCGCCCCGCGCGCCCTCCGACGCGCAAGGCCCGAAGAAGACCGAGGGCAACACGGCGCCCAACCCCGCGCCCGGCTCCACCTCCACGCCCACCGGCATGCCCCCGGTGGGCGGCTCGGTCAGCCCGGCCCAGACCGCGGCGGCGACCGGGCAGCCCCAGGGCGTTCCCGCAGGTGAGCACCCGAAGCGATAGCTCCGAGTGACCGACTTTCTCCAGCACATCGTCGACGGGGTCTCGCTCGGCGCGATCTACGCGCTGATCGCGCTCGGCTACACCATGGTCTACGGCGTCCTGCAGCTGATCAACTTCGCCCACGGCGACGTCTTCATGCTCGGGTCGATGATCGGTTGGTACGCCTCCTCGCGCTGGACGCAGGAGGCCGCCCACCCGAGCTGGCTCGGCGCCGTGGGCGTGACCATTCTCAGCATCCTGGTCTGCGGCACCACCGGCTTCCTTATCGAAAGGTTCGGCTACCGGCCGCTGCGCAATTCGCCCAAGCTCAACTCGCTGATCACCGCCATCGGCTTCAGCTTCCTGCTCGAATACGGCGGCCAGGTGGTCTTCGGCCCCAACCCGCGCGGATTCGGCGCCTTGCCGGTGGACCCCTCCGACCAGTTCCGCGTGCTCGGCGTCGCCATCAGCTACGTGGACGTGATCTGCATCGGCATCTCGGTGCTGCTGATGGTGATGCTGCAGCGGATCATCTTCCACAGCCGCATGGGAACCGCCATGCGCGCCGTCTCCTGGAACCCGTCGGTCGCGGCGCTGATGGGCGTGAACATCGACCGGGTGATCAGCTTCACCTTCGTCCTCGGCTCGGTCCTGGCAGCGGTGGCCGGGATCCTCTACGCCACCGCCTACCGCAAGGTGGAGCCCTTGATGGGGCTGATGCCCGGCCTCAAGGCCTTCGTGGCCGCCGTGCTCGGCGGCATCGGCAACGTGCAGGGCGCCATGCTGGGCGGCCTCATCCTCGGCCTCGCCGAGCAGCTCGTCTCCAGCTACGTCAGCTCGTCGTGGAAGGACGCCATCGCCTTCTCCATCCTCATCCTCATCCTCCTGGTGAAGCCCTCCGGCCTGCTCGGCAAGGGCGCAGCGGAGAAGGTCTGATGGCGGGGCTCTTCGGAGGCAGCGCGCTCAGGACCAGCGGACGCGCGGTGCGCAGCTGGCTGCCCTTCTTCATCGCCATCCCCTTCCTGGTGCTGATCGAGCAGGAGGTCGCGCTCAACCCGGCGTTCGGGCTCGAGTACACCTTCCAGAACATCAACCACATCGGCATCGCCATCATCCTGGCGGTGTCGCTGAACCTGGTGAACGGCCTCACCGGCCAGTTCTCCATCGGCCACGCCGGCTTCATGGCGGTGGGCGGCTACGTCAGCGCCACCCTGCTGATGCGCGGGCCGCAGGAAGATCCCTACCGCATCTTCTTCATGATCGCGGTGCTGGCCGGCGCCACCGCCGCCGCGGTGATGGGCTGGATCGTCGGCAAGCCGTCCCTGCGCCTGCGCGGCGACTACCTCGCCATCGTCACGCTCGGGTTCGGCGAGATCATCCGCGTCATCATCGAGAACACGCCCTTCTTCGGCGGCGCCATCGGGCTGTCGCCCATTCCCCACCGGGCCGACTTCGCCTGGATCTGGGCCATGGCCATCGTCACGATCCTGGTGGCCAAGCGCCTGCGCGACTCCACCCACGGCCGCGCCTTCCTCTCGGTGCGCGAGGACGAGGTGGCCGCCGAGGCGATGGGCATCGACACCACCGGCTACAAGGTGCGCGCCTTCGTCATCAGCGCCTTCTTCGCCGGCATCGCCGGCGCGCTCTCCGGCGCCTTCGAGGGCAACCTCGCGCCGCAGAGCTTCACCTTCGTGCGCAGCTTCGAGGTGGTGGCGATGGTGGTCCTGGGCGGCATGGGGTCCATCACCGGCGCCACCATCGCCGCCGCCGTGCTCACCATCCTGCCCGAGTACCTGCGCGCGGTGGCCAACCTGCGCATGGTCATCTACTCCATCGCGCTGATCGTGCTGATGCTGGTGCGGCCCCGCGGCCTCTTCGGCACCCGCGAGCTGTGGGACTACTTCCGCAAGCGGCGCCCCGCGGTCCCGCCGGGCCGGCGCGAGGCCAGCGAGCACATCATCGACGTGCAGAAGGCCACCATCCAGTTCGGCGGCCTCACCGCGGTGAGCGACTTCTCCCTTCAGGTGAAGCCGCGCGAGCTGGTGGCGCTGATCGGCCCCAACGGAGCGGGCAAGACCACCGTCTTCAACCTGCTCACCGGCGTCTACCCGCCCTCGTCGGGGAAGATCGTCGTGCTCGGCCGCGACACGCTCGGGCTCAGTCCCCACGACATCGCCCACCTGGGCGTCGCCCGCACCTTCCAGAACATCCGCCTCTTCCGCGAGCTGTCGGCGTTCGACAACGTGCGCATCGCCTGCCACCACCTCACCCGCGAGTCGATGGCCGCGGCGGTGCGCCACGGCGCGCTCTCGGTGCAGGAGGAGGCCTGGATCGCGCAGCGGGCGGAGGAGCTGCTCGGGGTGATGGGCCTCTCGCACCGGCGCGACGAGATCGCCAAGAACCTGCCCTACGGCGACCAGCGGCGGCTGGAGATCGCCCGCGCGCTCGCCACCGGGCCGCAGGCGCTGCTCCTCGACGAGCCGGCCGCGGGCACCAACCAGCGCGAGAAGGGCGAGCTGATGGAATTGATCCGCTCCATTCGCGACCGGTTCGGGGTGGCGGTGGTGCTCATCGAGCACGACATGAAGCTGGTGATGGGCGTGTCCGAGCGGATCCTGGTGCTCGACCACGGCGTCACCATCGCCGAGGGGCTGCCGCGCGAGATCCAGAGCAACCCCAAGGTGATCGCCGCGTACCTGGGAGAGAAGTACGCGAAGGAGCACGCGGCGCAGATCGCCGCCGCGGGAGGACCCCATTAGCGAGGGCGGTCAAAAGGGAAGCACGCTGCTGGAGCTGACCGCGGTGGACGTGCACTACGGCGCCATCCACGCGCTGCGCGGCGTCTCCTTCCGGGTGGGCGAGGGAGAGATCGTCACCCTGATCGGCGCCAACGGCGCGGGCAAGACCACCACCCTGCGGGCGATCAGCGGCATGCTCAAGCCCAGCCGCGGCAACATCCGCTACGCCGGCGCGGAGATCGCCGGGCTCAAGCCCTACCGGCTGGTGGCGCAGGGGCTCTGCCATGCGCCGGAAGGCCGCGGCATCTTCCCCAACCTGACCGTCACCGAGAACCTCAAGCTCGGCGCCTTCCTGCGGCGCGACGCCGAGGGAGTGGCCGCCGACGCGGAGCGAGGATTCACGCTCTTTCCCCGGCTCAAGGAGCGCGCCATGCAGATGGCGGGCACCCTCTCCGGCGGCGAGCAGCAGATGCTGGCCATCGCCCGCGCCCTGATGGCGCGGCCCCGCCTCCTGCTCCTGGACGAGCCCTCGCTCGGGCTCGCGCCCACGGTGGTGGAGACCATCTTCGCCATCATCCAGGAGATCAACCGCCAGGGCGTGACCATCCTGCTGGTGGAGCAGAACGCGCACCTCGCGCTCGGCATCGCCCACCAGGGCTACGTTCTCGAGACCGGCTCGGTGGTCCAGTCCGGCACCGGAGCGGACCTGCTCCGCTCTCCCGAAATCCGCAAGGCCTACCTGGGCGAGTAGCGGCGGAAGCGTCGCGGTTGCAGTACAGTGAACACGTGACATGGACGGTCACGATCGCGGACGTGATGCATGCGCGCAAGCGCATCGGCGACCGGCTCGCGGTGACGCCGCTGCGCAGGTATCCGGCGCTCGACGAGGCGGTCGGGTACGGCATCAAGGTCTTCGTCAAGCACGAGAACCACCAGCCCACGCAGTCGTTCAAGGTGCGCAACGCACTCGCCGCGCTCACCGCGCTCGGCGATGCGGAAAAGGCGCGCGGCGTGGTGGGGGCGACCCGCGGCAACCACGGCCAGGGCCTGGCCTGGGCCGGGCAGATGCTCCACGTACCCGTCACGGTCTGCGTCCCGCGAGGCAACAGCCTGGAGAAGAACGAGGCCATGCGCGGGTTCGGCGCCGAGGTCATCGAGGAGGGCGACGACTACGACGCGGCGGTGCACGTCGCGGACCGGCTGGTGAAGGAAAAGGGCCTCACGCTGGTGCACTCCACCAACAACATCCAGGTCATCGCCGGCGCCGGGACCCTGGCGCTGGAGATGATGGAGCAGCATCGCTCGCTGGACGCGCTGGTGCTCGCGGTGGGCGGCGGCTCGCAGGCGGTCGGGGCGCTCACGGTGGCGCGGGCCATGCGCCCGGGCATGCAGATCTTCGCCGTCCAGGCCGAGCGGGCCTCGGCCATCCACGACTCGTGGCATGCCGGCCGGCCGCTGCAGGGCGGCACCGCCCACACCTTCGCCGACGGCCTCGCCACCCGCAACACGTACGAGTCCACCTTCGCCCAGCTCCGCGAAGGGCTGGCGGGGTTCGTCAAGGTCAGCGAGGCGGCCCTGGCCGATGCCGTGCGCACGGTCCTGCGCACCACGCACAACCTCGCCGAGGGGGCGGGCGCGGCGGGGCTCGCCGGCCTGCTCGCCATGCGCGAGAACCTGGCGGGCAAGTCGGTGGGGATCTGCATCTCCGGCTCGAACATCGACCAGGAGACCTTGCGCCGTGTCGTCTGCCGCGAAATTTGAGGGGATTCTCGCGTGTAATATCCGTCCCTGCCGTCCGTATCCGGGTGCATGGACATGAGCCTGCTTCCAGAAGCGCCTCTCTCCATCGTGGAGCGGCCCCGCCGCGGCCTCGTACGCTGGGGCATCGGGCGCGTCCGCGGCTATGCCCGCTCGGTCCAGGCTCCGCCCGCGGGAGAGACCGAGAAGGCCCTCTACGGCTTCGCGCAGCCCATCCTGGGCGTGCGGGTGCTGCTCTCCGACCCGGAGCTGCTCAAGGAGGCGCTCTTCCCTGCCGGCCTGCTCGCCGCTGCCTGCGCCCTCTATGCGAGCTTCGGCGGCGGCGGCGAGGGGCACTGGGGCAACTGGTTCGCGCACTTCTACAAGGCGTTCGCCGCGCTGGCGCCCCTGCCGTCGTTCTTCTTCGCCAACCACTACGCCAGGGTCGCCTCGATGATCCGCTGGCGGCTGGGCTTCGGCGCCTGCGGTCCGCGCGAGATGCCCTGGGGCATGCTGGCGGGCCGCATGATCCGCCAGGCGCTCATCGTCGCGGTCGGCATCGCGCCGGTGCTCGCGCTGGCGCGCGCGCTTCCCGGCATCGGCAAGCCGCTCTCCGCCATCGCGCTCGGCATCTGGAGCTTGCACTGGGTGGTGGCCGACGCGCTCGACGATGCGCAGGTGCGCCTGCCCGGCGAGAGCCTTCGCGAATCCGTCCTCCGCGACCGCGCCGCCCCGCCGCCCTGGTTCGTGCGCTGGTTGAACCGCGCCGCCGCCCGCCTGCCCCGCTTCCTGGGCGCGCCGGTGCGCTGGTTCGCCCGCATCTGCGACAAGCTGGCCCTGGATTCGCGCGGCGAGATCTCCACCATGGAGACGAACCGCTCCATCGCGCTGGGCTTCTCGCTCAGCACCGCCGCGCTGCTCGCCACGCCGGTGCTCAACCTGCTCTTCCGCCCCATCATCATCGCCGGCTCGTCCCACCTGCTCGGGCAGCTGGAGAAGGAAGAGCACGCCCAGCTCAATGCAGCTGGAACTCCGATTTCAGCTCTCGCGAAGTGAGCGACTGCAGCGCGGCCTTGGGGGGCAGGTCTTCGTAGAGGATGCGGTAGATGGCCTCGTGCAGGGGCATGTCCACGCCCAGCTTCTTCGAGAGATCGTGCACGCTCTTGGCGGTGCGCACGCCCTCAGCCACCTGGGTCATGCCGGCCAGCACCTCGCTCAGCTTCTGCCCGCGGCCGAGGCCCAGGCCCACGGTGCGGTTGCGCGACAGCTCGCCGGTGCAGGTGAGGACCAGGTCGCCCATCCCGGCGAGCCCGCTCAGGGTCAGCGGATTGGCGCCCTTGCGCATCGCCAGCCGCACCAGCTCGGCCAGGCCGCGGGTCATGATCGCGGCGCGGGTGTTGCTGCCGAAGCCCATGCCGTCGGAGATGCCGGCGGCGATGGCGCAGACGTTCTTGAGCGAGCCGCCCAGCTCCACGCCGGCGACGTCGACGCTGGTGTAGACGCGGAAGTGGTCGTTGGAGAAGGCGCGCTGCACCCGCTGCGCCATCTTCTCCCAGGGCGACGCCACCACCACCGCCGTCGGCATCCGCTGCATCACTTCCTTGGCGAAGGACGGCCCCGAGAGGCAGACGAGATAGGGGTGCAACTCGGGAGGGAGCACGTCCTCCAGCACCTCGTTCATGGTGAGCAGCGTCTCGTTCTCGATGCCCTTGGTGGCGCAGACGATGGGCGTCGCCTTGGGAAGCGCCGGCGCCGCCTGGCGCATCACCGCGCGCGTCACGTGGGAGGGATTGACCGCCACCACCAGCTCCGCTCCGCCGAGCGCCCGGGCGAGGTCGTGAGTGCCGGTGACGCGGTCGGGAAGCCGGAAGCCGGGCAGGTACCGGGGGTTCTCGTGCTGCGCCGCGAGCGCCCTGGCCACGTCCTCGTCGTGCGACCAGATGGTCACCTCGTGGCCGTTGTCGCCCAGCACCGAGGCGAGCGCCGTGCCCCAGCTTCCCCCTCCGATGACCGCGACTCGCATCCAGCCACCCCTCGGGTCCGAGAATAGATCCTTTTCGCGATCGCCGTCAGACCCTCAGGGTGGCGACGGCCAGCGCCGCCAGCGCCAGCGCCGCCGCCAGCACGTAGGGCGAGCCCGGCGCCAGTTCCTGGAAGAGCCACCCGCCGAGGAGAGGACCGACCACCCGCGCGAAGCTCGCCGCGGACTGCGAGACGCCCAGCGTGCCGCCCTGCGCGTCCACCGCGGCCGCCTTGGAGATGAGGCTCGCCACCGAGGGCTGCGAAAGACCGTGGCCGCAGGCGAGGCCGAAGGCGCAGCCGTAGATGGCTTCCCAGGACTCCGCGGCGGGCAGGGCGCCCAGCCCGAGGGCCGCGAGCGCACAGCCCGCGAGCAGCAGGCGCCGTTCGCCGAACCGGTGCGCGAGCCGCCCCACCAGTCCGCCTTGCAGCGCCACCTGGATGATGCCGATGAAGCCGAAGAGATAGCCCACGCGCCGCACCAGTTGGGCGTGGTCCTGGGCGCCGACGCGCTTCTCGATCAGCAGGGTGAGCGTCGCTTCCATCATGGTGAAGCCCAGCATGAAGAGGAAGTAGACGAGGACCAGCGCCCGCAGCCGCGGCTCGGTCAGGCCGACCGTGAGCTGCCGCCAGCGCGACAGCCGCGGGCGCACCCTGCCGCGGTTCGCGGGCGACAGCGACTCCGGCAGGAAGAACGCCGCCGCGACCAGATTCAGCGAAGCCAGCGCCGCGGAGGCAAGGCAGGGCAGCGCGTAGGGGTTCTTCTGGAAGAGCGGAACGTGGACGACGTGCGAGAGATTGGAGAGCACCCCTCCCAGCGCAGGTCCGAGGATGAACCCGAGGCCGATGGCCGCGCCGATCAGGCCCATGCCCCGGGCGCGGTCCTGGGGAGAGGTCACGTCCGCCACCGCCGCCTGCGCGGTGGGAATGGTGGCGCCGAAGATGCCCATCGCGGCGCGGCCGAGGAAGAGCAGCCAGAGCGTACCGGCGAGGCCGAAGAGCGTGTAGCCGGCGACCGATCCGGCCAGGCCGAGGAGCAGAATGGGACGCCTGCCGACTCGATCCGAGATCCTCCCCCACACCGGCGCGAAGACGAACTGCGCCACCGAGTAGGTGGACATGAGCAGCCCCACGGTCGCGGCGCGGGCGCCGAACGACTCCACGTAATAGGCGAGGAAGGGGATGATGATCCCGAAGCCGACCAGGTCGATGAAGACGGTGACGAACAGGATCGGCAGCATCGGGAGCGCGCACCTCCTTTAGCACGCCGCGTGCATGTCGGACCCCGCTGCGAGGATGCGCGGATGGGAAAAGCGGCCATTCAACACGTCTGCAAGGAGTGCGGCTACCGGACGCCCAAGTGGTTCGGCAAGTGCGGGGGGTGCGGCGCCTTCGGCTCGGTGGAGGAGGAGGCGCCCGCGGGCGCGCGCCCCCTCTCGGCGGTGCTGCCCATCGACCAGGTGCCGCTCACGCCGGGGCGGCGCCACCGCACCGGCATCGGGGAGCTGGACCGCGCTCTCGGCGGGGGCCTGGTGCCGGGCGGGGTGGTGCTGCTCGCGGGAGACCCGGGCATCGGCAAGAGCACGCTGCTCCTCTCGGCGCTGGACCGGCTCTCGGGGCCTTCGCTGCCCGTGCTCTACGTGAGCGGCGAGGAGTCGCTGCAACAGATCCGGCTGCGCGGCGAGCGGCTCGGCACGCTCTCGCCTTCGCTCCATCTGGCTGCCGAGACGGACGCGGAGGTCGCGCTCGAGCACGCGCGCAAGCTGCGGCCGCGCGTGCTCGCGGTCGACTCCATCCAGACGCTCGCGCTGCGCGGGCTGGAGAGCGCCCCCGGATCGGTGACGCAGGTGCGCGAGGTCGGTCACCGCCTGGCGGGGTTCGCCAAGGACACGGGAACGCCGGTGATCATCGTCGGCCACGTCACCAAGGAAGGCTCCATCGCCGGCCCGCGCGTGCTCGAGCACCTGGTGGACACGGTGCTCTTCTTCGAGGGCGACCGCAGCCACTCCTACCGCGTGCTGCGCGCGCACAAGAACCGCTTCGGCTCCACCAACGAGATCGGCGTCTTCGAGATGAAGCCGGAGGGCCTGGCCGAGGTGCAGAACCCTTCCGCGCTCTTCCTCTCCGAGCGGCCGCGCGACGCTTCGGGTAGCGCGGTGGTGGCGGTGATCAACGGGTCGCGCCCGCTGCTCGTGGAGGTGCAGGCGCTGGTGGCCGACTCCTCCGCGGGCGGCTCGGCGCGGCGCACGGCCATCGGGGTGGATTCGGGGCGCGTGGCGCTGCTCACGGCGGTGCTGGAGCGGAAGGAAGGCATCGTGCTCTCGGACAAGGACATCTACGTGAGCGTCGCCGGAGGCGCCGAGCTGTCCGAGCCGGCGGGAGATCTGGCCATCGCCGCGGCGCTCATGTCCTCGCTGCGCGACCGGGCCCTGCCGCCGGGGACGGTGGTGCTGGGCGAGGTGGGCCTCGCGGGAGAGGTGCGCGCGGTGGGGCAGATCGAGCAGCGGCTGGCGGAGGCGGCGCAACTCGGCTTCTCGCGCTGCGTGCTGCCGGAGGGAAATCGCCTGCGCACGGTCGCGCCTCCGCTGGAGGTGTGCGGCGTCCTCACGCTGGCTGCGGCGATGGAGGCGCTCTTCGACTGAGGGAGCGGCCGCGAGTTCAGGCGCGGGAGACCGCGCTCCTCCAGCGAGCGAGGTGCTCCTCGCGGGCCTCGGCCTTCATCCTCGGCTTGAACCGCTTGCCGGCGCGCCACGCGCTCTTCAGCTCCTCGAGGCCCGCCCACATGCCGGTGCCCAGCCCGGCGAGGAAGGCGGCGCCAAGCGCGGTGGTCTCGATCATCCGCGGCCGCTCGATCGGCGTCTGCAATAGATCCGCCTGGAACTGCATGAGCAGGTCGTTGGCGGAAGCGCCGCCGTCCACGCGGAACATCGGCATGGGCTTTCCGATGTCCTGCGCCATCGCCTGGGCCAGATCGTGAATCTCGAAGGCGATGCCTTCCAGCGCGGCGCGGGCGATGTGCGCCTTGGTCACGCCGCGGTCGAGCCCGCAGATGAGCCCGCGCGCCTCCTGCCGCCAATGCGGCGCGCCGAGGCCGGCCAGCGCAGGCACGAACACCACCCCCGCCGAATCGCGGACGGAGGCGGCCAGCTTCTCGATGTCGGCCGCGCGCTTGAAGAGGCCCAGCCCGTCGCGCAGCCATTGCACCGCCGCGCCGGCCACGAAGGCGCTCCCCTCCAGCGCATAGGCCACCTGGTCGCCGATCTGCCACGCCACCGTCCCGAGGAGGCCGTGGCTGGAGGTGACCTTGCGCGGCCCCGCGTTCATGAGCAGGAAGGCGCCGGTGCCGTAGGTGCACTTGGCCTCGCCCTCGGCGAAGCAGGCCTGCCCCACCATGGCGCTCTGCTGATCTCCGGCGATGCCCGCGATGGGAATGCCGTCGGGCAGGATGCGCAGTCCCCGGGTCTTCCCGAACACGCCCGCGGAGGGCCGGATGTCGGGCAGCATGGCGCGCGGCACGCCGAAGAGGCGGAGCAGCTCGTCGTCCCAGGCGCGGGTCTCCAGGTCCATGAGCAGCGTGCGCGAGGCGTTGGTCACGTCGGTCGCGTGCACCGCGCCCGAGGTGAGCTTGAAGAGGAGCGCCGAATCGATGGTGCCGAAACAGACGTCTCCGTTCTCGGCGCGGGACTGCGCGCCCTTGAGGTGGTCGAGCAGCCAACGCGCCTTGGTGCCGCTGAAATAGGCGTCGAGCACCAGCCCGGTCTTCTCGTGGATCCAGGGCTCCTTGCCCTGCGCCTTGAGCTGGTTGCAGAGGTCCGCCGTGCGCCGGTCCTGCCAGACGATGGCGTGGTGCAGCGGCCTGCCCGAGTGGCGGTCCCACAGGAGCGTGGTCTCGCGCTGGTTGGTGATGCCGATCGCCTGCACGTCCGAAGGCTTCGCCGAGGCCTGGCGCAGCGCGCCCTGGATCGACTTCATCGTCGCCGTCCAGATGTCGTCGAAGTCGTGCTCCACCCAGCCCGGCCGGGGAAAGTGCTGCCGGAACTCCACGTTCGCCTTTCCCTTCACCGACAGGCGCGAATCGAGCAGCAGCGCCGTGCTGCCCGTGGTGCCCTGATCGATCGCGAGGACGTACCTGGCCATCAGCCTGCTCCCTGGAAGAACGACACCACGCTCCCGCACAATTCGGCGGAGTCGACGTCGAGCGGCAGCACGTGCCCGCTGCGGGGAAGGATGCGCACCTCCACACGGTTCGACGCCAACTGTCGCGCAAGCCTGCGAGAGCCGGACGGCGCGATGGTCCGATCGAGCGCGCCGTGCAGGATCAGCGCCGGCGCCCGCACCCGGTGGGCGAGCTGGAGCGCGTCCTTCGAGAGCGCGAGCAGCTCCGGGCCCCAGCGCAAGGGGATCCTGGTGTACGAGGCGGCCACCTTCGCCTGCCCGTCCGGCCCACCCTGGATGTCGCGTTCCCCCTTGCCGACGATGAAGGGCAGCGCCGGCAGCCGGCCGAGGACGTTGGCAAAGACCCAGGTCGCGCCCGTGAACTCGATGGCCGGCGCCATCAGCGCAAGCGCGCTGAAGTCCGGCAGTCCTTCGCGCGCCCACGAGCGCGCCGCCAGGTGGATGGCGAGGAGCCCGCCCACCGAGAGGCCGCAGAGGAAGACGCGGCGCGCTCCCCGCAGCGAGAGCAGCGCCGATTCTGCCGCGTTGAGCAGGTCCGAGCGGGTGGTGACGTAGAGATCCTCCGGCGTGGTGCCGTGGCCGGGAAGGAGCGGCCCCACCGCGCGAAAGCCGGCCGCGGCAAGCGCCTCGCCGACGGGCCGGACCTCGGCAGGAGAGCCGGTGAGCCCATGCAGGAGGAGGCAGGCGTCAGGTCCGTCTCCCAGCGCGAATGGATCCCCGGGTGCGGACATGCGGGGAGCGGCGATACCAGCTTGGGCCGGCCTCCGCAACGTTGCGTGCAGCAGTCCGGGTGCTACAAGGCGCGCATGAGCCCCGACAAGCCGGAAACACCCGGACAGGTGCAGATCCAGCTGCAGATCGACGACCAGACCGCGCAGGGCGTGTACGTGAACATGGCCATGGTCAACCACAACGAGACGGAGTTCGTCATCGACTTCATCTACGTGCAGCCGCAGGTCCCCAAGGCAATGGTGCGGGCGCGGGTGATCAACAGCCCCAGGCACATGAAGCGGTTCCTCCACGCGCTGCAGGACAACGTCTCCAAGTACGAGGCGCAGTTCGGCAAGATCGACCTGTCGGGCTCGCTGCCGCCCACGCTCGGCATGCCGCAGTAGGCACGCTCCCCATCCTGAGCCGGGGCCCTCGTCCTCCCGCGGGCCGCGAAAAAAAATAATTTTTTTTCCTGGAGTGAGACAGGGGATGTCGTTTCCGGCCTCCGATTTCAGGGCGACCGCCAGTCGCTCCGAGGGAGTCGCGGTGGCATGCATCGTGCTCCCTGCCTTCCCGAGGCGCCGCACCATCGCGGCGCAGGGGAGGAACATGGAGAACCAGCAGCAGGAGACAGGCGTCAGCGCGCCGGCGGGCGGCCGCAAGCCGTGGGCGGCGTACAACATCATCGAGCGGCAGGGCGGCAGGCGCATCTGGAGCCGCGTCGGCACGGCGTTCAAGAACCGCGACGGGAGCATCAACATCTTCCTCGACTCGCTGCCCATCGGCGGCAAGATCCAGATCCGCGAGGACGACCGCGAGCACCAGGCGCGCGAGCCGGGGGCGCTCGCCGGGGAAGCGGAGGCCTGACCACCATGCACATCGCATTGATGGCGGCACTGCTCTGCGCCGCGGCGGAGCCGTCTGCGCCGGCCACGGCAACACCGGCGCCCGCGGCCAGTCCGCAGCACAAGAAGCACGGCAAGCCCCCGATGGCCGGCGTTCTCAACCTGAACCGCGCCACCGAGGCGGAGCTCCAGCTCCTGCCCGGCATCGGCAAGCGGCGCGCCGAGCTCATCGTGGAGCGGCGCACGAAGAAACCCTTCGCCAGCGTCGAAGAGGTCGGGCGCATCAAGGGCCTGCGCGCGCTGGTGCACCGGCTCCGGGCGCACCTGGCGGTCGAGGGAGACACGACCCTGCGGCCTCTGCGCCCTTGACCCGCCCGGCGCGAAAGCGGTAATCGGCGCACGACAGATTGAAGTCCGCCGCCGTGGTGCCCCGCAGTCCGGGGGCCTCGAGGGAAGCCGGTCGAATGCCGGCGCGGTCCCGCCACTGTAGCCGGGCAGCCGGTCCCAGGAGCCACTCGCAAACGCACGCGGGGAAGGCGGGACGGCGCGCAGCGCGAGTGCGCTGCAGACCCGGGAGCCAGGAGACCTGCCTGGCGGCGCAACAGCGCTTTCACCTCTTCGAGAGAAAGAGGGGAGCCACGTGCCGCCGTTCCGCGCCCTCGCGCGCATCCTCCTGTCGCTGGCCCTGCTCCGTGGGACAGGTGCGCGTGCTCAGGAGGCCTCCGAGACGATCGAGGTCCGCGGCGAGCGCCCACAGGGCTCGGTACGCGCTCCGGCGGCGCAGAGTACGGTCGTGGAGGCGACCAGGTTCGCCGGCGAGGTGAGATCGCTCCCGGAGCTGCTGCTGAACGCTCCGGGAGCGTCGATCCACTCCCTGGGCGGGCCGGGGCAGGCGGCCACCCTCTCGCTGCGCGGCGCCACCGCCGACGAGTCGCTGATCCTGCTCGACGGCATCCCGCTGCAAGGAGTGGGCGGAGGCGCGGTCGACCTCGCCACCATCCCGGCCACGCTGCTCGACCGGCTGGTGGTGACCCGCGGCGTTCTCGGCGCGCAGTTCGGCGCGGGAGCGCTGGGAGGCGTCGTCGAGCTCGTGCCGCACGCCGCCAGGGGAGCAGCGAGCGGCCACGCGCAGGTCGCCGCCGGGTCGTTCGGCACGGTCCAGGTCGCGGCGGACGCGACGGCGCCAGTCGCCGATGGGGGCGTGGTGATCGGGGTGCAGGGCGATCGCACCGCGGGCGACTTCGACTACGCCCGGCAGCTCACCCCCGGCATTCCCGCTGCCCCGTACTTCGGGTACACGCGGAGCAATGCCGACGCCTTGCGCGGATCGGCGCTGCTCCGCATCGCGCAGCCGGTGCGGGCGGGCGAATTCAGCGCGATCGTCCAGGCATCCGCTGGCGACCGGGGGCTCCCCGGCCCGAGCAATGCCGTCACCACTCGCTCCCGCGAGCGCGACGAAACCGGCCTCGCCGGACTGGGGCTCAGCGGCGCCCTGGGAGAGGGCAGCTGGACGGTCCGGGCCTGGGGCCGGCTCGACCGGATCCTGCTCGAAGGAGTGCAGCCCTTCGGCGATTGCGCCGACGGCGATCCCGGCTGCCCGCGAGTGGATCAACGCGGCTCCGGCCTGCGGACGGAGGGCGAGGCGCGCGTCCCGGTCGGCGCGCGCCACCTGCTCTCGGTCACCCTGTCCGGCGGCGAAGATCGGGTCCACGGCGGCGGTGCCGGAGTGCACGCCCGCGCGCTCGTCTCGGCGGCGGCCCGGGACGACGTCGCGATCGCGCAGGGGTTGAGCCTGCACCCCGCGGTCCGCCTGGACCGCATCGGCAACGAGACCGGCGTCAGTCCCGCGCTCTCCGCCGCCTGGGCTCCGCGGCCGGGGGGGCCGCTCACGCTCCGCGCCGGATGGGGCCTCTCCTTCCGCGCGCCCACCTTCAACGAGCTGTACCTCCAGACCGGCGCGATCGCGCCCAACCCCGATCTCCGGCCCGAGCGCGCCTGGTCCGCCGACGCCGGCGCCACCTTCCGCTCCGGCGCCACGCAGATCTCCGCCGCGGTGTTCTGGTCGTCGTACCGCGACCTGATCGTCTACGAGCTGAATCCCTCCGCAAACCAGGTGAAGCCGCTCAACGTCGGACGGGCGCGGATCTTCGGCGCTGAGCTGCAGGCCTCCCTGCCGCTTCCCCACGGCTTCTCCGCCGAGGCGGCCTACACCTGGCTCCGCTCCGTCAACGAGCGCCCCGGCGCGCGGCAGGATGCGCAGCTCGCCTACCGCCCTCCGCACGAGCTGCGCTTGCGTCTCGCGCACCGCAGCGACCGCCTCGAGGGGTACGCGGAGAGCAGCTTCACCTCCGCGACCCCGAGAAACGACTACGGCACGGCAAGCCTGCCCGCCCAGCTGGTCTTCAACGCCGGCATCGGCGCCCGCGCCGCGGGCCCGCTCTGGGTCGATCTCGAAGTCAAGAATCTCCTCGACGATCAGACGCTCGAGGACCTCTTCCAGTACCCGCTGCCGGGGCGCTCGATCGCCGTGATCGCGCGCGTCCGGCTCTAGGAGGCATCGAAGATGAAGCGCGCCGTCCACATTCTCGCGTTGCTCGCCGCCTGTGGCGGAAAGAACGCGCCGCCCGCGATCACCACGGTGCCGATGCCTGCCGGTTCCGCGCTCAAGCCCTTCGATCCGGCCCAGCCGAGCCTCGCCCGCCCGAGCGGCATGACCGTCTTCGGCGGCAAGGCGTACGTCGCCCTCGGCAACTACGACGCGAGCTACACTCCGCGCGGTCCAGGGCTGCTCGCCGTCCTCGATCTCGCGACCGGCGACCTCTCGACCATCGATCTCGGCGGCGCGGGCGGCAAGCGCTGCCTGCAGCCGGGCTGGGTCCGCGAGTCCGGCGGCAAGCTCTACGTGGCCTGCTCGGGCACCTACTCTCCCGATACCGGCGAGGCCATCGTGGAGGTGGATCCCGCCACCGCCCGGGTGACGAGGAGCGTGCAGCCGCCGGCCATTCCCTCGGGAATCGCCTTCACATCCTCGCGG
This sequence comes from Myxococcales bacterium, assembly GCA_035702105.1. Taxonomy (GTDB): domain Bacteria; phylum Myxococcota; class Myxococcia; order Myxococcales; family 40CM-4-68-19; genus 40CM-4-68-19. Next base: position 3,353 of record DASSQZ010000050.1, on the reverse strand, counting down.
ATCTGGTTCGGCGACGCGTTCAGCGGCTCCCTCTACGCCATCGATCGCGACACCTTCTCGGTGGTGGCGGGCCCGCTCCCCATCCCCTGTCCCGCCGTGGGGAGCTACCAGACCACCAACGACGTGGTCCTCGTCCAGGGCGACCTCTACGCCGCCTGCTCGAACGGCGATGCGGGCATCCTCAGCCGCCTCGACGCGAGCACCGGCGCGGTCAAGATGCAGGTCGACGCCGGCCCCATCGCGGTGGAGTTCGCCGAGACCGGCGACGGCCGCATCGCCATCGTCTCCGGCGCCGACGACCGGCTGCGGCTCGTCACCATCGGCGCGAGCGCGCTGACCGTCGCGGAGGCGTATACCTTCGTCGGCGTCTCCACCCTCCAGGACGTGCACGCGCACGGCCAGTTCCTCTTCACCGCCGCATCCGGGAGCAACACCGTGCAGAAGCTCGACCTCACCAGGACCGGAGCTCAGATGCTGGTGGGCGAGGCCAACGTCGGCGAGGGCGCATCGCCGTGGAACATCGTGCCGCTCGATGACGACCGCGCGCTGGTCACCAACCAACTCGGCAACAGCGTCGTCGCGGTGAGCAGCGACTGCAGCAGCGGCAAGGCCTGCTGGACAAGGCCTTGAGCGCAATCCTTCTCGCGCTGCTGCTCGCCGCCGGGCCGCGCCAGCACCTGGGCCCACCCGCGCCGGCACGGGTGGCGCGCGTGGTCACGCTCGCGCCGTCGCTCTCCGAGATCGTGCTCGCGCTCGGCGCGGGAGATCGGCTCGCGGGCGTGACCCGCTTCGACGACGACCCGCGCACTTCGAGCCTGCCGCGCATCGGCGGGTACAACGACCCGCAGCCCGAGGCGGTGCTGGCGGTGAAGCCGGACCTGGTGCTGGCCGAGCCGTCGCCCGCGAACCGGGGGCCGGTGGAGACGCTGGCCCGGCTCGGCATCCCCGTGGACGCATTTCCCCTCGCCACCGTGGCCGACATCGAGAACGCCGTCACCGGCATCGCGCAGCTTCTCGGCACGGTTCGGGAAGGCTCGGCGCTCCGCCGGCGCATGGAGCAGGCGCGCGTCGACGCCCGTTCGAGATCGCGCGGCAGGCCGCGCGTGCGGGCGCTGCTCGTCTTCGGCCTCGACCCGCTGGTGGTCGCCGGCCGCAAGAGCTTCGCCGGCGAGCTGCTGGAGGACGCAGGCGGAGTCAACGCGGCCGGCGCGAGCGATGCGCCCTTCTTCCGGCTGAGCGCGGAAGCGGCGGTGCGGGATGAGCCGGACGTCATCGTGCTCTGCGGAGTGGATGCGCCAGCGGGGCGCGCCGCCCTGCCCGGGCTGGAGCGGACCCGCACCGTCTCGCTGCGCTCCACGGCGCTGCTCCATCCCGGCCCGCGGCTGCCCCAGGCGCTGGACGATCTCGCCGCAGCGCTGGACCCATGAGGCGCTCTGCCGCGACCCGCGCCGCGCTCGCCGTCGCCATCCTCGCGCCGGTGGCGGCCGTGGCCCTGGCGGTGGGACTGTCCACCGGCGCCGGCACCCTCTCCATCTCCGCAGCCCTGCGCGGAATGGAACCCGACGCCACCGTGCTCTTCCGGCTGCGCGTTCCGCGCGTGCTGCTCGCGGCGGAGGTGGGTGCCGCGCTCTCGGTGGCCGGGGTCGCGCTCCAGGCGCTCCTGCGCAACCCGCTCGCCGATCCCTTCGTCTTCGGCCTCTCCGGCGGCGCCGCCATCGGCACCGCCGCCGTCACCATCGCCTCCGGAACCGCGGTGGGCGCCGCGGCGCTCTCGGCGGCGTCGTGGTTTGGCCTTCTCCCCTCGCAGCTTGCCGCGGTGGCCGGCGCGCTGGTCGCGGCGCTGTTCGTCTTCACCCTGGGGCGCGCGCGGGGCCAGCTGGAGCCCACCCGCGCGCTCCTCGTCGGCGTGGTGTTCAACTCCTTCGCCTCGGCGGTGGTGCTCTCGGTCGAGGCGATGCTGCGCCCGGAGCAGACGCAGGCGGTGATGCTCTGGCTCTCCGGGACGCTCGGCTACGAGCCGATGCCGCTGCTCGCCGGCGCCGCCGTCGCGCTGCTCGTTCCCGCCGCCATCCTCGTCGCGCTCGCCGGGCGGCTCAACCTGCTCGCGCTCGGCGACGAGGGAGCGGCGGCGCTGGGCGTGGACGTGGGGCAGACCCGCATCCTCGCCTTCTTCGCCGCCAGCGCCGCGGTGGGAATCGCCGTCGCCTTCACCGGGCTGGTCGGGTTCGTCGGCCTTGTCGTTCCCCACGCCGTGCGTCTCGTGACCGGCCCGGACCACCGGGTGGTGCTGCCCGCCTCCGCCCTCGGGGGCGCGGCCTTCCTGGTGCTCGCCGACGCGCTCGCCCGCGTGCTCTTCCGCGGCCTGGGAGCGGAGCCGCCGGTGGGCGCGGTCACCGCCATGGTGGGAGCGCCGCTCTTCGTGCTGCTGCTGCGGAGCCGGCGATGAGCGCGCCCGCCTCGCTGCTCGACGCGCGAGACCTCCACTATCGCCACGCCCCGGACGCGCCGGAGGCGGTCTCCGGCGCCTCGCTGCGCATCGATCCCGGCGAGGTGGTCGGCATCATCGGCCCCAACGCCGCCGGCAAGAGCACGCTGGCGCGGCTCTCGTGCGGCCTGATCGCGCCGCAGCACGGCTCGGTGGCGCTGCAGGGCGCTCCGCTTGCCCGCCTCTCCCGCCGCGAGCGGGCGCGGCGGGTGGCCTTCCTGCCCCAGCAGCACCCCCAGGACCTGGCCTTCAGCGCGCGAGAGGTGGCGCTGATGGGCCGCGCGCCCCACCTCGGCCTCTGGTCGCTGGAAGGCCCGCACGACCTCGAGCGCGCGCGGGCGGCGCTGGCGGAAACCGACGCGCTGGACCTGGCCGACCGCCCCATCACCCAGCTCTCCGGCGGCGAGCGCCAGCGCGTCTTCCTCGCGCGCGCCTTCGCGCAGGACGCGGGCCTGCTGGTCCTGGACGAGCCGACCGCGGGTCTCGATCTCGCCCACCAGGTCCTCCTCGTGAATGCCCTGCGCCGCCGCGGCCAGCAGGGAGGCGGCGCGATGCTGGTGCTCCACGACCTCGCGCTCGCAGGCGCCGCCTGCGACCGGCTGGTGTTGATGCTCGCGGGCCGGGTGCTCGCCCAGGGAACGCCCGCGCAGGTGCTGACGCCGGAGGTGCTCTCGCCGGCCTATGCCACGCAGGTGGACGTGGTCCGCGATCCTTCGACCGGGCAGCGGCTGGTCGCGCCCCGCATCGCCCGCTGAGTCATTCCAGGTACAGCGTCAGCCCGCCCTCGAAGAACTGGTCGTACGGGCCTTCCACGCGGCGGCGCCAGACGACCTGGAGGCCGCCCTTCTCGGTGAGGATTCCCAGGCCG
>DASSQZ010000049.1:0-25216 GCA_035702105.1 Myxococcales bacterium | reverse complement strand
AAAGTTTTTTTCGCGTTCAGATCCGAACAGTGTCTGGGGAGGTAGCGTTTTCGGACGGTAGATCTTACCGGGGCGGAGACTTGATCTTCGCCACGCGGCGCGAGGCGTCCTTCGGCTGCGCCAGCGCGAAGCCCACGACCTTCCAGCTCTTGTATTCGCGCTGCCGCTCCACGAACTGGGCCAGCGGCTCGTCCACCACCGCGTGCTCCTTGCCGGTGGAGGCATGGCGAACCACCCAGCCGCGCTTGTCCTTGAGCAGAAAGCCCATGTGGGTGATGCGGACCACGCGCTCGGCGTCGGGCTCGCGAACCACCATGAGGATCGAGCCGGGGGCGATGTCCTTGGCCCGCGCCATGACCTCGTCGAGCGGCAGGTAGCGCACCGTATACTTCCCGTCGGGGATGTTCGCGGGCACCAGTCGCTTGAGCGCGGGCACCTGGCTCCACTGCGACCGCACCAGTTCCAGCGTCTCGGCGGGCGCGCGCCGGTCGAGCCTGGGCACCTCGTCCACCAGGTATCCCTTCTCGCCGTTCACGGGCAGCCACTGCGCCTCGGTGAAGTGGTTGCGCGTCTCGAAGCTGGGCTGCCCGTCGCGGTAGCGGATGTCGTCGAGGACGGCACGCGCCTGGTCGAGGCTGCGGGCGTTCGCCATCGCGAGCACCGTCTCCACGTAGGTCTGGCAATCCACCGCGTCGGTGCGGAAGAGCGGCCCCGGCTCGGGAGGGCGCTGGCCGTCTCCGAGCGGGAACTCGCCGTAGGGCACGCCGACGAAGAGCTGGCTCAGCGCCGCGATGCGCTCGGGGAACGGCCGCTTGTGCGTGCGCGCGATGGTGGAGTCGAGCTGCGCCTCGGAGAGCGAGAGCACCGGGGCGGTAGCGAGCAGCAGCAGGGCGGCGAGCATGGGCATGATCCTAGAGGGCGGCAGGGGGGCTTTCAACGTGAACCGCCCGCGGTTTGACACTCTTCCGGAGGAAGGGTAGCGAACGGTGCGTTGGCAAGGTTCGCGACATGCCTTTCGGCAGCGCTGGTCTGCTGTGCGCCGGGGAAGGCGACGGGCGCCATCGGCGATGCGCAGGCGGCGCTTCAGCGCGCCACCGCCTCGGAGGCGGAGCGGTACGCCCCCTACGAGACCACCCTCGCCACCCTCTACCTGCGCAAGGCGGTCGAGGAGCAGGACCGGGGCAACGGCGCGCAGGCGCGGGCGCTGGCGGACGACGCGCTCAGGTATGCGGACGATGCCGCCGCCAAGGCCGCCGAGCGGCGCGCAGCGGCGGCATCCAGGCCGCCGCCTCCCACCATCGAGCACCCGCGGAACCTGGGCGGCATGGAGCGCAAGCCAGTGGAGGCGCCGAAGCCGGTGCCGAAGCAGTGAGGCGCCCGCTCGCCCTCCTGGTGTGCGGCCTCTTCCTGGGCTGCGCAGCCGGCCCGCGGACGCGTCCCTCCACCGGCGCTGCGGCCGCGGCGGTAGAGGCGGCCCGGGCGCAGAACGCCGAGAGCTGCGCGCCGCGCGAGCTGGCGGCCGCCGAGGCCAACCTTCACTTCGCCGAGGTGGAGTTGGGGCTGCGCGAGTTTGGCCGCGCCGACGAGCACCTCCGCCTCTCGCGCGCCGCTGCCGCCGACGCGCTCGCCAAGAGCAGGGAGTGCGGCAAGGTCAAGGTGGTCATCCATGACAAGCCGGCCGAGGCCGAGGCCGCCCTGCCCCGGGTGGTGCTCAAGGATGGCGACGGCGATGGCGGTCCCGACGCCGACGATCTCTGCCCGGAGGTGAAGGGGCCGGCGGAGCGGCGCGGGTGTCCGGTCTTCACCGACAGCGACGGCGACGGCGTGCCCGATGACATCGACCGCTGCGCCGCCGTCCCCGGACCCAAGGAGAACTTCGGCTGCCCGCGGGAAGCGAGCCTGATCGCGGTGCGCAACGATCGCATCGAGCTCAAGCAGCAGCTCCGCTTCCTGCCCACCCGCAGCGTCATCCTGCCGAGCAGCTACCCGGCGCTGCGCCAGATCGCCCAGGCGCTCCAGGATGCGCCGCAGATCTCGCTGCGCATCGAGGGCCACACCGACAACGTGGGCAGCAGGAAGAGCAACCTCGCCGTCTCGCAGGCGCGCGCAGAGGCGGTGAAGCAGTTCCTGGTGGAGCAGGGCGTCGACGCGCGGCGCCTCACAGCGGTGGGGTACGGCTCGGCCCGGCCCATCGCCTCGAACGCCACCCGCGCCGGCAAGGCCCTGAACCGCAGGGTCGAGTTCCGCATCGAGGAGCCGCGGCAATGAGCGCGGTGGTGCGGGTGGGAACCGCCCAGGCGCCCGACGGCGCGCTGCTCGCCTTTCGCGCCGAAGGCGAAGGCGGCCGCGCGCTCGCCGCCTGCGACGGCCTCGGCAGCGGTTGCGCGTGGCGCGCGCTCTCGGCGCACTTCGCCGGGCGCGGCGACACCTTCGTCACCTGGGACTACCGCGGCCAGGGACAGAGCCCCGCGGCCGCCCGTCCCGAGAGCACGACCGTTTCGTCCTGCGCGGGCGATCTCTGGGCGGTCCTCGATGCCGTGCCCGTGGACCGCGCCGTGCTGCTCGGCCACGCGGCCGGAGCGCACGTCATCGCCGAGGCGTATCGCCAGAAGCCGGAGCGGGTGCTGGCGCTGGTGCCGGTGCCGGAAGGGGCGCCCGGGCCACTCTCGACCGCGCTCGCGCCGCTCCTGCGCGCCCTCCTCGAGGCGGGAGCGGCCAACCCCGAGCTCGCGGGGCGCGCGCTGCGGGCGGCGCTTGCGCTCCCCGGAGCGGGGAAGGCCATGCGCGCCCTGGGCCTGATCCCTGCGAGCGCTGCCGGCGATGCCGGATCGGATCTCCAGCGCCTCGCCCGCCTGGACCTGCGCGGCTGGTTCGCGCTCTGGCGCGACCTGCTCTCGCGCGACGGGAAGGATCCCTTCGCCGAGGCGCGCGTGCCGGTGCTGCAGGGCCACGCGACGCTCCTCATGCAGCCCGAGCTCTTCGCGCTCAAGCTGGAGAAGTTTCTCGAACAGGTGGAGCCCCCATGACGATCGCGTTCGCCTTGCTGCTCCTCGCCGCTCCCATCGATCACGACGTGCTGCTGCAGCTGCTCAAGGTCGACACCTCCCACGGCCACGAGACGCAGGCGCTGGAGCCCCTGCTGCAGCGGTTCAAGGCGGCCGGCGTGCCGGCGCAGATCCTCGAGTCCGCGCCCGGGAGGGGAAACCTGATCGCGCGGATCAAGGGAACCGGAGCGAAGAAGCCGCTCTTGCTGCTGGCGCACATCGACGTGGTGCCGGTGGAAGGCCAGCCCTGGAAGACGCCGCCCTTCGCGCCCACCGAGCGGGACGGCTTCCTCTATGCGCGCGGCGTCAGCGACGACAAGGCGATGGCGGCGGCCATCGTCGACGTCGCCCTCGAGCTGGCGGCGGCGCGGCAGAAGCCCGCGCGCGACGTGATCGTGGCCCTCACCGCGGGCGAGGAGACCGGCGGGTTCGCCGGCGTGAAGTGGCTGGTGGACCACCATCGCGACCTCGTCCAGGCCGAGCTGGCGCTGAACGAGGGCGGCAGCATCACGCTCTCTCCCGACCTTTCCCATGTCGAGTCGCTCGATCTGACGGTGGCGGAGAAGACCTTCCAGAGCCTGCGGCTGACGGCGCACGGCCCGGGAGGTCACTCGTCGGTGCCTCCGACCGACCGCGATCCGGCGCTGGAGCTCGCCCGCGCGCTGGTGAAGATCGGCGAGTACCGCTTTCCCGCGCACGTCCTCCCCGAGGTGCGGGGCAAGCTGCTGCAGCTTTCCCGCGGGGAGAAGCCGCCGCTGAGCGGCGCGCTCGCCCGCGCGTCGGGCGGAACGCTCTCGCCCGAGGACGAGCAGGTAATTTCGAAGGAGCGCATCTACAACGCGATGATCCGCACCACCTGCGTCACCACCCAGCTTTCGGGCTCGCCGCAGGACAACGTCTTGCCCACCAGCACCGAGGCGGTGGTGAACTGCCGCATCCTGCCCGACGAGACCATCGACCAGACCAAGGCCCGCCTGCGCGAGGTCATCGGCGATCCGGGCGTGGAGCTCGCGGACACGGAGCCCTTCGGTCCGGGCGGCAAGGTGCCGGCCGAAGGGGCGGTGCCCTCCGCGGTGCGCGCGGCGGCGCAGCGGGTGTTCGGCGACGCTCCGGTGGTGGAGACGATGCAGCTCGGCGCCACCGACTCGCGCTACCTGCGCGAGATCGGCGTCCTCGCCTACGGCATCCACACCGCGCCGGGGACTCTCGACGACGTGCGAAAGGGGTTCGGCGCGCACGGCGCCAACGAGCGCCGGCCGATGCGCTGGCTCCCGGAGGGAACGAAGTTCCTCCGCGAGGTGGTGCGCGAGTTGGTGAAGTAGCCGGCTACTTCTGCCTGTAGGTGATGCGGCCGCGGGTCAGGTCGTAGGGCGACAGCTCGAGCTTGACCCGATCTCCGGGGAGGATGCGGATGCGGAACTTGCGCATCTTGCCGCTCGCGTAGGCGAGCACCGAGTGCTTGTTGTCCAGCTCGACGCGGTAGTTGCCGCCCGCGAGCTCCTCGCGGACGGTTCCCTCGACTTCGATGCCTGCTTCTTTTTCCGACACGCGCGTCCTTTTACCCGGCCTTCGGGCCCGCCGCCAGCACTTCCGGCGCGGCCTGGTCGGCGAACTGCTTGAAGTTCTCCGCGAAGAGCCGGGCCAGGTGCTTCGCCTTCTCGTCGTAGGCCGCCTTGTCGGCCCAGGTCTCGCGCGGCGTGAGCACGGACGCCGGCACCCCCGGCGCATCGGTCGGGACGTCGAAGCCGAAGATCGGGTCCTTCATGAACCTGACCGAGTCGAGGTTCCCGTCGAGCGCCGCGTTGAGGAGCGTGCGGGTGTGCTGGATGGACATGCGCTTGCCGACGCCATAGGGCCCGCCGGTGAACCCGGTGTTCATCAGCCAGACCCGGGTGCCGTTCTCGGCGATGTTCCGGGTCAGGAGCTTGCTGTAGACGGTGGGGTGCAGCGGCATGAAGGGCGCGCCGAAACAGGTGGAGAAGGTGGCCTGCGGCTCCTTCACCCCGATCTCGGTGCCCGCCACCTTGGCGGTGTAGCCGGAGAGGAAGTAGTACGCCGCCTGCGTCGAGCTGAGCCGCGCGATCGGCGGCAGCACTCCGAACGCGTCGTAGGTCAGCATCACCACGTTCCTGGGCTGGCCCGCCATCCCCGACTTCGAGGCGTTGGGGATGTAGCTGATCGGGTAGCAGGCGCGGGAGTTCTCGGCCAGGGACCCGTCGTCGAAGTCCACCTCGCGGGTCTCCGGATTCATCACCACGTTCTCCAGCACGGTGCCGAACATGCGGGTGGTGGCGTGGATCTCCGGCTCGGCCTGCGGGGAGAGGCGGATGACCTTGGCGTAGCAGCCGCCCTCGAAGTTGAAGACGCCGCCCGAGCCCCAGCCGTGCTCGTCGTCGCCGATCAGCGTGCGCTTGGAGTCGGCGGACAAGGTGGTCTTGCCCGTGCCGGAGAGGCCGAAGAACACCGCCGTGTCGCCCTGCGGCCCCACGTTGGCGCTCGCGTGCATGGGCATGGTGCCCTTGGAGGGCAGGACGAAGTTCATCAGCGAGAAGGCGCTCTTCTTCATCTCGCCGGCGTAGCCGGTGTTGGCGATCAGGGTCAGCTTCTTCTCGAAATCCACCAGGATGGCGGTGGGGCCGTTGGTGCCGTCCGCGTCCTTGTCCGCGGTGAGGCCGGGCAGGTCGACGATGGTGAAGGGGTCCTTGACGCCGTCGTACTCGCCGGGACCGGCGGGCAGCAGCATGGTGCGGATGAAGAGGTTGTGCCAGGCCAGCTCGGTGATCACCCGCACCGGGATGCGGTGCTGCGGATGCGTGCCGACGAAGGCGTCGAGGACGAACACCTCCTTGTCGGCGAGGTACCGCTTCACCTTCTCGAAGAACTTGTCGAATTTCTCCTGCGGAAACGGCTTGTTGACCCTGCCCCACCAGACGCTCTTCTCGGTGGTCGCGTTCTTGACGATGAACTTGTCGTTGGCGGCCCGGCCGGTGTGCTTGCCGGTCACCACCACCAGCGACCCGCCGACGGCGATCTTCCCCTCGCCGCGTCGCACCGCCTCCTCGAAGAGGACGGGCGAAGGAAGGTTCCAGTTCGCCTTCTTGACGCGGATGGAACCGATCTGATTCGACTCGAAGGGCATGCGGGGCTCTCCGTGGCGCAAGCGGGGGGAAGTAGCACACGCTACGCCGAATCGGCAATCGGCGGCGGAAGCGGTTTTGTACGCTGTTGGAAATCAGTCCGGCCAGGCTGCGATCGCCACCGGATCCGTCGGCACTTTCGATAACGAAAAATCCTCGACGAGTTCCCGCGCTGAACACCGCTCCGGGGCGGCCAGGCCGGAGAGGCGCGCGAGCAGCGCGACAATCTGACGCGGGTCCTTCGCCCGGGCTCGAAACGCCGAGAGCGACAATGATTTGTCCCGTTTCGAAAGCCTCTCGCCCGAAGGGCCGAGCACCAGGGGCGCGTGGGCAAATTCGGGCTCGCGACCGCCGAGCAGGCGGTGGAGGAGGATCTGGCGCGCCGTGGACGGGAGCAGGTCAGCGCCGCGGAGCACCTGCGTGATTCCCATCGCCGCGTCGTCCACCACCACGGCGAGCTGGTAGGCGAAGATGCCGTCGGCGCGGCGGAGCACGAAGTCGCCGACGCTCTCCTGGGTGTCGAACGCCTGGGGACCGAGGATGGCGTCGCAAAAGGCCAGGCGCCCCGGCGGCACCCGCAGCCGGAGGGAAGGAGTCCGCATCGCGCGCTTCCGCGCGCGCTCCCTGGCGGTGAGGGTTGCGCAGGTGCCGGGATAGCGGGGGCCCTCGTCGCCGTGGGGGGCGCTGGCCGCGGCGATCTCCGCCCGCGAGCAGAAGCATTCGTAGACGTGGTCGCCGAGGCGGCGCAGCGCCTCCTCGTAGAGCGCGGTCCGCCGCGACTGGAAGACGGGCTCCCCGTCCCAGCCGAGGCCCAGCCAGCGCAGCTCCTCCATCTGCTGCTCCGCCATGCCGGCGCGCACCCTGGGCGCATCGATGTCCTCGACGCGGAGCAGGTGCTCGCCGCCCCGGCTCCGCGACCAGAGCCAGGCGAGCAGCGCCGTGCGGGCGTTCCCCAGGTGCAGCTCTCCGGTGGGGCTCGGGGCGAATCGTCCGCGCGCGTTCATCGTCTTATCGCTCAAGTCGCTCGGCAAAGGGCGCATTCCGGGCACGCGGCCCGAAGGGGTAGCATGAACGCGGACGTCCTTTCGACGCGCCAGGTGGCCACGCTCCTGGGCGTGGGCGAGGCCACGGTGAAGCGGTGGGCCGACGCGGGCGAGATCGACTGTTTCCGCACGCCGGGCGGCCACCGCAAGTTCCGCCTCCGCGACGTCACCGCCTTCGTGCACAAGCGGCAGTACCAGGCGGCGGGGCCCATCCCCGAGGCGCTGCCGCAGGGCGCCGACGAGCCGGGCCAGGACGCGGTGCAGCACTTCCAGTCGGCCGCCTTGCGGGGCGACGCTCCTTCACTGGTCGCCCAGCTCGCGGCGCTGCGGCTGCGCGGGTACTCGCTCGCCGCCCTGTTCGACGAGGTGGCCGCGCCGGCGCTCCACGGCATCGGCGACAAGTGGGCACAGGCCAGCCTCTCCATCGCCGACGAGCACGTCGCCTCGCAGGCGGTGATCGACGCCGTGGCGCGCTCGCAGCCGCTGGCGGAACCGCCGGGAGAGCCGGTGCGTCCGGATCGGGGCACCGCCGTCGTTGCCGCGGTGGCCGGCGAGCTGCACGACATCGCGGCGAGGATGGCGGCCTGCCTCTTGCGCGCGCAGGGATTCGAGGTGCTGGCGCCCCTGGCGCAGACTCCGGCGCGCGATCTGGCCGACCTGGTGCTGCGCGCGCGGGCGGCGCTGGTGGTGCTGAGCAGCACCGTCCACCCCGAGGTGGGCGAGCAGGTGGCGCTGGCCGCCGCGGCGGCGCGGCAGGTGGGTGGCCGCGTGGTCGTGGGTGGCGCCGCGATGCACAAGGCGAAACTGCCCCCCGAGGCGCGCCTGTTGAGGACGCTCCAGGAGCTGGAAGCGGAATCGCAATCCGCCGGACGGAAGCGCGCCCGCGCCTGAGCCCGCGCCGCGCGTGCGGCACCGGCGGCCGTCGCGGAGGCGGCGGGATGTGGTATGACCCCCCGCCCGCAGTGGAGCGGAAGAACAAGGCGTTCGATGAGCGAGAAGCCGGAGCATCAGGAGCCGCAGTCGCAGGCGCGTAAACGGCAGCCCTCCTTCGAGGAGATCCTTTCGGGCGCCTCGGTGGAGGAGCCGAAAGCGGCGCCGCCGCCTCCTCCGCCGAAGAAGCAGGCGCAGCCCACCTTCGAGGAGATCCTCGCCAGGGCGCAGCCCTCCTCCGCGCCGGCAGCGGAGTCGAAGCCGCCGGAGCGCAGGAGCCGCCCTCCCCGCCAGAAGGAAGAGCGGAAGATGCCGGTGGTGGTGCGCAAGGTCCCGCTCGGCGGCCAGCCCGCGGCATCCGAACCGGCCGCCGCCCAGGCGAAGGCGGAGGCGCCGGAGCATCGCCCCGCGCCGGAGGACCCGGGCTCCGTCTTCTCCCAGCCCTCCGCCGAGGAGAACGCCGACTTCGGCGCGCTGCTCGCCGAATCGCAGCAGCAGAGGCCCGGGAAGCTGCGCGTCGGCCAGAAGGTCTCCGCCAAGGTCGCGCACCTGGGCGGCGAGGTGGCCTTCCTCGATCTGGGCGGCAAGGGCGAAGGCATCATCGACCTGCGCGAGCTGCGCGACGACAAGGGAGAGCTGCTGGTGCAGGCCGGCGGCACCATCGACGGCTACGTGCTCTCGCTCGGCGAAGGCAACGTGGTGGTCACGCGCTCGGTGCCCAAGGGCGCCGGCCGCGAGATCGTGCAGGAGGCGCTCGACGCCAGGATCCCCATCGAGGGCATGGTCACCGGCCAGAACAAGGGCGGCCTCGAGGTGGACCTGGGCGGCATGCGCGGCTTCGTGCCCGCCTCGCAGGTGGACGTGCGTTTCGTCGAGGATCAGTCGCAGTTCGTGGGCCAGCGGCTCAAGTTCCGCGTCACCGAGCTGCGCGGAGGCAACGCCATCCTCTCCCGCAGGGCGCTGCTCGAAGAAGAGCGCGCTGCGCAGGCCGCCGAGCTGCGCAAGACGCTGGAGGTGGGCGCCCAGCTCGAGGGCACCGTCACCTCCGTGCGCGACTTCGGGGCCTTCGTCGACATCGGGGGCATCGAGGGGCTCGTGCACGTGAGCGAGCTGTCCCACGCGCGCGTCGCGCACGCGCAGGACGTGGTCAAGCCCGGCCAACGGGTCAAGGTGCAGGTGCTGCGCCTGGAGAAGGACGAACGGGGCCACGAAAAGGTGGCGCTCAGCCTGCGCGCGCTGGAGCAGGACCCCTGGGACGCGGCGCGGCCGCAGCTCAAGGAGGGCGCGCGGCTGGAAGGCAGGGTGGCGCGCCTTCAACCCTTCGGCGCCGTCGTGGAGCTGTTCCCCGGAGTGGACGGGCTCGTGCACGTGAGCGCGCTCAGCGATCGGCACATCCAGCACCCGCGCGAGGTGGTCAAGGAGGGCGAGACCATCCAGGTGCAGATCGAGTCGGTGGACGACGCCTCGCGCCGGGTGGCGCTGCGCCGCATCAGCGACGAGGAGGCCCGGGCTCCGGAGGGAGCGCCCGCGGCCGCGCCGGCGGCCCAGAAGCGGGCCAGGGTGGGCGACGTGGTCGACGCCACCGTGGACAAGTGCGAGGCCTTCGGCGTGTTCGTGCACTGGGACGGTGGAAAGGGCCTCGTGCCCAACGCCGAGCTGGGAACGCCGCGGGGCAGCGACAACCGCAAGACCCTGCCCCCGGGGACGCAGTTCAAGGCGCAGATCACCGACATCGACGAGCGCGGCCGCTACCGCCTCTCGCGCAGCTCGGCCGAGCGCGCGGAGGGCGCCTCCGACTACCGCGAGTACCAGCGGCAGATGAACCGCAAGATGCCGCCGGGGAAGGGCTTCGGCACGCTGGGCGACCTCTTGCGCGCCAAGCTCGAGGAGCAGGCAGAGCAGTCGGACGAGGAGTGACCTCGGTCAGCGCGGGCAGTTGAGCAGCAGCGTGCGGAAGTCCTCCTCGGTGCGCGGCTCCTTGGGGTCGTTGATGCTGATGCCGCGGATCACGCCGCCGGGGTCGATGACGAAGGTGCCGCGCCTGGCGTAGCCCGTCTCGCCCATGAAGACGCCGTACTTCTGCGCCACGTTGCCCTTGGGATGGAAGTCCGAGAGCAGGGTGGCGGTGAGGCCGGCGTCGCGCTTGAACGCCTTCAGGCTCCACTTGTTGTCCACCGAGACGCCCACCACCGCGGCGTTCTTCTGCTGGTAGTCGGCGCGGTTCGCGGCCATCTGCTGGAGCTCCTGCGTGCAGATGGGCGAGAAGGCTGCGGGGAAGAAGACCAGCACCACGTTCCGACCCCGGAAGCTGGAGAGGCGGGTGGGCTTGCCCTCCTCGTCGAGGAGCTCGAAATCCGGGGCCACGTCGCCGACCTGAAGCATTGATCACGAACCTCCGGGCTGTGCCTTCGCAGGCTTGGTACCTGCGCGCAAGGAAGGCAACCCCGGTGCAGGTGGGCGGGCGAGCGCCCGCTTCGTTCCTCGTCCCCCAACGGCGCATCCGCGTGGCCGCGGGCGGCCGTGGGCTTCCGCGGCGGCGGCGGCATCCCAAACTTGGCTTTCGGGGGTGCCCGATGCGGTCGGATCCGAAGAGGTTGCTGCGGCTGGGATACGGGTTGGTTCCCATCGTGGCGGGGGCGGACAAGTTCACCAACCTCCTGACCGACTGGGAGAAGTACCTGAGCCCCGGGATCGAGCGCAGGCTGCCCGTCGACGGGCGCACCTTCATGCGGCTGGTGGGGCTGGTGGAGATCGCCGCGGGGCTCCTGGTCTTGCGCCGGCCGCGCGCCGGCGGCGCCCTGGTGAGCGCATGGCTGGCGGGGATCACGGCAAATCTGTTGTCGATGGGCGAATACCTCGACGTCGCGGCGCGCGACGCGCTGCTCGCGCTCGGCGCTCTCTCCCTTTCGCGGATGTCCGGCGAGGCGCGCCAGGGCCGGATGCCCTCGGCGGCCCTTCCCCGGCGCCAGATGCGGATCGACCCGGTAGGAACGGTGCCGCGCTCGGTGCACTAGCCCCGGCCGCCGAAGGCGGCTCAGGGGCTACGTTTGTGGTGTTGGACCGCGGCGTTATGAGACGCGTTCCAGTCCCGGTTGCGCCGCGGCTTGCACCTGAACGCATGTTTAGCTAGATCGGCAGTGTGACGCTGCCGGCTCGCCGCCTGCCCAGGGACCTGCACGCGCTCGAGGAGCTGCTGCGCGACGGGCAGGTCCGGCGCGCGCCGGCTCTCTCGCCGCAAGAGCCGCAGACGCTGCCCACCGGCTTTGCCGCGTTGGATGCGGCGCTTGGCGGGGGGCTCTCGCGCGGGCACCTGCACGAGATCGTCGGGCCTCCGGGCGCCGGCGGCACGGCGCTCTTGCGCCTGGCGCTCGCCTCGGCCACGCAGGCCGGCGAGAACTGCGCCCTGATCGATCCAGGCGACTCGTTCGACCCGTCGCCTTGCGGAATCGACCTCTCGCGCCTGCTCTGGGTGCGCCCCGCCGGGTCGGTGCAGGCCTTGCGCGCCGCGGAGATCGCCCTGGAAGCGCGCTTTTCGCTGGTGGCGCTGGACCTGGCCGACGTCTCGGTGCTGCCGCCGCCCAGGGCGCCCAAGGGCGTGGTGCAGGTGGTGCGCTTCGAGAAGCGGCCGCCCTCGCCGGGCGCCTCGCCGTGGGCGCGGCTGGCGCGGCGGGCGGAGAAGCACGGCTGCGTGCTGCTCCTGCTCGCCCGCGCCCCGCAGGCGGGGACGTTCGCCGCCACCACCATCGAGCTGGAGCGCGGGCGCGCGCAATGGGAAGGGCGCCCGGGTGCGCCGGGCCGGCTCTTGCGCGGCGCCCGGGCGGCGGCCGCGGTGACCCGGCACAAGCGCCTGCCGCCCTCCGGCTCCCTGGCCCTCACTCTTCCGCTGCGGCCGAAGTGACCTCGCGCCATGCCGAAGATCGCCTGCCTCTGGGTCCCGGAGCTGTCTCTCGTCGCCGCCTTGCGCAGCGAGCCGCAGCTCTGCCTGGAGCCGCTGGCGGTGGTGCAGGCCGGGGCGGATCTGGGAGGGCGGGCGCACGTCCTCGGCAGAACGCCGCTCGCCGCGGGCGTCGAGGCCGGGCAGACGCTGGCGGAGGCGCGCGCCCTCTTCCCCGGCCTGGTGGTGCGGCAGGCGTCGGCCGAGCGCGAGTGGGCCGCGGCGCAGGCGGCGCGCGAGGCGGCGCTCTGCGTCTCGCCGCGCATCGAGGAGGCCGCGCAGGGGCTGGTGTATGCCGACGCCGAAGGGCTGGAGTCGCTCTTCGGCGACGATCGCGCGGTGGCGCGCGCGCTGCTGGCGGCGGCGGAGCGCGTGGGCGTGCGCGCGGCGGTGGGTCTCTCGACGGGCAAGGCGGTGGCCCGGCTGGCGGCGCGGGCGGCGGCGGCGGATCTGACGTTGGAACAGACGCCCCACGGCGCGGGCGGCGGAGCGTTCCGGGTGGTCGCGTCCGGGGAGCAGCGCGAGTTCCTCGCCGCCCTGCCGCTCCACGCGCTGGACCTGTCCGACGAGCTGCAGATCTCGCTGCAAAGGTTCGGGCTGCAGACGCTGGGAGAGGTGGCGCTGCTTCCGCCCGGGCCGCTCGCCGCGCGGCTGGGTCCGGAGGCGGCGCTGCTCGCGCGGCTGGCGCGCGGCGAGGACGCAACCGCGCTCCAGGCGCGCAAGGAGCCGGAGCGCTTCGAGGAAGGCGAGGAGCTGGACTGGGACGCCTCGTCGGTGGAGCCGCTGCTCTTCGTCTGGAAGGGACTGCTCGACCGGCTCGCGCACCGGCTGATGGCGCGCGGTCTGATGGCGCGCGAGCTGTACCTCCAGCTCCGGCTCGCCGACGGCTCCTGGGACGAGCGCGCGCTCGACCTGGCGGCGCCCACCCGCGAGGCGCCCGCGCTCTTGCAGCTCCTTCGCCTGTCGGTGGAATCGCAGCCGCCTCTCGCTGGAGTGCGCGCCGTCCGGCTCTCTGCGGTGCCGACGCGCGAGGTGCTGGAGCAGATGCCGCTCTTCGGCCGCCGCGGCGCCAGCCCCACGCAGCTCGCGGCCGCCGTGGCGCGGCTCTCCGCGCTGGCGGGGCCGGGCAGGGTGGGCAGCCCGCACGCGCCGGACCGGTGGGCGCCCTTCGCGGCGGAGTGCGGAAAGTTCGCGCCGCCGCCTGCTCCGCGCGCCGCGCCGCCGCCCGCGTGCGAGCTGTCCCTGGCCGCCCGCGCGCTGCGGCCGCCGCGGACCGCCGAGGTGCGCTGCGACGAGGCGGGCACGCCGCTCCTGGTCATCGGCGAGGGCGCCCTGGGCGGGCGGGTGGTGGCGAGCGCAGGCCCCTGGCGGACGGTGGCGGAATGGTGGACGGACGCGCCCATCGCGCTCGACGGGTACGACCTGGAGCTGGCCGGCGGGCTCCTCATCCGCGCGGCGCGCGAGCTGGCCACGGGCGAATGGCGCATCGAGGCGATCTATGACTGAGAAGCGCGGCGCAGCGGCGCCCGCGCCCTGCGACTACGTCGAGCTGCACGCGCGCAGCGCCTTCTCCTTCCTGCGCGCCTCGTCGTTGCCCGAAGACCTGGCCCACGCCGCCGCCGCCAGAGGCCACGCCGTCTTCGGCCTCACCGACGTGGGCGGCGTCTACGGCACTCCCCGCTTCCACTCCGCCGCCCGCCGCGAAGGGGTGCGGCCGCTGGTGGGCGCGGAGATCGACGTGGAGGGCGGAGGCCGCGTGGCGCTGCTCTGCGAGGACCGCCGCGGGTACAGGAACCTGTCTCGCCTGTTGACCCTGGGCCACGCGCGCGCCGGCAAGGAGGAGTGCCGGGTGACTCCCGCGGAGCTCGCCGACCTGCGAGGCGGCCTCGTCGCGCTCAGCGGCGGCGCGCCATCCGAGCTCGCGTTGCTCGCCGATCACCTGGGCATCGAGAGGCTCTTCGCCGAGGTGCAGCGCCATCTCGACCCGGAGGAGGAGCGCGACAACCGCCGCCGCGTCGACGCCGCCCGCGCCCGCGGCCTGCGCATCGTGGCCGGAGGCGGCGTCAGCCACGCCGCGCCGGAAGGCAAGCCGCTCTTCGACGCGCTCACCTGCATCCGCCTCAAGACCACGCTCGACAGCGCGGGCAGGAGGCTCTCGCGCAACGGCGAGCGCCACGTGCGCGCGCCCGGCGAGATGGCGGCGCTCTTCCGCGACCTGCCCGACGCCGTCCGCGCCACCCGCGAGATCGCCGCGCGCTGCACCTATACCCTCGACGACCTCGGCTACCAGCTCCCCGAGCCGCAGTTCCTCCACGACACCTCGCTCGACGGCGAGCTCTGGCACCGCACCATGGAGGGGGCGCGCCGCCGCTACGGGGGGCCGTCCAGCCCGCGCTGGCCCAGGGCGGTGGCGCAGCTCGAGCGGGAGCTGTCCCTGATCGCGAAACTGGGGCTGGCCGGCTACTTCCTCATCGTCCACGACATGGTGCTCTTCTGCGCGCGCGAGAAGGTGCTGGCGCAGGGCCGCGGCTCGGCGGCCAACAGCGCGGTCTGCTACGCGCTCGGCATCACGGCGGTGGATCCGGTGGGCATGAACCTGCTCTTCGAGCGCTTCCTCTCCGAGGAGCGCACCGATTCCACCGGCCACAAGGCCTGGCCCGACATCGACCTCGACCTGCCCAGCGGCGACCAGCGCGAGAAGGTCATCCAGCACGTCTACCAGCGCTACGGAGCCGCCGGCGCAGCCATGACCGCCAACGTGATCACCTACCGCGCGCGCTCCGCCTCGAGGGAGATGGGCAAGGTGCTGGGGCTGCCGCAGGAGGAGCTGGACCGCCTCGCGAAGCTGCTTCCGCACTTCGAGTTCACCACCGATCACGACGCGCTCCAGAACCGCGCCCGCGAGGCGGGGCTGGCCACGGGCGACCGCCGCGTCTCGCTCTACCTTGCGCTCTGCCAGCAGATCGCCGGGCTGCCGCGGCACCTCGGCCAGCACTCTGGGGGCATGATCATCGCGCGCGGGCGGCTCGACGAGATCGTGCCGCTCGAGCCGGCGTCGATGCCGGGGCGGGTGGTGGTGCAGTGGGACAAGGACGACTGCGCCGACCTGGGCATCATCAAGATCGACCTGCTCGGGCTGGGGATGATGGCGGTGCTGGAAGAGGCCATTCCGCTGGTGCGCGCGCACGAGGGCGTCGAGGTGGATCTGGCGCAGCTTCCCGCGGGCGATCCGGGCGTCTACCGCCTGCTGCAGGCGGCCGATACCGTCGGCGTCTTCCAGGTGGAGTCGCGCGCGCAGATGGCGACGTTGCCGCGCATGCGGCCGGACCATTTCTACGACATCGTGGTGCAGGTGGCGATCATCCGCCCCGGGCCCATCGTGGGGCAGATGGTGAACCCATATCTCGAGAGACGGGCGGGGCGACAGAAGCCTTCGGTGCCGCACCCGTCCTTGTGGCCGGTGCTGGAGCGGACCCTGGGCGTGCCGCTCTTCCAGGAGCAGCTCATGCGCATCGCCATGGTGGCGGCGAGCTTCACCGGGGGCGAGGCGGACGAGCTGCGAAGGGCCATGGGCAGCAAGCGCAGCCTGGAGCGGATGAAGCGCATCGAGGAGCGGCTGCGGGCGGGGATGACGGGCAACGGCATCTCGCCTTCCGCGCAGGACGAGATCGTGCGCGACATCACCTCGTTTGCGCTCTACGGCTTTCCCGAGAGCCACGCGGCCTCGTTCGCGCTCATCGTCTACGCGAGCGCGTATCTCAAGGTTCACCACCCGCACGCGTTCTACACGGCCATGCTCAACTGCTGGCCGATGGGCTTCTACAGCCCGGCCACGCTGGTGAAGGACGCGCAGCGCCGCGGGGTGCGGGTCAGGCCCATCGACGTGGCGAAGAGCGATTGGCTGTGCACGCTGGAGCGCGCCGGGCCCGAGGAGGAGCTGCGGCTGCGGCTCGGCCTCAGGTACGCGCGGGGGCTGCGGGAGGCGGTGGGACGGAGGATCGTGGCGGAGCGGGAGAAGGGGGCGTTCGCGAGCATCGCCGATCTCGCCGCGCGCGCGGGGCTGCGCAGGGATGAGCTCACGGCGCTGGCGGAGATTGGAGCGCTCGCGTCGGTGCCGGGGAGGGCAGGGGGGGCGCTGCCGACGAGGCGGGCGGCGCTGTGGCAGGCGGAGGCTGCGGCGCGGCGGGGGAGCGGGCTGTTCGCGCGGGTGGAGCCGCGGGAGGACGAAGGCGGGGTTCAGGGTTGTGGATCTCGTTCTGGTTCTGGTTCTGGGAAAGTGGGAGAGCGGGATCAGGTGACGCCGGAACAGGAATCGTTGGCGCACGTCAATGCGCATCCGCGGGAGCATGCGAGGCAGGCGATGCGCGTGTTCGGGGAGGAGCTGCGCGCCGGGCAGCTCGTCCCGGGACGGGTTGGCGAGGCGCCGTCGGAGCTGGCGAGAAGCCCGCTGCCGGAGATGGGGATCCGGGAGCGGATTGCGGCGGACTTGCGGGGGACGGGGATGACGGTGGGGCCGCATCCGGTGGCGCTGGAGCGGGAGAAGCTGAGGGCGATGGGAGTGCGCGCCGCGGCCGAGCTGCCGGGGTTGCGCTCCGGGCAGCGGGTGCGCGCAGGGGGGCTCTGCATCGTGCGGCAGCGGCCCGGCACCGCCAAGGGATTCGTCTTCCTCAGCCTCGAGGACGAGACCGGCATCTCCAACATCGTCATCGACCCCGACACCTTCGAAGAGAACCGCCGCCCCATCCTGGGCAGCTCGCTGCTCATCGTCGAGGGGCGCCTGGAGAAGTTCGACGGCGTCGTGAGCGTGAAGGGCCGCAGCTTCTGGGGCCTGCGCGAGGCCCTCGCCGCCCACGTCCAGTCCCGCGACTTCCACTGAGGAGCCCTACAGCCGCGTCAGCACCACGCCGAGGGCGATCAACACCCCGCCCGCCAGGTGGAGAAGGCCTGGCCGCTCGCCCAGCGCCGCCCAGGCCACCAGCACGGCGACCAGCGGCGTGACGCACATGTAGATGGCGGTCCGCGTGGCCCCCACCGCGCGGACGCTGGCGTTCCAGATCAGGTAGGCGAGCACCAGCGAGAGCGCGGTGGCGTAGGCGAGCGCGCCCCAGGTCGCCGGGCTGACCGCGCGCCAGCGCACGCGCAGGAGCTCCGGCGCGCCTGCGAGCACGAGGCCGGGAGTGCCGGTGTAGGCGGTCCAGGCGGTGATCCGCAGCGCCGACAGGCCCGAGACCTTGCGCAGCCCCACCGTGTACACCGACCAGCAGAGGAGCGCGCCCACCGTGAAGAGGTCGCCCACCCTCGCCTGCAGCGCCGCCGCTGCCGGCCGGGCCAGCACCACCAGGAGGACGCCGCCGATGCCGAAGGCGATGCCCAACCGGGTGCGGGGCGTGGTCCGCTCCAGCCCCATCCAGGCGCCGAGGATGGCCACCACCGCCGGCGCGGCCGAGACGATCAGCGAGGTGTTGGTGGCGGTGCTGCGCGCGAGCCCGAGCACGAAACCGAGCTGGTAGAGGGTATTGCCGAGGATGCCCAGCCAGACCAGGTGCCAGAGCGCCCTGCCGCGGGGAAAGGCAGAGCGCCCTTCCGTCCAGCGCACCAGGCCCCAGAGCAGCACGCTGCCCGCCGCGAATCGCAGCGCGGTGAACGCCAGCGGCGAGAGCTCGGCGAAGGCCAGCTTCGTCACGCTGAAGTTCGCGCCCCAGATCAGGCAGACCGTCAGCATGCCGGCGTCGTGCCGCGCCCGGCGCAGCAGGGACGGATTTGCAGCATCGTGCACGGGCGCTCTTCTACCCGATGCGCCGCGGCGAGCGCCCCACAATTCTCGCCGCGGCGGCGCATCGGCGGTTGACCTGCCGTGCGCCCCGTGCGAGAGCGCCCGCGATGCTCAAGGCGCTGCTCCTCGACCTCGACGGAACGCTGATCGACACCCCGCAGGCCATCGTCGAGGTGACGCAGGCGACGCTGCGCGAGCTGCGCCTGCCCGCGGCCGACCCGCAGGCCATCAAGGACGGCATCGGCCTGCCCCTGCCCGTGGCCCTGGGCCAGCTCATCGGCAAGGGCCCGGCCGGCGCCGGCGAGGCGGTGGAGGTCTACCGCGTGCTCTGGCGCACCCGGGTCACGCCTCGCATCCCGCACCTGCTCTATCCGGGCGTGCGCGAGGGGCTCACCACGCTGCGGAAGCAGGGCCTTTCGCTCGCGGTGGTGACGGGCAAGGCGCAGGACGGCGCCGACTCCAGCGTCCGGGCGGCCGGCCTCGCCGATCTCTTCGACGTGGTCCTCGGCTACACCAGCGTGCCCAATCCCAAGCCGGCCCCGGACCTCGCGCTGGAGGCGCTGCGGCGCGTCGGCCAGCCGGCCGGGTCGGCGGTGGTGGTGGGCGACGCAACCCACGACCTCACCATGGCCCGGCGGGCGGGCATCCGCTCCATCGCCGTCTCCTACGGCGCGCAGCCGCTCGCGCAGCTCCGGGCGGCCGATCCGACCTGGGTTGCACACTCCTTCCCGGAGGTGGTGCAGATCGCGCTGCGTCTCGCTAGTCTGGAGGAGCCATGACCATCGCCACCACCAACCCGTTCACGGGTGAGACCGTCAAGACCTTCCCTGCCGACTCCGACGCGGTGATCGAGCAGAAGCTGGAGAAAGCCGCGGCCGCGGCGAAACAGTGGAGGCGCACCTCGTTCGCCGAGCGCGCCCAGCGCCTCTCCAGGGCAGCGTCGCTGCTGGAGCAGCGCAGGGACGCCCTCGGCCGGCTGATGACGCTGGAGATGGGCAAGCTGCGCAAGGCCGCGCTGGGCGAGCTCGACAAGTGCATCATGGGCTGCCGCTACTACGCCGAGAACGCCGAACGCCACCTCGCGCACGAGCCGGTGCAGACCGACGCCAAGCGGTCGGAGAAGCGGTTCCAGCCGCTCGGGCCGGTGCTGGCGGTGATGCCCTGGAACTTCCCCTTCTGGCAGGTCTTCCGCTTCGCCGCGCCCGCCCTGATGGCCGGCAACGTGGGCCTGCTCAAGCACGCGAGCAACGTGCCGCAGTGCGCGCTGGCCATCGAGGAGATCTTCCGCGACGCCGGCTATCCCGAGGGGTGCTTCCAGACGCTTCTCGTGGGCAGCGAGAAGGTGAAGGCCATCCTCGAGGACCGGCGCGTCGCCGCGGCGACCCTGACCGGCAGCGAGGGAGCGGGCCGCAGCCTGGGAAGCACCGCCGGCGCGCAGCTCAAGAAGACGGTCCTCGAGCTGGGCGGGAGCGACCCCTTCATCGTGCTGCCCAGCGCCGATCTCGACAAGGCGGTGACGGTGGGCGTGGCGGCGCGCGTCCAGAACGCGGGCCAGAGCTGCATCGCCGCCAAGCGCTTCATCGTCCACGAGAGGATCGCTCCGGAGTTCGAGAAGCGCTTCACCGCGCGGATGCAGGCGCTCAAGGTCGGCGATCCCCAGGACGACGCCACCGAAGTGGGCCCGCTCTCGTCGCGCCAGGTGCTCGACGACCTGGACAAGCAGGTCCGCGCCGCCCGCCAGCAGGGGGCGCGGGTCGCCTGCGGCGGCGAGAAGCTGCAGCGGCCCGGCTTCTTCTTCGCTCCCACCGTGGTGCTCGACGCCAAGGACACCCGGGTCTGGCAGGAGGAGGTCTTCGGGCCGGTGGCGGCGGTGGCGCGCGCGCGCGACCTGGACGAGGCCATCGCGCTCGCCAACGACACGCCCTTCGGGCTGGGCGCGTCGGCCTTCACCACCGAGCCGCAGGAGATCGAGCGCCTGGCGGAGGAGCTGGAGGCGGGACAGGTCTTCATCAACGGCATGGTGAAGAGCGATCCGCGGCTGCCCTTCGGCGGCATCAAGGCGTCGGGATACGGCCGCGAGCTGTCGCAGGAAGGAATCCGCGAATTCACCAATACCAAGACGGTCTGGGTGGGCTGAAAAAGCGGGAGGCGGCCCCGGTTCTCCATGGTAGAAAGTCCGTCCGGAACGGAGAACGTCAGTGGCCACCATCATCACCGAGGAATGCATCAACTGCGGCGCCTGCGAGCCGGAGTGCCCCAACCAGGCCATCAGCCAGGGCGAGGACATCTTCGTCATCGATCCCGCGCTCTGCACCGAGTGCGTCGGCTTCCACGACGAGGAGGCCTGCGCCGCGGTCTGCCCGGTGGATTGCTGCATTCCCGATCCCGACAACCTCGAGACCGAGCCCGCCCTGCTCGCTCGCGCGCAGAAGCTCCACCCGCAGAAGCAGTTTCCGCCCGTCGCCGAGCTGCCGGCGCACCTCTCGCGCTTCCGCCGCCCGGCGGCCTGACCGGCGCTGCAAGCGCGCCGCGAATCGAGGACCTCTCATGGGAACCGCCAACGGCGCACAGCTCCTCGTCCGCATGCTCAAGGCGGAAGGCGTGCGGCACCTCTTCACGCTCTCCGGCCTGCACATCGCGCCCATCTATGCGGCCTGCGTGGAGGAGGGAATCCAGCTCGTCGACACCCGCCACGAGCAGGCGGCGGCGCACGCGGCGGACGCAACCGCGCGGCTGACCCGCGGCATCGGCGTCTGCGCGGTGACGGCCGGTCCGGGCGTCACCGACGCGCTCACCGGCATCGCCAACGCCTACGCCGCGAACAGCCCGGTGCTGCTGCTCGGAGGCGCTGCTCCCGGCTTCAACGCCGGAAAGGGCAGCCTCCAGGAGATGGAGCAGGTGGACCTCTTCACCCGCATCACCAAGTGGTCCGACCGCATCCCCTCGCCCGACCGCGTGCCCACCTACATGGCCAAGGCCTTCCGGACCATGCTCACCGGCCGCCCCGGGCCGGTGTTCCTCGAGGTGCCCTGGGACGTGCTCTCCAACGGGGTGGAGGAGAGCGAGTGCCCGCTGCCTCTCTCGTACCGGACCCGGGCGCGGCAGCCCGGCGACCCGGCCTTCGTGGAGCGCGCGGCGCAGATGCTCTCCGAGGCGGAGCGTCCCGCCATCGTGGCGGGCAGCTCGGTGTTCTGGGACGACGCGGCCGCCCCGCTCGCCGCGCTGGCCGAACGCCTGGGGGCTCCGGTGTACCTCAACGGCGCCGGCCGCGGCTGCCTGCCCGCGGACCACCCGCACTTCTTCTCGCTCACCCGCAAGGACGCGCTCGAGAACGCCGACGTGGTGCTGATCGCCGGCACGCCGCTCGATTTCCGCCTCGGCTACGGCAGCGGCATCGGCGAGAGCGCGCGGATCGTCCAGGTCGATGCCGACGCCTCCGAGATCGGCCGCAACCGCGCGGTGGAAGTGGGCATCATCGGCGACTCGCGCAGCGTCCTCTCGCAGATCTCCGCTGCCGCCTCGGGCAAGCCGCGGACGGCGGAGTGGCTGGCGGCGCTGCGTGAGAAGGAGCGGTCCAAGGCGGCGCGGCAGGCTGCGTTCGAGCAGTCCGACCAGGTGCCCATCCATCATTTCCGCCTGGCCAGGGAGCTG
Source organism: Myxococcales bacterium (assembly GCA_035702105.1). Taxonomy (GTDB): domain Bacteria; phylum Myxococcota; class Myxococcia; order Myxococcales; family 40CM-4-68-19; genus 40CM-4-68-19. The sequence goes on along the minus strand of DASSQZ010000049.1, from coordinate 3,704 downwards.
GACACGGTCGCGCGCGCCGCGGGCGACAGCATGTTCGTGGCCGACGGCGGCAACTGGGTGGCCATCGCCGCCAAGGTCATCCGCCTGCGCAAGCCGGGGCGGTGGCTCGATCCCGGGCCGCTCGGCTGCCTCGGCGTGGGCGCGCCGTTCGCCGTCGCAGCGAAGCTGCTGCACCCCGACCGCTCCGTGTTCGTGATCCAGGGAGACGGCTCGTTCGGTCTCAACGGCATGGACTTCGACACCGCGCTGCGCTTCAAGCTGCCCATGGTGGTGGTGGTGGGAAACGACGCCGCCTGGGGGCAGATCCGGCTGCCGCAGGTGCAGCTCTTCGGGCCGGAGAAGAGTCCGGCCACGACGCTCGCCCCCACGCGCTACGACAAGGTGGTGGAGGCGCTCGGTGGCCACGGGGAGCTGGTCACCGATCCGGCGCAGATCCGGCCGGCGCTGGAGCGCGCAGTGGCATCCGGCACCGTGGCCTGCGTCAACGTCATGCTCGACCCGGAGGCGCCCGCGGCGAGCGGCGCGCAGGGCTATGCGATCTGACGCCGCGGCGCTGGCGCTCCACCGGGACGGCGCGTTCCTGCTCGTGGTCGACGTGCAGGATCGGCTGGCCACCGCCATGCCCAGGGCCGCCCTCGCCGATCTGGAGAAGAACGCGGCGGTGCTGATCCGCGCCGCCCGGCGCCTGGGCCTGCCGGTGGTGGCCACCGAGCAGTACCCCAAGGGGCTCGGTCGCACCGTGCCCGCCTTGCGCGAGCTGCTCCCGGACGCCCCGATGGAGAAGCTGGAGTTCTCCTGCGCCGCTGCGAGGCCGGTTGCGCGGCAGATTGCTGCCACGGGGCGCAAGCAGGCCATCGTGGTCGGGATGGAGGCGCACGTCTGCGTCTTCCAGACCGTGCGGGACCTCCTGGCGGACGGGTTTTCCGTCTTCCTGGCGCAGGATGCGGTGATCTCGCGCAGCGAAGGGAACCGCGCCGTGGGGCTGCGACTCTGTGAACGGGCGGGAGCCACGCTCACCAGCACGGAGGCCGTGCTCTTCGACCTGCTCGGCGTGGCCGGAACGCCGGAATTCAAGGAGCTCGCCCCGCTGATCAAGTAGCGTTGTTGCGCCGCGCAGCCGATCCGTGAAATCGTTTCGATCGCCCATCATGACCAACGCAGACGAGTCGCACGACGAAGAGGCCAAGGAGCCGCCGCTCGGCGCAGTGCTCGACTTCATGCGCCTGCTCTGGGCGGTCGATCACGCGCTGCAGTCGGCGTCCAAGCGCATGGAGTCGAGCTTCGGCGTCACCGGCCCGCAGCGGCTGGTCCTGCGCATCGTGGGGCGCTTTCCCGGCATTGCCGCGGGCAGGGTGGCGGAGATCCTCCACGTCCATCCCAGCACGCTCACCGGCATCCTCAAGCGGCTGGAGGCCCGCGGCATGCTGCAGCGCAGGTCCGATCCGCGCGATGCGCGCCGCGCGCTCTTTGCCCTGACCGCCAAGGGCAGAAAGCTCGACACGGTGCGGACCGGGGCGGTGGAGCTCGCGGTCCGGCGCGTGCTCCTGAGAGAGCCGGGGAAGGTGGCCGCCGCGCAGGAGATCCTCGCCGCGCTGTCGCAGGAGTTGGACGCAGGGGTCAGGTAACCGCGCTCCGGCAGGCGGCCGCTCAGCCTCGTTGCCCGAAGCCGAGGAGTTGCTTTCGTGCGTCGGAGGGCCTCGCGACGCGGATGTCGTCGGGGCCCGGCGGCCTACCGATGCAGCCGCGGCTGAACCTGCGCACCACCCGATCCGCCAGCGCGATGGAGACGAGGAAGGGCACCACCGCCGAGGCCGCTGCCGCCGCGACGAGGAGCGCCTTGTGCGGGCCCGGCGCGATCACCGCCTTGCGCCAGAGGAAGAGCGCGAGCACGAGGCCGAGAAGGATGCCCCAGAAGGCGATCAGCATCCCCGTGCGCGCTCCGTAATAGCCGCGGATCGCCGACGAGAGCTCGCGGTCGCGCAGGAAGGTCCTGCGGCCCTGCGGCTCGGCCACGTCGATGAGGGCATTGCCCGGCCCGCAATGAGGGCAGTCGCGCCCTCCGGACCAGGTGCGGCGGCAGATGGGACAGATCTTCAGCACGCTCCTGCCATGTTAGATCGGCGGCCATGCAGAAGAGCTTCGATTTCTTCTACGACCTCTCCTCGCCCTACAGCTACCTCGCCTCCACCCAGCTCGCCGGCATCGAGGCGCGCGCCGGGGCCCGCGCGGTGCTCTTTCCCGTCACGCTCGGCGGCATGCGCAAGTCCACCGGACACCAGATGCCGCCCCCGGCCCAGCTCAGGTACATGGGCCAGGACACGGCCCGCTGGGCGAAGGAGTACGGGGTCCCCATCCAGATCCCGGCTGCCTTTCCGGTGAGCACCATCCAGCCGCTGCGCGCCTGCATCGCCGCCGAGCGCAGCGGCAAGGGCGCGGCCGCGATGCACGCGCTCTTTCGCGCCTACTGGGCCGAAGGGCAGGACATCTCGGATGCCGCGGTGATCGAGCGCGCGCTGACCGGCGCGGGGCTCGACGGCAAGGCGCTGGTCGCCGCCACGCACGAGCAGGAGATCAAGGACGCGCTGCGAAGGAACACCGAGCTGGCGCTCTCGCGCGGGGTGTTCGGGGTACCCACCATCTTCGTGGGGGAGCGCAGCTTCTGGGGGAACGACCGGCTGCAGTTCGTCGAGAAGGAGCTTCGGGCCCAGGACTAGAAGCGGCTCAGGGACGCCTGTGGTGTTGGACCTGGACGTTACGAGACGCGTTCTGCGGCTGGCGAGGCGCGCTCCGGACATGGATGCGGCGCGGCCGGGGCGCAACGTGCGCACCCCGGACCGCGCCGCCTGGCTCACGAACGCGCAGCCCTCCTAGAGCGACTTCAGGTACTGGACCAGATCCGCCTGCTGGGACGCGGAGAGGCCAAGCGACATCCGCGTGTTGTAGGTGCTCACCACCGCATCCAGCGTGGCGGCCGAGCCGTTGTGGAAGTACGGCGGGTGCTGCCACACGCCCTTCAGCGGCGCGGTCCGGTACTGCTTGGTCGCGCTCCGCGAGGCGTAGCTCGGCACGCCGGCCGGCTCCGGCTCGCCCATCGAATCGCTGGGGGGATGCAGGCGGGTGTTGGCGTCGGTGAACTCGGGGCCCGTGTGGCAGGTCGCGCACTTCGCGGAGCCGGCGAAGAGCACCTGCCCGCGCGCGGCGGCCGCGGCGTCGAAGCTGCCCGCAGGCGCCGCCGGAGCGGGGAGCGAGAGCTGATAGGCCTGCAGGCCCGCCAGCTTGCTGCTGATGAGGTCGTCGGTGCCGTTGGTGACGTTCACTCCGGTGCGCGAGTCGGAGAACGACCCGTGACCGCCCATCTGGGTGACGCCCACATAGCGATTCCAGTACTCGATGTTGTCGCCATCGCCCGTCGCCGTGATCTTGTTGACGCCGCTCAGGCCATAGGCCGGCGGGATGACCTGGGGGCCATTCTGGTGGTCGAAGTTGAAGCGAGGGTCGTACTTGCCCGGGCCCCAGGAGTTGAAGACGGCCTTCGTCGGTCCGTCGAGCGCCGGCGACAGGGCCACGATCGCGCCCACGTTGAGATCGTGGTTGGGCCACCCGTCGAGGCGCTTGCCGATGCCGGGCGCGAAGGAGTTGTCCACCGTCGAATGGCAGAGCGCGCAGGTGATCCCGAGGCGCGTCAGCGTGTCCTTGCCGTTGAC
>DASSQZ010000048.1:0-17502 GCA_035702105.1 Myxococcales bacterium | reverse complement strand
CACCGCCTTGCGGTCGGCGTGGTAGCGGTCGGGGTCGATGCGGTCGGTGCGCACCGGCTCGTGCAGCGGCATGAACGACATCGCCAGGGTGGCCTCGGCCATGCCGTAGCAGGGCAGCATCGCCTCGGGCCGGAGGCCGGCGGGCTTCATCGCCTCGACGAACGCGCGCAGCGTGGCGGCGTTGATGGGCTCGGCGCCGCAGCCGAACACGCGCATCGGCGACAGGTCCCAGCGCGCGATCTGCTCCGGCTTCGCCCGCTTGGTCACGAGCGCATAGGCAAAGTTGGGCGCGAAGGTCATCGTCCCCTTGTGCCGCGACAGGGTCTCCATCCAGAGCGTCGCGTTCTTGATGAAGCTCAGGGTGGGGATGAAGACGGTGGGGATGCGGGAGCAGAGGGGCGCGATGACGAAACCGATCAGTCCCATGTCGTGGTAGAGCGGCAGCCACGACACCGCCACGTCGTTGCCCTTCTCCAGATCTGCCTGCAGTCCCTCGCGCACGATGGCGCTGCAGTTCGCCGCCAGGCTTCCGTGCGTCACCATCACGCCCTTGGGCAGCGCGGTGCTGCCCGAGGTGAACTGCAGGAACGCCACGTCGCCGTCCTTCACCTCCGCGGCCGGAGGCAGGGCAGAGGCGGGCTCGCGCGAGAGCTCTTCCGCGCTCAGCACCTTCTCGATGCTGGGAATGCGCCCGACGGCGCTCCAGAGCACCTTGCCGACGCGATCGGTGGTCACGAGCACGCGCGGCCGCGCCACGTTGAGGATGCTGACCAGCGCATCCATGAACGCGTCCAGCTTCCCCAGCGAGACCGGGGGGTAGAGCGGCACCGGAATCAGCCCGGCCCACAGCGCGCCGAGGAAGGCGGGGATGAAGTGTTCACCTTCCGGCACGATGATGGCCAGGCGATCGCCGCGCCGCAGGCCGCTGGCAAGGTAGTGGGCGGCGCGCCTCTGGGCGGCCGCCCGGAGGTCGTGGAAGGAGACGAACTTATCCTCGCCGGGCCCGCCGGCGCCGACGAAGGTAAAGCCGCGATCATGGACGCCTTCGTGGGAGTCCAGGGCAGGGACGACACCGATCATGGGCGCCCCGTGTAAACGGGTCTGGTGCACCACGTCAAGCCGCTCCCCTTCCCACAACAGATTTGGTAACCTACGCGGTCGCACGTCACGGGGGCGCATTTGCGAACGGGCAGGGATCTCATCGAGGCCACGCGCGCCTTCTCGGTCGAGAGTCGTGCCACCAGCTGGTGGCATCTGTCGTCGACCACCGGCCTGCTCATCGCGGTGCTCCTGTCGCTGCTGCAGCCGATCTTCTGGCCCTTCCGTCTCGCGCTCTCGGTCGCGGCGGGGCTCCTGGTCGTGCGCGAGTTCATCCTCTACCACGACCACCTGCACGGCGCGCTCCTTCGCGGCTCGCGGGCGGCGCGGATGGTCCTGTATCCCTTCGGCATCTACGTCATGACTCCGCCCCGGGTGTGGCGCGAGACGCACAACTACCATCACGCCCACACCGCCAAGCTGGTGGGCTCCAACATCGGCTCCTACGCCACCATGACCACCCGGCAGTGGGCGGAGGCCACGCCGGCGCAGCGGCGCCACTACCGCCTGGTGCGGCACCCGCTCACGGTGCTCTGCGGGTATTTCACCATCTTCATGATGGAGATGTGCCTGATGTCCTTCCTGCGCTCCCCGCGCAAGCGCTGGGACTCGCTGCTGGCGCTGCTGTTCAACTGGGCGGCCACGGCCTTCGTCCTGGCCAGGTTCGGGTTCGCCGCCTTCTTCTTCGCCTACTTCCTGCCGCTGGCCATCGCCTGCGCCACCGGCGCGTACCTCTTCTACGCGCAGCACAACTTCGACGGCCTGCACATCCAGATGCGCGAGAACTGGTCGTACGACCGCGCCGCGCTGGAGTCCTCGAGCTACATGGAGACGGGGCGGGTGATGGCCTGGTTCACCGGCAACATCGGCTACCACCACGTCCATCACCTCAACCCCACCATCCCCTTCTACCGGCTGCCCGAGGCGATGGCGGCGATCCCCGAGTTGCAGAACCCCGGGCGCACGCGCCTGTCGCCCCACGACGTGGCCGCGAACTTCCGCCTCAAGCTGTGGGACTGCGAGCAGCAGAAGATGGTGGGCTATCCCAAGCCGGACGTCAGGGCCCGATCTCCATCGGACGGGTGCGACCGCGCTGCGGCGCCATCAGCTTGATCAGCACCACGCCGGCGACGAAGCCGCCCACGTGCGCCCAGACCGCCACGCCGCCCGTCTCCGCCGGCGCGCCCAGCGAGCCGAAGCCTTCGAGGAGCTGCAGCAGGAACCAGAACACCAGGTAGGCGAAGGCGGGCAGCTCGAAGAACCAGATGGGCGGAAAGAAGGTCAGCACCCGCGAGCGCGGGAAGGTGACCAGGTAGGCGCCGAGCACGCCGGCGATGGCGCCCGAGGCGCCGATGGTGGGCAGCGTGGAGGCGGGATTGAGCGCCACCTGGGTGATGCCGGCTGCGGCTCCGGCGAAGAGGTAGAAGAACAGGTAGCGGAAGTGCCCCAGCCGGTCCTCGACGTTGTCGCCGAAGATCCAGAGGTAGAGCATGTTGCCGAGCAGGTGCAGCCAGCCGCCGTGCCAGAACATGCTGGTGACCAGCGGCACGAAGCGCAGCGGGTCGAGCGGATCGCCCGGCCAGTAGACCAGCCGGCGCGGGATGAGCCCGTAGGCGAAGACGAACCGCTCCAGATATGGCCCGAGGGCGATCTCGTGCACGAAGACCATGCCGTTGATGACGATGAGCGCGACCGTGACCACCGGCGCGGTCACGGAACGCTGGGTGTCGCGCAGCGGGATCACCCCGGTTGCATAGCGCAGTTCCGGCAGCGGCGCTCGGCGAGAAGAAGGGGCGGCCACCAGGGGAGGGCCCGGCACACGGAGATCCGGGGACACCATACGCAACTCCGACGTAGATCCGGCAGATCCGGGGACACCATACGGAACCCCGCCTGCCGCTCGCTCCGAAGATCATGCACGCGCGGGAGGCGGTCCGGGCTTCCGTGGCCGCAACACCCGGCCCAGCTGCGATTCGAGCTGGTCGATGAAGACGTCGCTGCCCAGCGGACGCCCGGTTCCTTCGTGTTTCCTGCACGCACAGGCCACATCCAGTTCGGGTTCGGTTCGCAGGAATGCCGACCATTCGCCCACTCGCGTCAGGAGAGGAGCCGGCGCAACCAGCGGATCGCTGCCGCCCAGCAAGTGTGCGCGCGCGCTGCTCCATGGATAGTCGGCGGCGCTGTTGACGAGACCGGCCCGCACCGGATTGAGCTCGACATAGCGGGCGGCCGCGACGGTGTGCCTTTCGTCCATGGCAAACGACGCGAACCTTCCTTGCCACAAGTGGCCGGTCCAACCCTCCCGCTGGTTCACCTCGAGTGTGTAGCGGCGGTGGGCCTCGCCGATGGCGCGGCGGAGGGCGTCCGGGCTCGATGGAACCGCGATCATGTGCGTGTGGTTCGGCATCCAGCAGTACGCCCATACCTCGACGCCGTAGTGACGGCACCACTTCGCCATCAGCGTCGTGTAGAGGAGGTAATCGTCGGCGCTGAAGAACGTGCGCTGCCGGCGATTGCCACGCTGCGTGACATGATGAGGGACATTCGGGACCACGGCGCGAGCGAGGCGGGCCATCCAGGCTGATTAGCAGGGACCCCTGACATTGGGGTAAGTCCAGCGAGTTCCGTATGGTGTCCCCGGATCTCGATTCGGCGCGCCACCGAGCGGCGTCACGACTGCCGCGCCGCGACCTCCGCCAGTTCCGCCAGATCCTCCACCACGAGGTCTGCCGGGCCTGCCCGGTGGTGGGGGCGCTTCACCAGGACGCGGGTGAGACCCAGGTCTCGGGCGGTAGCCAGGTCGTAGTCGGCGTACGCCGAGACGTGCCACCAGTCGCGGCCGAAGGGAACGGCCATGACCCGCGAGGCCGTCCGCCACACCTCCGCGTCCGGCTTGTACGCGCGCACCGCCTCCGCGCAGATCCAGCCGTCCAGGTCGAAGCCGAGTTGGGCGCGCACCTGGTCTCCGTGCGCGAGGTCGCTGTTGGTGGTGGCCGCGCAGCGGGTGACCTCGCGCAGGCGGCGCAGCGCCGCGGCGGAATCGGCGAAGAGCGGCCAGTTGCCCGCGCCGGCGCCGATCCGCGCCGCCCGGGCCGGGTCGACGCCCGCCACCTCGACGAGCGACTGCGCCACGATCTCCGCGTAGGGGCGGAAGCGCTCGCGTTCCAGCTCTCCCTGGCGGTCGACGATGCGGTCGAATGCGGCGTCCGGAAGCGGGCCGGGCAGCGCCTCGCGCAGGCCGCGCCGCCAGTCCAGCACGGTGCCGAAGATGTCGAATGTCATGAGCGCAATTGACATCGTGACCCCAGTTTGGCACGGAGTCTCCCGTGCCCTCGCGGATGAAGTTCTGCCCGACCTGCGCGGCCCCGCTCGCCGCCCGCGACTCGGAGGGCGGCCCGCGGCTGGCCTGCACCCGCGAGGACTGCGACTACGTCTTCTACGACAACCCGGTGCCGGTGGTGGCCGCGCTGGTGGAGCACGGCGAGACCGTGCTGCTGGTGCGCAACAAGGGCTGGCCGGAGAAATGGTACGGCCTCGTCTCCGGCTTCCTGGAGAAGGGCGAGTCGCCCGAGGAAGGCGTGCTCCGCGAAGTGAAGGAAGAGGTGGGGCTCAAGGGCGAGATCGTCTCGCTCATCGGCGTCTATCCCTTCGCGGAGATGAACCAGGTGATCCTCGCCTACCACGTGCGCGGCCACGGGGAGATCACGGTGGGCGACGAGATCGCCGGAGTCAAGGCGGTGCCGCCGGACAAGCTGCGGCCCTGGCCCCTGGGCACCGGCCACGCGGTGCGCGACTGGCTGGCGGCGCGCGGCGGCCTCGGGCCCACGGTCGCCTGAAAGCTTCTCGACCGTCGGATGGCCTCGCCTTGACTGCGGCATCGCCCGCGGGCCAATAAGCGCGCATGGCACAACCGATCCGGGTGCTGGTGGCGAAGGTGGGCCTCGACGGCCACGACCGCGGCGCGAAGGTGGTGGCGCGCGTGCTGCGCGACGCAGGCATGGAGGTGGTCTACACCGGCCTGCACCGCACCCCCGAGCAGGTGGTCTCGGCGGCGGTGCAGGAGGACGTCGACGTCATCGGCATCAGCCTGCTCTCGGGCGCGCACATGACGCTGGTCCCGCGCCTGCTCGAGCTGCTCAAGGAGCAGAAGGCGGAGGACATCGCCGTGGTGGTGGGCGGCGTCATCCCGGACGAGGACGTCGACGAGCTGAAGAAGCTGGGCGCCGCCGAGGTGTTCCTGCAGGACACCACGCCGGACACCATCGTGAGCCGCATGCGCGACGTCGCCGGGAAGCGGAAGCTCTCGTGACCGGGTGGCCGCCGCGCTACGACCCGCTCTACCGCCCGGCGCCGGACGATCCCTACTGGCGCCGCGAGCTGGAGTGCGCCGACCCGCGGGAGCGCGATGCGCAGATCCTGGAAAAGCTGCAGGCGCAGGTCCGCTACGCCTGGGAGAAGGCGCCGTTCTACCGGCGCAAGTGGGAGGCGGCGGGCGTCTCGCCGCAGACCCTGCGGACGCTTGCGGACCTGGCGAAGTTCCCGGTGGTGCAGAAGCAGGAGCTGCGCGCGGCGCAGGCCTCGGCGCCCCCCTTCGGCGACTACCTCTGCATCGCGCCGGACCAGGTGGCGCGCATCCACGGCACCAGCGGCACCACCGGCAGGCCCACCGTCTTCGGCATCTCCGCCGACGACTGGGAGCGCATCGGCGAGGCGCACGCGCGCATCCTCTGGGGCGCCGGGGTGCGGCCGGGCGACCGGGTGATGATCTGCAGCTTCTTCAGCCTCTACCTGGGCTCCTGGGGCGCGCTCAAGGGAGTGGAGCGGCTGGGCGCCACCGCCTTTCCCTTCGGGGCGGGAGTGGCCGGCCAGACGCTGATGGGCGTGCAGTGGGCCAGGGAGCTCAAGCCCACGGCCTTCTATTCCACGCCATCGTTCGCGCTGCACTTCGCCGACACCGCGCGCAAGGAAGGCATCGACCCGCGCAGCCTGGGCATCCGCATCCTCTTCTTCTCCGGCGAGCCCGGCGCGGGCATTCCCTCCACCCGCAAGCTGATCGAGGAGACCTTCGGCGGCATCTGCGTGGACATGGGCAGCATGGCGGAGATGACGCCGTGGATGACGGACGGCGAGTGCTCGCACCGCACCGGCATGCACCTGTGGCAGGACATCGTCTACACGCAGGTGTGCGACCCCCGCACGCACCAGCCGGTGCCGTACGGCGAGGAGGGAACGCCGGTCTACACGCACCTCGAGCGCACCTCGCAGCCGATGATCCGCCTGCTCTCCGGCGACCGGGCGATGTGGACCGACGAGCCGTGCCCCTGCGGCCGGACCTATCCGCGGCTGCCCCGCGGCATCTATGGCCGCATCGACGACATGTTCATCGTCCGCGGCGAGAACATCTATCCCAGCGCCATCGAGGAGGTGCTGCGGGCGGTGCCGGGATTCGGGGGCGAGTTCCGCATCATCGTCTCGCGCAAGGAGCGCATGGACGAGCTGCTGGTGCGCGCGGAGTACGCGCCGCAGGTGACCGATCTCGCGGCCTTCGAGAAGACGCTGCGCGAGCGCCTGCAGGCGAAGTGCGGCGTGCGCCCGCGCCTCGAGCTGGTGCCCGAGGGGACCATTCCCAGGACGGAGTTCAAGGCCAGGCGCGTGATCGACGATCGCGACCTCTACACGAAGGCGACCGATGGCAACTGACGACGACATCAAGCGCAAGCGCGAGGCGTGGGAAGCGAACGAGCTCGCGTCCTTCACCCGCAAGCAGCCGGAGGCGAAGCAGAAGTACGAGACGCTCTCGGGCATTCCGGTGAAGCGCGTCTACACGCCCGAGGACACGGCCACCGTCCCCTTCGAGGAGATCGGCTTTCCCGGCCAGTATCCTTTCACCCGCGGCCCGTACCCCACCATGTACCGCGGGCGTCTCTGGACCATGCGCCAGATCGCGGGCTTCGGCACCGGCGAGGACACCAACCGGCGATTCCGCTACCTGATCGGCCAGGGTCAGACCGGACTGAGCGTCGACTTCGACATGCCCACGCTGATGGGCTACGACTCCGACGATCCGCGCTCGCTCGGCGAGGTGGGCCGCGAAGGCGTGGCGGTCGACACCATCGACGACATGGCCGCGCTCTTCGAGGGCATCGACCTGGAGAAGATCTCGGTCTCGATGACCATCAATCCCACCGCCTGGATCCTGCTCGCCATGTACGTCGCGCTGGCGCAGCAGAAGGGCTATGACCTCAACAAGCTCTCCGGCACCGTCCAGTGCGACATCCTCAAGGAATACATGGCGCAGAAGGAATGGATCTATCCCATCCGTCCTTCGCTGCGCATCGTGCGCGACATCATCGTCTACTCGGCGAAGAACCTGGCCCGCTACAACCCGATCAACATCTCCGGCTACCACATCAGCGAGGCGGGGGCGAACGCGCTGCAAGAGCTGGCCTTCACCATGTGCAACGCGGTGGCCTACCTCGACGAGGTCACCCGCGCGGGCGTGAAGGTGGACGAGTTCGCGCCCCGGCTCGCCTTCTACTTCGTGGCGCAGCAGGACTTCTTCGAGGAGATCGCCAAGTTCCGCGCCGCGCGGCGGGTCTGGGCGAAGATCGTCAAGGAGCGCTTCGGCGCGCAGAAGGCCGAGTCGATGCGGCTGCGCTTCCACTGCCAGACTGCGGCGGCCACCCTGAGCAAGCCGCAGCCGATGAACAACATCGTGCGCACCGCGCTGCAGGCGCTCTCGGCGGTGCTGGGCGGCGCGCAGTCCCTGCACACCAACGGCCTCGACGAGGCCTACGCCATCCCCTCCGAGGAGGCGATGAAGATCGCGCTGCGCACCCAGCAGATCATCGCCGGCGAGACGCGGGTGGCCAACGTCATCGATCCGCTGGGCGGCTCCTGGTACGTGGAGTCGCTCACCGCCGAACTGGAGAAGCGCACCTTCGCCATCCTCGACAAGGTGGACTCGATGGGCGGCACGGTGAAGGCCATCGAGGACGGCTGGTTCCAGCGCGAGATCTCCGAGACGGCCTACCAGACGGTGAAGAAGCGTGCCACCGGCGAATACCCGTTCATCGGCGTCAACCAGCACAAGGAGCCCTCGCGCAAGGAGAACATCGAGATCCACAAGGTGGACCCGGCGGTGGAGAAGCGGCAGATCGAGCGCACCCGGCGGGTGCGGAAGGAGCGCGACGGCGCGAAGGTGGATGCGCTCCTCGAACGGCTCGCAGTCCAGGCGCGCGACCCGTCGGTAAATCTCATGGGGGTCACCATCGAGCTTGCCCGGGCGCGGGCGACGATGGGCGAGATCGTGGCGAGGCTGAAGGACGTCTTCGGCACGTACACGGAAACGCCCGTCTTTTGATCGCGCGCCTGCGCTGGCTCATGCCGGTGGCGATCGCGCTGGCGGCGTGGCCGGCCACGGCGTTCGACCCGTTCGAGATCCAGATCTACGACGGCGGCATCGACGCGCGGCACCAGGCGGGCCTGGAGGTGCACGTCAACCGCCCGCGCGACGGGCCGCTGCACCTCACGCTGGAGCCGTCGTTCGGGCTCACCGACTGGTGGGAAGTGGGCGGGTATTTCCAGACCGCCGACGGCAGGTACCAGGGAGTCAAGCTGCGCACCAAGCTCGTGGCTGCGCTGGCCGGATTCCGGGCCGGCGTGAACTTCGAGCTCTCCCGCATTCCCGACGAGGGCTGGGGCGGTGAGATCCGCCCCATCCTCGCCTTCGAGAACGAGCGCTTCCTCTTCGCCGCCAACCCCATCGTCAGCTTCCCGGCCTCGTTCGAGCCGGGAGCGATGGGGAAGGTAAAGCTTGGCCCCATCGGCGTGGGCCTCGAGTACTACGCGACCTTGAGCCGGCCGCGCGAGCAGTACCTCTTCGAGGCGGTGGACCTCTTCGGGGTCAAGGACGTCGAGGTGAACGCCGCCGTGGGCCAGGGCTTCGGCGCCGCCGGAGGACAGCTCGTCTTCAAGACGATCCTGGGCTACGCCTTCTGACCCTTGCGGTTGTTGAGGATCTTGAGGAACGAACGGCCGCGGAACTCGTCGATGGTGAGGCCGGTCGAGAGCGCCTCCTCCTCGGTGAGCGCGCCGCAGTTCACGCCCCGGAGGAAGAAGTTGAGCAGCCCATGGCCGGTGGCGGCGTCGTCGAAGGTGTCGCCGTGCAGCGTGGCCTGCGCCGCCTTGCCGATGAAGTTCTTCAGCCGGTCGCGGGTGGCGGGAAGGCTCTTGAGGAAGAACGAGTAGATGGTGCCGTAGCGGCTGGGAAGCTGCGCCGGGTGCAGGTCCCACCCCTGGTAGAAGCCGTTGGCGAGCGAGTGGCGCACGTCGTCGGCGTGCAGCCGCCAGGCGGAGTGGACGGCCCGGGCGTTCTCGCGCTTCTGCTCGTCGGTCAGGGCATCGCCCTTGTGCGGCGCCACCGGCATGGTCGTCGTCGCGCCGTCGGAGAGGAAGACCGAGGTGCCGGCGTAGGCTACCTTCATCATGTGCTTGGCGAAGTCGCAGGCCGGGTGGCGCATGGCCTGGTACGCCGCGGTGATGTCGCAGCTCGCGGTGTAGTCGTAGGTCCCGAAGTGCGCGCCGGTCATGCGGCCCTGCGCGGCGGTGAGGAGCTTGGAGAGCATCGAGGTTCCGTCGTGGTCGAGGATGCACTGGGTGGTCTCGACCATGCACTCGAGCTTGAGCGAGCCCTTGGCCAGCCCGAGCTTCGGCTCCAGCGCCTCGAAGGCGGACACCAGCGTCGCCACCTGCTCCGGCGCGGTGATCTTGGGGAGCGTGACGACGAAGTTCTCCGGCAGCCTGCCGCCCAGGTTGGTGAGGAAGATGTCCAGCGTGCGCAGCGCCCGCGGCGCCAGCTCTCCGGAGAGCGACTTGATGCGGATGCCGATGAAGGGCGAGAGAGTGCCGTCCTCGATTCCCTTCGCGGTCTGTTGCGCCGACTGGGCGGCGTGCTGGTCCTCCTCGGCGTCGCCGCGGATGCCGTAGCCGTCCTCGAAGTCGATGCGGAAGTCCTCCACCGCCTCGCGCTTCAGCTTCTCCTGCACGCGCGCGTACACGATCTCGGCGACCGCGGGATCGATGCGCACCGCCTCCGCGAACGCGGCCGCGTTGGGCGCGTACTGCGCCAGCGACCTGAGCGCGAGGTCGCCCAGCTTGCGGGTGGTGTCCGCCTTGAAGAGGTGCGAGCCGCCGTAGACGGTGTGCACCGGTTGGCGCGTTCCCGATTCGCCGGGGTACTCGCGCGCGAAGCGCTCGTGCTGGGGCCGCAGTTGCGCGGCCAGGTCGCGCAGCGTCTGTTCGGAGAGGGTGGTCTTTGCCATCCCGTGCTTGTAGCAACTCCGCCGCGGCGCGGCATCGAAAAGGGGGACACCCTACTTAATTCACGAATCTCGGACGACGGAGGCGGGGGAATTAAGTAGGGTGTCCCCCTTTTCTCGCTTTGCGCAGACTTTACGCGCCCGCAGCGGCGCGCTACGAGGTGGCCGTGGAGGACGAGGAGAGATCGCTTGCCCGGAGCCTCTCTCGTGCGCGCGAGGCCCTCTCGAGGCGCGAGCCCGAGGCGCCGCCGGTGATGGGAGCGGAGTTCTCCGCCGGACAGCTCGCGACGTCGCTGGGCGTGCTCGCCATCGTCTTCTTCGTCTTCGCCTTCAAGAGCGGCAATCGCGCCATTCTCCTGCTGGCGCTGGCCGCCGCCGCGGCGGGCGGGCTCCTGGTGCTGAACCGGCAGGCGCGCGGCTTCCTCGCCGGCCTCGTGGGTCACGGCCCGTCCGGACAGGCGCACGTGGGCATGGGCGCAACCGTCGCGTCGTCGGCGCTGATCGAGCCGGGCGCGCGGGTGGAGATGGGCGCAAGCGTGGGGGCGGGCGCAGTGGTGCGCAACGGAGCGGTGGTGCGCATGGGCGCGAGCGTCGGCAAGGGCGCCGTCATCGAGAGCGGCGCGGTGGTGTCCTGGGGTGCCTCGGTGCGCGCCAACGCGGTGGTCGAACAGGGCGCCATCGTGGGCGCCGGTTCCGACGTGCTCCGGGGGGCGCGCGTGCCGGCGGGAACGTGGCTGCGTCCCGGATCGAGCTATGGAGGAGGGCTCTCGACCGCGCTTCCGCGGCCGGCGGCCGCCGCGCAGCCCCGGCCGGAAGAGGACCCGCGGCGGGCGCGCGTGACCGCGGCGTGCGACAAGCTGCAGGCCGAGCTTCGCGCTTCTCCGGAGCGCGTCCGCGAGTTCCTCGGCAATCCGGAGAGCACCATCGCCTCGCTGCGCAGCACCTGCGAGGACCTGGCCCGCCGCGAGCGGGAGCTCCGCGCCGAGGCGGAGCCTGCCGCGCTGGTCCGGCTGGACGAGGAGCGCGCCGCGATCGATCAGCGCCTGGCCGGATGCAGGGATCCCGCCGCGGCGGAGTCGCTGCGCGGAGCGCTGGCCGCCATCGACGAGCAGAAGCGGCAGCGCGAGCTCACCCGGCTGGCGGCGGAGCGGCTCGACGCGGAGCACACGCGCCTGCTCTACACGCTGGAAGGGCTGGCCTCGCAGTTCGTCCGCCTGCGCAGCGCGGGCGCGCAGGCCGGCGACGAGCGGCCGGGCCTGGAGCGCGCCGTGGAGCAACTGCGGACGGAGCTCGACGCCATCGCCGGAGCGCTGGAGGACGTGTCCGGTCCACTGGCCCGGCTGCGCGAGGTGGCGGAAGCGCCGGCAGCGCCCGCGCCGGCGGAGGAGTCCCGCGACCCCCGAGGACGCACGAGGGAGTGAGCAGGCGCTCGCTCGGGTCTGCGTCCTCGGCACACCGGTCGCCGGCGCGGCACAGCCGGTGCCCGGCGCGGCACAGGGCGGTTCGCTCCGGCACAAGGCTCCCCTAGCATCCGACCCGGCGCGTCATGGCAGCCTGCGCGCACCATGAAGCTGCGACGTTCCCTCTACACTTCGATCGCCGAAGGCGCCCTGGCCGAGCTGATCGCCGCCTGTGCCACCGGCGGCGTGACCACGGCGTGGGCCCTGTACCTGGGGCTCTCCACCTCGGTGGTGGCGCTCCTCGGCGCGCTTCCCGTCACGGCGCTGTTGGTGCAGCCGGCCACGGGCGCGCTCAGCCGCCGGCTGGGCAACCGCACCTTTGCCCTCTGGGCCACGGCGCTTGCCCGGCAGTGCGTGCTGCCGCTGGTCTTCCTGCCTTTCCTGCCCCTGCCCCAGAGGGCGCGGCAGGCCGTGTTCATGATCAGCACCGTTGCCGCCACCGCGCTGGGCGTCGCCGGCAACAACGCGTGGTCGGCGTGGATGGGCGACCTCGTCCCCGGCACCCTTCGCGCGCGCTACTTCTCACGGCGCGCGGCCGCCTGCGCCCTTGCATCCGCGCTCAGCTCGCTCGCGGCAGGGGTGGTGCTCGACGGAGGCGCGCGCCGGGGGCGGGACGGCGTCGCGCTGGCCGCCCTCTCGCTCCTCGCCTCTCTGGCGGGCGCCCTGACCACGGTGCTCCTGCGCCGGCAGCATCCGCCACGGCCGGAGGTGCCTCGCGAAGAGGAAGGTCCGCAGGCGCCGGTACCCGGCGGAGCACGCCGGCTGCTCGTCTTCGTCACCGCCTGGAGCTTCGCCGTGGGAGTGGCCGCGGCCTTCTATCCGCTCCACATGGTGGCATCCTTGCGCATGAGTTTCGCCGCGGTGGCGCTCTACGGCGCCGCGGTCGCGCTCTTCCGCACCATCTCCGCGCCGCTGGTCGGGCGCGCGCTTCTGCGGGTGGGAGCGCGGGCGGTGCTGGTAGGATCGGCGCTGGCGCTCGCACTCTCGCCAGCGCTCTGGCTGATGGCGGCGCCGGGGCGGCTCTGGCCCCTGGCGGTGGACGCGGTCCTTTCCGGCGCGGCCAGCGCAGGCCTCGCGCAGGCCACGTTTCACCTGCCCATCGCGCTGGCGGGCCCCGGCCAGCGCTCGACCCTGGCGGGCGCTCTCGCGGCGGCGGGAGGCGTGGCCACCGGCATCTCTGCTGCCGCCGGCGGCGCGCTGGTGCGGGTGCTGCCCGCGGCCTGGTCGCTGTTCGGCAAGTCGCTGGCGCCGTTCCAGGGAGTGTTCCTCATCGGCGGCGTGGCGCGGCTCGTGGCTGCGCTCCTGGGCCTGCGCATCGAGGAGCCCCGGCGATGCTATTGAGGATGGCGTGATCGACGCCGTCCTCCTCGACCTCGGCAACGTGCTCGTGTTCCACGACAACGCGCTGCTCTTCCGCCGCATCGGCGAGAGGGCGGGGCTGCCCGGGGCCGAGGTCGCGCGCCGCTTCACGGACGATCTCTGGAGGGCGCTGAACACCGGCGCACTCGATGAAGCGGGGATCCGCGACGAGATGAACCGCGCGCTGGGCACGCGGCTCGACCGGGCTGAGTTCTTCGATCTGTTCAACTCGCACTTCACCGTGCACGACGAGGTGCTGCCGCTCGTCGAACGGCTCCTGGGCCGGGTGAAGCTCGGGCTGCTCTCGAACACCAACGCCGTGCACGCGCGCTGGGTGCGCGCGCGGCTGCCCCTGCTGCAGCGGTTCGATGCGGTCCTGCTCTCCAACGAGGAGGGCCTCGCCAAGCCGGACCCGGCGTTCTACCGCAGGGGCCTGGAGCGCCTGGGCACCCAGCCGGCGCGCACGCTCTTCTTCGACGACGTTCCGGAGTACGTGGCCGCCGCGCGCGCGTTGGGCATCCGGGCGGAGGTGTTCACCACCGCGGCCGCGTTCGCGCGCTCCCTGGCGGAATCGGAGCTCCAGGCCTGGGGCGGGCGCTGACGGACCTCGTGCGTCCCCGCCTCCTCATGGCGAGATCAGATCGACCAGCGTCGCGCCCCAGCCGCCGCCGCTCTCGTCCGCGGTGCGGAACGACTTCACCGCGGGGTGACCGCTGAGCAGCCGCTGCACCGCCCGCCGCTGCACGCCCTTGCCCTTGCCGTGGACCAGGCGCAATTGCAGCACGCCGCGCTCGCGGCAGGCCTCGATGTACGCCTCGACCGCCCGCACGACGTCGCGAGGAGCGAAGGCGTGCAGGTCGAGCGTGCCGTCGAGGGGGACCTTCGTTTCCATGTCGACGCGCGCGGGCGCCTACTGCTGCGAGACCCGGTAGAGCGACCCGGCCGCCACCGCCAGCTCCGCCTTGCGCACCTCCACCTCGGTGCGGGCCTGCGCCGCCGCGCTCTGCGCCAGGAACTTGCGCTGGTCGGCGTCGGAGAGGTCCAGCGAGGTGGCCACCCCGGCGCGGTAGGAGGCGTCGACCTGCTGCTGCGTCTTCGCCGCCAGCTCCGCCTGGATGGTGGCCTGCTGCAGCGCCA
The DNA here is from genome assembly GCA_035702105.1 of Myxococcales bacterium. Taxonomy (GTDB): domain Bacteria; phylum Myxococcota; class Myxococcia; order Myxococcales; family 40CM-4-68-19; genus 40CM-4-68-19. Next base: position 3,128 of record DASSQZ010000048.1, on the reverse strand, counting down.
CCTGGGCCGAGCTGAGATTGCCGCGCGCGCCTTCCCAGGTGGCCCGCGCCCGCGCCCGGGCCGAGGCGAGCTGCGCCTGCGCCTCCTGCAGCCGGGCCTCGTCTTCGTGGAGCTGCGCGTAGCGCTGGCCCCGGTCGTAGAGGGGTACGGTGACGTTGAGGATGAGGTCGTACGACGTGCTGGTGCCGGCGAAGCCGCTGTTGGAGTTGTAGTTTCCCCTCGCCACCGCCGCGACGCTGGGCAGCCAGGCGAAGCGGTCCAGACGCGTGGAGCGCTCGGCGGCAACCACCGCGGCGATGGCGCTCTTCACCGCATGGCTGTTCTCCCAGGGCTCCGCCTCGTCCTGGCGCACCTCGGGAATCTCCTGCGCCGCCCCGAAGGGCAGCGGCTCCACCCGCTCGCCGGTGAGCGCCTCCAGGAGCGGCCAGAGCGACTGGTTGTTGCCCTCGAAGTTGGCGATCTGCACGCGGGCGTTCGCGGTCTCGGTCTGCGCGCGCAGGAGCGCCAGCTCCACGGCGGTGCCGGCGGAGATCTGCGCGCGCGCGTCCTGCTCGCGGCGCAGCGCCACCTGCTCGGCCTCGCGGGCGGCGTTCAGCAGTCCTTCGAGCGCCTGGAGGTTCAGGTACGTGCGCGCCACCGCCAGCAGGATCTGCTCGCGCTGCTCGTCGGCGCCGCGCGCCGCCGCCTCGGAGGCGGCATTGGCGATTCCCGGCAGGAAGATTCCCTGTGGACTGAGCAGCGGCTGGGCGATCTGCAGCGTGCCCAGGCGCGTATTGGGGGCGACGATGGTGATGGGATTGGGCCCGAGGACGCCGGCGGGAATCTCCGCCGGCGCGCTGGTGTGGTCGAAGGTGCCGGTGGCGCTGAGGTCCGGCTGCCAGGCCGTCCAGGCCTTCTCCACGCCCGCGTGCACCACCGCCGCCTGCGCGCGCGCGGCGGCCACGTCGGGCCCCTGTTTCGCCGCGAGCTGCAGGGCCTCGCGCAGCGACACCTTGCGCCGCTGCGGCTGCTGCTGCGCCGGCGCCTGCTGCTGCGCAGCCGCTGCCAGGGAAAGTCCCGCCACCACCGCGAAGAACGCTGCCGCCTGACGAGTCGTGTGCATGTCTTACCCGTTCACCACCTGCGCCGGCGCCGCTGCAGCGGGCTCGGCGGAAACCAGCACCGGCGCCAGCGGACGCTTCTTGCGCCCGATCAGCCGGCCGAAGTCCAGGCCTTCCACGCCGGCGAAGATCACCGGCACCACCAGGAGCGTCAATGCCGTCGAGGTGATCACGCCCCCGATCACCGCGATGGCCATGGGCGAGCGGAACTCCGACCCGATGCCGCCGCCTACCGCGGTGGGCACCATGCCGATGGCCATGGCGAACGAGGTCATGAGGATGGGCCGCAGCCGCCGCGGGCCGGCCTTGAGCAGCGCCGTGTCCACGTCGTCTCCCTCGCGCAACCTCTGCAGCGCGCCGTCGACCAGGAGAATCGCGTTCTTGGTGACGAGGCCCATCAGGAGGATGACGCCGATCATCGCGCCGAGCGAGAGGTGCTTGCCGGTGACGAGCAGCGCGAGCAGGGCGCCGATCAGCGCCAGCGGCAGCGAGACCATGATGGTGAAGGGGTGCTTGAGCGACTCGAACTGCGAGGCGAGCACCATGAAGATGAAGACGAAGGCCAGGCCGAAGGCGCCGGTGAAGGCGTCGTTCTGCTCGTCCAGCGTCTTGATCTGCCCGTCGTATTTCACCGAGTAGCCCGCGGGCAGCTCGTGAGCCGCCATCGCCTTGCGCAGGGCCGTGGCGATGTCGCCCAGCGCCGCTCCCGAGGCGAGCTGCGAGTAGACGGCGATCTGCCGCTCGCGATCCTCGTGCTCGATCACGCTGGGCCCATCCTGGAGGGAGACGGTGGCCACGTCGGAGAGCTTGCGGATGCCCTTCTGCGAGAAGAGGTCCATCCCGGCGATGCGCTCGGGGCTGTTGCGGTCGCGCTCCGCAAGCCTGACCCGGATGTCGGTCTCGTCCTTCCCCTCGCGGAGCTTTGCCGCCACCTCCCCCTCGACCGCGAGCCGCATCTGGGTGGCGATCTGCGCCGCAGGCAGGCCCAGGTCGGCGGCGCGGGTGCGGTCCACGTCGATGGCCAGCTCCGGCTTGGGCGGGTTCGATTCGATGCGCACGTCGGCGGTGCCGGGGTTGTTCTTCAGCCAGTCGGCCACGAACTTCGCCTGCGCGTTCAGCTCGTCGAACTTCGGGCCCACGAGGCGGATCATGATGGGGAAGAAGTCGCCCAGGCCCTCGATCATCGGCGGGTCGCTGATCGCCACCTCGGTGGCGGGAAGCGCGCCCGAAAGCGCCGCGCGCGCCTCGTCCTTGAGCTGGAGGATGTTCTTCTTGCGCGAGGTCTTGGGCGTGAGCAGGGCGCGCAGGCGCACCTTGTTCACTTCGCCGTTGGTGCCGATGATGGAGTAGACGTCGGTCACCTCGGGGATCTTGTGCAGGAGCGCCTCGGCCTCTCCGGCGCGGCGAGCGGACAGATCGAGGCTCGCGCTGTCGGGCAGCTTGAGGTCGGCGATGAGCTGGTCGTGGTCCTCCACCGAGGCGAACTCCGCCCCGAGCCTGGTGGCTGCGCCGAGCGAGAGCGCCATGACCACGAGCGTGAGGCCGATGGTGGTCCACTTGTGCCTGAGCACCCAGGCCAGCGTCTTCTCGTAGAAGCGCTCCCACGAGAGGAACATCTCGTGGAAGAACTTCGCCACCCCGTTGTGGATGACGACTTCACCTTCCCTGCGCTGCTTCGCCAGCCGCGCCGAGAGCATCGGGTCGAGGGTGAAGGAGATGAAGAGCGAGATCAGCACCGCCGCGGAGATGGTGATGCCGAACTGCTTGAAGAACTGGCCGACGATTCCGGGCATGAACGCCACCGGGACGAAGACCGCCACCAGCGTGAAGGTGGTCGCGAGCACCGCCAGGGCCACGTCGCGGGTGCCCTTCGAGGCGGCCGAGGCCGGATCCTCGCCGTGGTCCAGCCGGTGGGTGATCGCTTCCCGCACCACCACCGCGTCGTCGATGAGCAGGCCGATGGCGAGCGAGAGCGCGAGCAGCGTCATCTGGTTCAGCGTGTACCCGAGCACGAACATGACGAAGAAG
>DASSQZ010000047.1:0-6112 GCA_035702105.1 Myxococcales bacterium | reverse complement strand
CGTCGACGGCACGGTGATCGGCGAGGCCGATCTCCGCCGCCGCGCCGAGCCCTTCCCGGTGGTCGAGCGCGGCTACGCGATTCCGCCTCCGGGCTGGCGGCGCTGACCGTGGCTACTGCGCGGCCGGCTCGTCGGCCACGTCGTCCGCCTTGATCTTCGGGTCGGGCGGCGTCTTCTCCAGCTGCATCAGCACCAGGTCCTGGTGCTGCACTTCCTCGCCCCGCAGCTCTTCGAAGAGCCGCTTCACCGCGGGGTCGGTAATGCGGGGAATGGCCTCGTTGAAGAAGGCATACGCCTTCTTCTCGGCGCGGTAGGCCGCCTGCAGGGCCTCGCGGGCGGTCATGAAGGCGCGGACCTCGTCGTACTCGGGCGCCTCCACGTCGAAGAGGTTCTGCCGCGTCACCGCCGCCGGCGCGTCGGCGAAGAGCTGCTTGCGGCGCGCCTGCAGCTCCGCGCCATGCTTCTGCTCGTTGGCCGCCATGAAGCGGAAGAAGCTCGCCGCGGTGGCGTTGCGGTGCTTGGTCATCTGGTCGGCGAACTCCTCGTAGCGCTCCTGCGCCTCCTCCTCGACGAGGACGGCCAGGTCCAGCGCGTCCTTGAGCGGCAGGGTCGCGAAATCGATTCCCTTGGTCGTCGTCACTGTTCCCCCTAATGCTGCACGAACATGTCGAGAATGCGCTCTTTCGGCAGGGCCTTCGCGGCCAGCTCCTCCTGCCGCTGCGCCACGAGCGAGTTCATGGTCTGCGGCGGCTCCGGGTTGCGGTAGAGCACGCCGGTGTACAGCTCGGTGCCGTAGGCGCGGGCCAGGTCCAGCGCGGCGAGCAGGTTCTTCGGGTCGTGCCCGAGGCTGGCGAGCGACTTCATCTTCGCCTTCTGCGCCTTCACCTGCTGGTCCTCCTGCCCGTAGGTCACGCAGGGGGACTGCACGTTGACGAAGGCGAACCCGGGATAGCGGATGGCCTCCTCGATGACCGAGGCGAGCCCCGCCATGTCCGCCGGCGTGCCCTGCGCCACGAAGGGCGCGCCGTAGGCGAGCGTATACAGCAGCGGATTGACCGGATTCTCGAAGCTGCCGTACCCCGAGGTCACCGTCTTCAGGCCCTTGGCGCTGGTGGGCGAGAGCTGTCCCTTGGTGAGCCCGTAGATCTGGTTGTCCATCACGATGTAGGTGAGGTCGATGTTGCGGCGGATGGCGTGGGGCACGTGGCCGCCGCCGATGGAGAAGCCGTCGCCGTCACCGCCCGCGGCCAGGACCAGAAGCTCGGGGCGCGACAGCTTGATGCCCTGGGCGATGGGGAGCGCGCGGCCGTGGACGCTGTTGAATCCATAGGCCGTCGTATACCCGGGAATGCGCGACGAGCAGCCGATGCCGGAGATGAAGGCGATCTCGTGCGGCGGCCGGCCGATGGCCGCGAGCGCGCGGTAGAGCGCCTGCAGCACGCCGAAGTCGCCGCAGCCCGGGCACCAGATGGGCTTCAGGTCGCTCTTGAAGTCCTTGGCGGTGAAGGTCGGAAGCGAGGTCATCCGTTACTCCTGGGGTTGCTGGCGGTCTTCGACGCGCCGCTGGAGGGAGAGGACGGCCTGGCGCAAGGTCTCGACGACCTCCGCAGGCCGGAAAGGATTGGCGCCGGTGCGGCAGAAGGGCTGAAGGCCCGCGGGCAGATCCAGCTCGGTGCGGAGGATGCGGTAGAGCTGGCCCTGGTAGGACTGCTCCACCACCAGCCCCGCCTCCACCGAGTCGAAGAACCTGCGGTAGACGCCCTCGGCGATGGGATAGAGCAGGTAGGGGACGAGCAGCTTCACCTTCATGCGCTGTGCGAGCGCGAGCTGCATGGCCTCGCGGCAGACGCCCGCCGTCGAGCCCCAGCTCACCAGCGCCAGCGGCGCGTCCGGATCTCCCTCGATGCGGAAGAGATCGGCCCGCTCGCGCAGCGGGTCCAGCTTGCGGAACCGCTTCTCGGTCATCTTGCCGTGCATGGCGCCGCTGGCGGTGGGGTCGCCCTGCTCGTTGTGCTCGATGCCCGCGCCCAGGTAGTTGCCGCCCTTCATGCCGGGATGGCTGATGGGGCTGACGCCGCTCTTGGTGAACTTGAAGCGCGCGTAGTCGGTCAGCTCCGCTCCCTTCGGCTGCAGCCGGTTCACGATCTCGAAGCGGCTGGTGTCGATGGGATCGATCACTTCCTTGCGCTGCGCGATCTCCTGGTCGGAGAGGATGACCACCGGCGTCTGGTACTTCTCCGCGATGTTGAACGCCTCCACGGTGACGTCGAAGGTGTCGCTCACGCTCGTTGGCGCGAGCACCGGACGCAGCGCGTCGCCGTGGGCGGAGTAGACCGCCTGGAAGAGGTCCGACTGCTCCGACTTGGTGGGCATGCCGGTGGAGGGGCCGCCGCGCTGGACGTTGACGATGACCAGCGGCAGCTCGGCGATGCTGGCGAGCCCGAGGACCTCGGTCTTGAGGGAGAAGCCCGGGCCGGAGGTGGCGGTCATCGACTTCTTTCCCGCGAACGAGGCGCCGAGCGCCGCGCCGATGCCGGCGATCTCGTCCTCGGCCTGCATCACCGCGCCGCCGTACTTCCAGATCTCGCGGGTGAGCAGCTGCATGATCTCGGTGGAGGGCGTGATCGGATAGCCGCCGAAGAACTGGCAGCCGGAGAAGATGGCCGCGGCGGCGCAGATGTCGTTGCCGTCGGTGAGGAGCTTGACGCCGGGCCTGGCCGGCTTCTCCATCAGGCGCGAGACGCGCAGCGGGTTCTCGGTGGCGTAGTCGATGCCGCTCTGGAAGGCCTTCTCGTTGGCCTCGAGCACCTCCGGTCCCTTCTTCGCGAGCTTCTTGCGCAGGCCCTTCATCACGCCCTCGCGGACGATGCCGAACCAGCCCGAGAGCAGGCCCAGCACCACCGTGTTCTTCGCCTTGTCGGTGCCGGCGGCCTTGCGCGCCATCTCGCCGATGGGCACGGCGAAGACCTCGTCGGGGTTCACGCCGCTGAGGGGAAGCTTGTCGGGCGGGACGCCGGTGGCGCTGTCATAGATGATGACGGTGTTGCCGCCCACCGGCAGCTCGGCGCCGAACTTGAGGAAGTCCTCCCAGTTCAGCGCCACCGCGACGTCGAGGGCCCCGCCGGGATTGAGCACCGGCTCGATGGCCAGCCTCACCCTGCAGGACGACTCGCCGCCGCGGATCTGCGAGCCGAAGCTCTTGGTCATGACCGCGTGGTAGCCCTCGGTCGCACATGCGGCGATGAGCGACTCGCCGGCGCTGACGATTCCGTCTCCGCCGGAGCCGGCCATCCCGATCACCAGATCTCTTGTCATCCCTGCCTCTCGTTTGTGCGCAATGCTGCGGGATGGCCCTCATGCAGAAGAGGGACCAAGTGCGCAGACCCTGCGGGCCGCACCGACAGCGCAAGGTTTGCGCGAAGCGGCGGCGCGGCGCGCAACTTGCGCAGGATTCAGATGCGGAAGCCGAGCCGCACGCCGAGCATGGCGCGGGAGAAGCCGCTCAACCAGCCGACCTCGGCGCCGAGCTCCAGCTCGCGGGAGATGAGCCCGAACCCGAAGGCGGCGTGGCCGCGCACCGTGTCGCCGGAGAAGAAGATCCAGGGGCCGGCCAGGCCCTCGAAGTAGACGCGCCCGGTGGAGACGCGCAGCGAGAGATCGAGCGGAACGCCGGCGGTGGAAGGGCTGGTGGTGACGAGCCCGCCGAACCTTCCGCCCACTGACAGGTTGCGGGCGATGCGCGTATCGATGCCAAGGGTGAGCGAGAAGAGGCCGGGGCCGCCGTCGAGGAGATAATCGCCGCCCAGCCGCAGCAGCGGAGAAGCGGCGCGCGCAGGGGATGCCGCGCAGATCAGCGCAGCCGCGCCGGCCAGGACCCACATGCGGAACATGCGCACCTCGCGAATCCTCTGCTTCGGGGAAGGCTGCGCGTCGTATCTAATCTGGATGCGAACACCACGGAAGCGCGGCGTGCTCTCGATCGTTGGCCTCTTGTCTCTGGCGCTCGGCTCCGCCTGTGCCGTGGCGTTCCCCGCTCGCGCTCCCGCTCCCGTTCCCGCGCCGATCCAGCGCCGGGCCCTCTCGCGGCAGGAGGCGGCCGACGTGGCCATGCACGAGGCCGTGCGCCGCGGCTACCGTCCGCGCTCGGTCCGCGGCGTCGAGCGCGACGAGGCGGGCTGGGACGTGCGGGTCAAGCTGGCCGCCCCGCCTCCGGGCGATCTGCGGGTGGGCGTCGATCCCTACAGCGGAGCGGTGGTGCGCTTCGACGTGGAGCTCAGGGGCCGGCGCCACGAGCACGACCGGGACGACGACGAGCACGAGCACGGCGAGGGGCACGCGCGCGGCGGTCACCGCGACGGCGACGAGGACTGACGCGGGCGGCCGGGGGGCGAGGGCTTGCCGGTGTATAGTGGCGGGGGAGGCAGGCAGATGAGACGAACGATTCCCGGCGCGAGCTCGGCCCACATCAAGGTCTTCACCGTCGAATGACTTCCGAACCGGCCGACGCGCAACTGAGCGCGGAGATGCACGCCCTGGGTGAGCTGCTCGGGGAGACGCGGATGCGCTTCCACAGGCGGCAGACTCCGTTCGCCTCGTCCGAGCGCTTGATCGCGCTCGACGGCGAGATCCGCGCGGCGCTGGCGAGCGCGCCCTCGCCCGCCCTGCAGATCGAGGTGCGGCGCCTGGCCGGCCAACTGCGCGCGCTCGACCCGCGCTGAGCGCGTCGGTTCGTGATACGCTGCGCGGCCCATGGCGCAGCAGCAGCCTCCGACGGACATGACGCAAGAGCAGGCCCAGGCTGAAGCGATCCGCCGCTGGGGATTGAGCGCCACCGCCACCTACCGGCCGTCCCGCCGCACCGACGGCGGCCACGGCCGCCTCGCGCGCTACCGCTGCACCGTGGGCAGCGGCCGCGGGGGCGGGTACCTGGTGGAGGGGCAGGGCAACACCTGGCGCGAGGCATTCGCCGATGCGGCGCTCGCGCAGGAGCTGGAGCGCCGATCCTCGTAGGTCGCGCCCTCGATTGACGAAGGCGGATCGCGGACCTAGCCTTTGCCGACGCGGAGGCAAGGCATGGCGATCTCCTTTCGGCGCGACGTGGACGCGGTGCTCTCGGAGGCAAAGGCGCAGGGGCGGCACGCGCTCCTGGATTTCAGCGCCGCGCCGATGTGAGGCGGCTGCGCTCGGCTGGATGCCGAGGTCTATCCTGATCCGCGGGTGGTGAAGTTCGTGTCGGAGAACTTCCTGCCCGCGCGCATCCACGTCCGCGAGAACAAGGCGGAGTGGGAGCGGTTCGGCCAGCGGTACGGAGTGCAGTGGACCCCGACGGTGCTGGTGGTGGACCCGTCGGGGGCGGAGCGGCACCGCATCGAGGGGTTCCTGCCGGTGGACGATTTTCTCGGCCAGCTTGCGCTGGGGCTGGGGCAGTCGGCGTTTGCGCGCGGGCAGTTCGCCGAGGCGGAGCGCTGGTTTCGCGAGGTGGTGTCGCGGCACGGCGGAACGGAAGCGGCGCCGGAGGCGCTGTATTGGGCGGGAGTGGCGAAGTACAAGGCGAGCAACGACGCCGCGGCGCTGGGAGAGACGGCGGCGGCGTTCGGCAAGCAGTACCCGCAGAGCTCGTGGGCGAAGAAGGCGTCGGTGTGGGGGAGGTGAGCGGACCGCGTCCACGCAAGAGCCCTGGTTGACTTGCGGCGCATCGAGTCTGCGGTAGCGCCGCGCCCCACACCGCCCGCGTCCGTGGAAGCGAGAGTGCATGCTCGACCACGGCGCGCGTCGCCTCGGCGGCGAATCCCGCCCCGCGCGCCCGCGGGGCGAGGCCGAACATCAGCTTTGCGCGGATCGCCTCCGGCCTTCAACCCGCACCAGCCGATCGCGTCGGTGCTGCCCCCCCTGCACCAGCAGCCAGAGCCCGTATCCGCAGTCGCGGAAAGCCGCTGTACTCTGCGCGATGACCCGTCGCGCGTCCTCGGTGAGAGCCCCCGCGCGCGAACCGCCGTCGTCGCCCATGTTCGGCGGCAGGCCGGCCCCGTTACCAGGGTTCAGATGCCCCGCGAATTCGCAGGCTGCATCGCTACAGGCGCCATCCAACGCGGAGAAGCCAGACGGAAGAGAT
>DASSQZ010000046.1:0-9169 GCA_035702105.1 Myxococcales bacterium | reverse complement strand
ACGTGCGGCCCAAGGCGGCGCTCGCGGCCAACCTCGGAACCGGCCCCGACATCATCATGGGCTGGTACGACGACCCGCACATCTATCCGCAGAAGCTGGTCGACGTGACCGACGTGGCCGAGGGCCTGGGCAAGCAGTTCGGCGGCTGGTACGACGTCGCGCGCACCTACGGGTACAGCAACAGGATGAAGCACTGGATCGCCGTTCCCGTGGGCGCGACGGTGGAGTGCCTCACCTACCGGACCGGCTGGATGAAGGAGGCCGGCTTCGACGAGTTCCCGAAGACGCCTGCCGACCTGCTCAAGCTCGTCAAGGCGCTCAAGGCCCGGGGACATCCGGCCGGCTTCGCGCTCGGGCACGCGGTCGGCGACGGGAACAACTGGACCCACTGGCTCCTCTGGACCTTCGGGGGGCGGGCGGTGGAGAAGGACAACAAGACCATCGCCATCGGCCAGAAGCCGGGCCTGGAGGCGCTCGAGTACGCGAAGGAGCTCTTCCCGCACATGGTTCCGGGCGTGGCCTCCTGGCTCGACCCGAACAACAACCGCGCCTTCCTCGCCGGCGAGGTGTCGCTCACCAACAACGGGATCAGCATCTATTACGCCGCGAAGAAGGACTTTCCCGAGATTGCCTCCGACATCGGCCACGCGGCCTTTCCCATCGGTCCCGCAGGGCGTCCGACGGAGCTCGCCAACTTCAGCCAGGCCTTCATCTTCAGGCACTCGCGCTTTCCCAACGCAGCCAAGGAATACATCCGCTTCATGCTCTCGCCGGCGCAGGCCGAACCCTGGGTGGAGGCGATGAACGGCTACGTGACCCCGGCGCTGAAGCGCTATCGCGACCTGCCGGTGTGGACGAAGGACCCGAAGGCGACGCCGTTCCGCGACGGCATCGCGCGGATGCTGCACAACGGCTACGCGGGCGAGCCCGGACAGCAGGCCGCGGCGGCGCTGGCGGAGTTCATCGTCCTCGACATGTTCGCCGACGCGACCGTCAACGGCATGAGCGCGAAGGACGCGGCGGCCAGGGCGGAGAACCGGCTGCGCCGCATCTATCGCGGATAGCGCTTGGGCGCGGCCTCCTGGATGCGGCCCCTCTCGCTGGAAAAGGGGCCGCTCCTTCCCACGCTGCTGCTCCTGCCCGCCTCCGTGCTGCTGGGCGGCCTGCTCGCCATTCCGCTCGTCCTCGGCGTGCTGCTGGGGTTCAAGGACGCCACCATCGGCGAGCCCGGCTCGTACGTCGGCCTGGAGAATTACCGGTACCTGCTCACCGATCCGGTCTTCCGCATCACCGCGCTGAACACGGCGCTCTATACGCTGGTCACCGTCGCCTTCAAGCTGTTCCTCGGCCTCTGGCTTGCGGTGGTCCTGAACCGCCGGTTCGCCGGATATCGCTTCTGGCGCTCGGTCCTGCTCCTGCCCTACGTCGTGCCCACGGTGCTCTCGGCCTTCGCCTGGTGGTGGATCCTCGATCCCCAGTTCAGCTTCGTGAGCTGGGCGCTGGTGCGGCTGGGGCTCGTCGACCAGCACGTCAACTTCCTCGGCAGTGCCTGGCTCGCGCGCGCCTCGCTGATGGTCGCGAACGTCTGGCGCGGCATTCCCTTCTTCGCGGTGGGCTACCTCGCCGGCCTGCAGGCCATCCCCGGCGAGCTGCACGAGGCCGCCTCCATCGACGGCGCGTCGGACTGGCAGATCTTCTGGCAGATCACCTGGGTCCTGCTCCTTCCGCTCACCACCATCCTGACCATCTTCTCGGCCATCTTCACCTTCACCGACTTCCAGCTCATCTGGACCATCACCCGCGGCGGGCCCGCCAACGCCACCCACCTGTTCGTGACGCTGGCGTATCAGCGGGCCATTCCCGGCGGGGCGCTGGGGGAGGGCGCGGCCATCGCCGGCTTCACGCTGCCGTTCCTGGCCCTGCTCGCCTGGGGCGCGCTGGGCGCGCTGCGGAGGCAGGCTTGAGGCGGCTCCTCTCCACCTGGGCGCCGCTCTCGGCGTTCGCGCTCTTCCTGCTCTTTCCCTTCTACTGGATGGTGCTGACCTCCATCAAACCCAACCACGAGCTGGTCAGCGTGACGGCGAATCCCTTCTGGGTCACGCACCCGACGCTCGACCACGTGAAATACCTGCTCTTGCAGACCAGCTACCCGCGCTGGTTCTGGAACACCATGGCGGTGGCCTCCGCGGCGACGGCGCTCAGCGTCTCGGCCAGCTTCCTGGCGGCGTTTGCGCTCGCGCGGGTGCGCTTTCCCGGAGCGGACGGCGTGAGCCTCGGCATCTATCTCGCCTACCTGATTCCACCCGCCATCCTCTTCATTCCGCTCGCCGACGTCATGCTCAGGCTCGGGTGGTTCGACCACCTCTGGGCGCTGGTCCCGGTCTACTCCACCTTCCTCGTGCCCTTCTGCACCTGGCTCCTGGTCGGATACCTGAAATCCATTCCTCACGAGCTGGAGGAGGCGGCCATGGTGGACGGCGCGAGCCGGCTGCGCATCCTCTTCCAGGTCATCCTGCCGCTGAGCGCGCCGGGGCTCATCTCCGCCTTCATCTTCTGCTTCACGCTCTCCTGGAACGAATATCTCTACGCGCTCGTGTTCATGTCCTCGCCGCTGAACAAGACGGTCCCGGTGGGACTCGCCACCGAGCTGGTCCGCGGGGACATCTATCAATGGGGGCCGCTGATGGCGGGGGCGCTGCTCGGCAGCCTTCCCGTGGTGGTGGTCTACTTCTTCTTCGTCGAGCACTACGTGGCGGGAATGTCCGGGGCCCTGAAAGGATGACGGCGCCGCCGGTGGAAGCCCGGCGGCGCCGCGGAAGCGCGAGGTGCCCGAAGGCTCTCAGCGCTTCACACTGGGCACGTAGTCGCGCTTCGGCGCGCCGATGTAGAGCTGGCGCGGCCGCGCGATCTTCTGCTCGGAGTCGAGCAGCAGCTCTTCCCACTGCGCCAGCCAGCCCGACACGCGCGGGATGGCGAAGAGCACCGGGAACATCTCCACCGGGAAGCCCAGCGCCTCGTAGATGAGGCCGGAGTAGAAGTCCACGTTGGGGTAGAGCTTGCGCTTGACGAAGTACTCGTCCTCCAGCGCGATCTTCTCCAGCCGCAGCGCGATCTCCAGGAGCGGGTTGGTGCCGGTCACGGCGAAGACCTGGTCGGCCATCTTCTTGATGACCTTCGCCCGCGGGTCGTAGGACTTGTAGACGCGGTGGCCGAAGCCCATCAGCCGGCCGCCCTGGCCGCCCTCCTTCACCGTCTTGATGAAGGCGGGCACGTTGTCCACCGAGCCGATCTCCTTCAGCATCCGCAGCACTTCCTCGTTGGCGCCGCCGTGCAGCGGCCCGTAGAGCGCCGAGGCCGCCGCCGCCACCGCGACGAAGGGGTCGGGGTGCGAGCTGCCCACCGCGCGCATCGCGTTGGTGGAGCAGTTCTGCTCGTGGTCGGCGTGGAGGATGAAGAGCACGTCCAGCGCCCGCTCGAGCACCGGGTTGGGCTGGTACTTCGGCTCGGCCATCTTCTTCATCATCGCGAGAAGGTTTCCCGCGAAGGAGAGCTCGTTGTCCGGATAGACGTAGGGCAGGCCGAGCGAGTGCCGGTAGGACCAGGCGGCGAGGGTGGGCAGCTTGGCGATCAGCCGCGTCATGTTCAGGCGGCGCTCGCCGGCGTCGAAGATGTTCTTCGACTCCGGGTAGAAGGTGGAGAGCGCGGCCACGGTGGAGACCAGCATGCCCATCGGGTGCGCGTCGTAGCGGAACCCGTCCATGAACCCCTTCACGTTCTCGTGCACGAAGGTGTGATGGGTGATGTCGTGGGTCCAGGTCTTCAGCTCGGCAGGCTTGGGCAGCTCGCCGTTGATGAGCAGGTACGAGACCTCGAGATACGAGGAGCTCTCCGCGAGCTGCTCGATGGGGTAGCCGCGGTAGCGGAGGATGCCCCGGTCTCCGTCGATGTAGGTGATCCGGCTCTTGGTCGACGCGGTGTTGAGGAAGGCCGGGTCGTAGCTGAGCATGCCGAAGTCGGTGTCCTCGATCTTGATCTTGCGAAGGTCGGTGGCGCGGATGGCGCCGTTCTCGATGGGGACCTCGTAGGTGCGACCGGTCCGCTCATCGGTGATGCGCAGATTGCTCGAAGCCATGAATCCTCCGTTGCCGCTGTGGCTGAAGGGCCACCGTATGCAAGGGACGGGCTACGCCCGGAGCCTGCGGCGAAGGGGGCGGAGCGCGCAGAACTCGCACTTCCGGCTCCCGGCGCCCGCAAGACGTGCGCGATTACCTGGGCGCCTTCTCCGCCGCGACCCACGCGTCGTACGCCTTGAGATCGTAGATCTGCGTGAAGCCCTTCTCGCGCAGGATGGCGATGGCGAGGGCGCTGCGCTTGCCGCTGTGACAGTAGACGAGGATTGGCGTGGAGGGCGGGCCCACCTCCTCGTGCCGCTGCGCCATCTGGTCGTGGGGAATGTTGATGGCGCCCGGCACGTGGCCGGCCGCGAACTCCGCCGGCGTCCGCACGTCGACCACGCGGATTCCCGCGGCGACGAGCTTGTGCGCGGTGGCGCCGTCCACCACGCCGGGCGCCACGCCGGCCAGGGCGAGCAGCACTGCGAGAAGGGAAGACGTCATCGGGCCTCCTGCGCGACGGGTTTTAGCGGATCGATGGAAGATTCATGCCGCTTCTCCCCCTTGCATTCGTTCGCGCAACGTCGGACCCTGCCTGCAGCTCGGGTGCGGGAGATTGGCATGAGCGCAGGATTGCCGGACGGGCTGGTCGCCGTCGTCAAGCATGATTGCCCCACCTGCGTACTGGTGGCGCCGGTGCTCGCGCAGTTGCGCGCCTCGGGCGCGCGGCTCACGGTCTATACCCAGGACGACCGCGCATTTCCTGCCGGCCTCGACCCGGTCGACGACGTGTCGCTCGAGGTGAGCTTCCGCTGCGGCATCGAGACCGTCCCCACGCTCTTGCGGGTGGCGGGCGGCAAGGAAGAGGCGCGCACCGTGGGCTGGAGCCGCGCCGGCTGGGAGAGCCTCACCGGCGTCCGCGGCCTGGGCCCGTCGTTGCCCGAGCACCGGCCGGGCTGCGGCTCGCTCTCGGTCGATCCCGCCCACGCCGACGCCCTGGCGGTCCGCTTCCTCGGAGGGAAGCTCAGGAGCCGCCGCCTGGAGCTGGCCCCGCTGGAGGACGAGATCGAGTCGCTCTTCGACCGCGGCTGGAGCGACGGACTGCCGCTGGTGCCGCCCACCGAGGCGCGCGTGCTGCGGATGCTGGCGGGCACCACGCGCGATCCGGGCGAGACGGTGGCGGTGGCGCCGCCGGATCTGGTCGAGGTGACGGTGGAGAAGGCCGCCATCAACGCGGTGATGGCGGGCTGCAGGCCGGAGTACCTGCCGGTGCTGCTGGCCGCGCTGGAGGCGGCCTGCACCGACGAATTCAACATGCACGGAGTGCTCGCCACCACCATGCCGGTGGGGCCGGTACTGGTGGTGAACGGGCCCATCCGCCGCGCCATCGGCATGAACTCAGGCGTCAACGTGCTGGGGCAGGGCAACCGCGCCGGCCTCACCATCGGCCGCGCCCTGCAGCTCGTGATCCGCAACGTGGGCGGCGGCAGGCCGGGCGAGGTGGATCGCGCAACCCACGGCAGCCCCGGGAAGCTCTCCTTCTGCTTCGCGGAAGACGAGGAAGGCTCTCCCTGGGAGCCGCTCTCGGTGGAGCGCGGCCTTGCCCGCGGCGCCAGCGCGGTCACGCTCTTCGCCGGCGAGGGCACCCGCTGCATCGTCGATCAGCAGAGCCGCACGCCCGAGTCGCTGGCCGCGTCGTTCGCCGTCAACCTTCGCGCGCTCCATCATCCCAAGCTGGCCCTCGGCTTCGACGCCATGCTGGTGGTGGGTCCGGAGCACGCGCGGGTCTTCCGCGAGGCGGGCTGGAGCAAGGCGCGCCTCCTCGAGGAGCTGCACCAGCGACTGCAGCTTCCCGGCGCCGGGATGGTGCGCGGAGCGGGCGGCATCGCGGAGGGGCTGCCCGAGCACCTGCGCGACGCCACCATTCCCAAGTTCCGCGGCGGCGGCCTGCTGCTCGTTCATGCAGGCGGCAAGGCCGGGCTCTTTTCCGAGATCATCGGCGGCTGGATCAATGGAGACACCGGAAGCCAGCCCGTCACCAGGGAGATCACGCGATGACCATCGTCCTCGACCCCACCGCCGGGCGCACGGTTTCCGAGCGCGCGCGCGTTCCGCGGCCCGCCTCGCTGCGCGGCAGGTCGGTGGCGCTGCTCGACATCTCCAAGCCGCGGGGCAACGTCTTCCTCGACCGCATCGAGGAGCGCCTCGCCGCCGAGGGGTGCAAGGTGCGCCGTTTCGCCAAGCCCACCTTCAGCAAGCCCGCGCCCATCGACGTGCGCCAGCAGATCGCGTCGTCGTGCGAGGTGCTGATCGAGGCGCTGGCCGATTGAGGGAGCTGCACGTCGTGCAGTGTGCACGACATCAGCGACGCCGAGGCGCGGGGGATGCCGGCGGTCTTCGTGGCCTCGAACGAGTTTCGCGAGGC
Source organism: Myxococcales bacterium (assembly GCA_035702105.1). Lineage (GTDB taxonomy): Bacteria > Myxococcota > Myxococcia > Myxococcales > 40CM-4-68-19 > 40CM-4-68-19. Next base: position 2,632 of record DASSQZ010000046.1, on the reverse strand, counting down.
CGCCTCGGCGCAGGCGCGCGCCCTGGGCTTTTCGCCCGCGAGCGTGTTCGTGCCGCATCCCATCCAGGACCGCACCGACGAGGAGATGCGCGCGTATGCGGACGCGGCGTACCCCGAATTGGTGCGCGCGCTCACGTCGGCGTAGCCGTCTTGTCGCGAGGGCGACTCGATCATCCGCACTGCAGGATCGCGTGGGCGGCATCGAATTTGCGGGCTGCGAGATGTTGGCACCCGGTGCGCCATGATCGGCGGCTCGATCCGGATTGAGTCCGTGGCGCACGGCGGCGGGGTCTGCAGAACTGGTTCAACCGGTTGAACTGCGTCGCGCGCTTGCGCCAATGGGGGCGCGGGACAGGGGGCTGGCGGGCGTTCAATCCGGGGCAGCGAGCCGGTCACTTCCGGTTGCGCCCCAGCCGTTCGTGCGCCGAGACCCAGTCTCCGTGCAGCACCGCGCCGGCGAGCGAGATCTCTCCCGCGAGCACCACCGCGGCGCAGATCTCGGCGAGCTTGTCCGCCGTGCCCGGACCGCAGCAGCCGAGCAGCGCCAGGCACTGCTTCTGCGTGGGCAGTCCGGTTCCGCCGCCGTAGGTGGCCACGATCAGCGAGGGCAGGGTGACCGACCAGTAGTAGTCGCCGTCGTCGAGGAGCTGCGAGTAGGTGATTCCGGCGTGCGACTCGGCCACGTTGGCCACGTCCTGCCCGGTGGCGATGAAGAGCGCGGCGAGCGCGTTGGCGGCGTGCGCGCCGTTGTTGGAGGCGCCGGCGAGGAAGGAGCCGGCGATGGAGACCTGCCGGTGGCGGAAGAATTCGCGGGGGCTCGCGCCCACCATCTGCTCCAGCGCCTCCTTGCGCAGCACCGCCTCGGCCACCACGCGCCGGCCTCGCGTCAGGAGCGTGTTGATCTGCGAATGCTTCTTGTCGGTGTCGATGTTTCCCGAGAGCAGGAACTGGAGCGGGCCCGGGTGGTGGGCCTTGATCCACTGGCACGCGGCCAGGGTCGCCTTGCCGGTCATGTTCTGCCCGGCGGCGTCTCCGGTGGTGTAGTTGAAGCGCAGATATCGCAGCGGCCCCACCTGGTACTGGCCGATCTCGACGAGCTTTCCCGTCCGCGTGGTGGCCTGGGCCGCGGCGCGGATGCCGCCCAGGTGCTCCTCCACCCAGCGGCCGAACTCGCGCGCCGCGACCGCGTCCGGGAAGATGAACACCGGCGAGCGCTGCATCGATCGCTCGACCACCGTGGCGCGCACCCCACCCGAGGCGGCCAGCACCCGCATCCCGCGGTTGTAGCTCGCGACCAGGGTCCCCTCGGTGGTGGCGAGCGGGACGTAGAAATCGCCCTCTGCGTGCTCGCCGTGGACGCGGAGCGGGCCGGCGAGCCCGACGGGCACCTGCGCCACGCCGATGAAGTTCTCGATGTTGCCGGACACGAGCGCCGGGTCGAAGTCGTAGTGGGCCAGGTGCGAGAGGTCGGCGCCGGTCCGCTCCAGCGCGAACGCGCGCCGCTGCGCGGCCATCCCCTCGGTGTAGTCGTGCTCGCTGCGCGGGACGCGCGCGCGCGGGGGGGCGCCCTCCACCGGCTTTCCGGCAACGGGCCGGGTCGAGCTTTCCATCGACATCGGAGCGCCCTCGTCAGACCCGTTCCTGGAACTCGCGCCCGAGCAGCCCCTCCGGCCGCACGAGCAGGACCGCCACGATGAGCACGAACGCCATCGTGGTCTTGAACTCGATGGCCACGTAGCCGCCGCCCAGGCTCTCCGCCACGCCGAGGAGGAGCCCTCCCACCACCGCGCCGGGGAGGCTGTTCATGCCGCCGAGCACCGCTGCGGCCAGGCCCTTGAAGAGCGGGTCGAGCATGAAGAACGGATCGAGCAGCAGCGCCGGGGCGAGGAACACGCCCGCGATCACCGCCAGCGCCGCCGCCGTGCCCCAGGCGAAGGCCAGCACGCCGCGAGTGGGGATGCCGAGCGTCTGCGCGGCGGCCAGGTTCTCGGAGGTGGCGCGCATGGCGAGGCCGAGCCGCGTCCGCTGCGTGAGCAGGAAGAGCAGGAGGCTCGCGGCCGCCGCCGCCGCCAGGGTGCCTGCGGCAAGCTCGGAGATGAACACCGGGCCCAACTGCCAGACCTTGCTGTCCGAGAGCGGGAAGGGCAGGCGGTCGGGCTCGGCGCCCCAGCCCCAGACGGTGAAGCCCTGGAGGATGAGCGAGAGGCCAAACGTCAGGATGACGCTGCCGAGCGCATTGGCCCCCTTGCGCTGCGCGGGAACCAGGGCGCCGAAGTAGAAGAGCATCGCCATCACCGCGCCCGCGCCGATGGCCAGAGGCAGCGCGATCCACATCGAGAGCCCGCGGGTCAGCGCGGTGAAGGCGACGAACGTCCCCAGGGTGGCCACGTCGCCGTGGGCGAAGTTGAGCACCCGCGCGGAGCGGTAGATGAGGACCAGCCCCAGCGCCACCAGCGCGTAGAGGGCCCCGCTGGAGAGGCCGGCCAGTCCGTACTGGAGAAAGCGGTCCATGCGGTTCCCCCTACCGGAACGGCCAGAGCCGGAAGTAGAGCCGCGTCTTGATCCACAGCCCGGCGAGGCCGAGCGGCTCGAAGATCATGGTGGCGAGGATGGCGGCGCCGAAGAGCACCGG
>DASSQZ010000045.1:0-90468 GCA_035702105.1 Myxococcales bacterium | reverse complement strand
CTGCAGCGCCTCAAGGAAGCGGCGGAGAAGGCGAAGATCGAGCTCTCCAGCACCATGGAGACGGAGATCAACCTGCCCTTCCTCACCGCCGACGCGACCGGCCCCAAGCACCTGGTCAAGAAGCTCACCCGCTCGAAGTTCTAGCAGATGTGCGACGACCTCTTCCAGCGCGCGCTGGACCCGACCAAGAAGTGCCTCGCGGACGCGAAGAAGAACCCCAAGGAGATCGACGAGGTCATCCTGGTGGGCGGCGCCACCCGCGTGCCCAAGCTGCAGCAGATCGTCAAGGACTTCTTCGGCAAGGAGCCCAACCGCTCGGTCAACCCCGACGAGGTGGTGGCCATCGGCGCGGCCGTCCAGGGCGGCGTGCTCACCGGCGAGGTGAAGGACATCCTGCTGCTCGACGTGACTCCGCTCTCGCTCTCCATCGAGACGCTGGGCGGGGTGGCCACGCCGCTGATCCCGCGCAACACCACCATTCCCACCAAGAAGTCCGAGGTGTTCTCCACCGCCGCCGACGGGCAGACCAGCGTGGAGGTGCACGTCCTCCAGGGCGAGCGGCCGATGGCGCGCGACAACAAGACGCTGGGCCGCTTCCACCTCGACGGCATCCCCGCCGCGCCGCGCGGTGTGCCGCAGATCGAGGTCACCTTCGACATCGACGCGAACGGCATCGTCCACGTCATGGCCAAAGACCGCGCCACCGGCAAGGAGAACAAGATCACCATCACCTCCACCTCGGGCATGAGCAAGGACGACGTGGAGAAGGCGGTCAAGGAGGCGCAGGCGCACGAGGCCGAGGACAAGCTGCGCCGCGAGGAGATCGAGACCCGCAACCGCGCCGACAACCTGGCCTACGCGACCGAGAAGTCGCTCAAGGACCTGGGCGACAAGATCCCCGCCGCCACCCGCACCGACATCGAGGCCAAGGTCAAGGCGCTGCGCGACGCGCTGGCGGGCACCGACGTCGAGGCGGTGAAGAGCGCCACCGAGACGCTGATGCAGGCCTCCCACCGCATGGCCGAAGAGGCCTACAAGGCGGCAGGCAGCGAGGCCGGCGCGCCCGGTGCCGCAGGCCCCGAGGCGGGCGGCCAGGCCGGCGGCCAGGGACCGGCCGGCGAGAAGAAGGACGACGTGGTGGATGCTGAATTCGAGGAGCAGAAGTAACGTCCAACCCTATGCAGGCGGGGCCGAATCCCCCCTCGGCAACGCTGCGCCGGAAGGCGGGACCCCCAAGCGGGGTTCCGCCTTTCGTTGTTCTCGGGCACGGTGTGCGCCGTGAAGATCGCCACCTGGAACGTGAACGGCATCCGCGCCCGCGCCGCAGAGGTGCTGGCGTTCGTGCAGCGGGAAGAGCCCGACGTGCTCTGCCTCCAGGAGATCAAGGCTTCGCCCGGGCAGGTGCCGCAGGCGCTGTGCGAGCTGGACTACTGGTGCTTCTGGCACGGGTACAAGGGGTACTCCGGCGTCTCCCTGCACCTGCGCAAGCGCACCTTTCCCGGACAGCCGCGCTTCACCCACCCGGAGTTCGATCACGAGACGCGCATCGTCACCGCGAGGCTCGGCGACCTGATCCTCGCCTCCGCCTACGTGCCCAACGGCGGCAAGGACCTGCCCGCCAAGATCCGCTTCCTCGAGGGCATCGAGCACTGGGCCGCGCAGGCGCAGGAGGAGGGCTTGCGCCTGGTGCTCTGCGGCGACCTGAACGTGGCGCGCGAGGAGCGCGACGTGCACCCAAAGCTGCGCAAGCAGGACCAGATCGGCACCACCCCGCAGGAGCGTGAATTGCTGGAACGGATCATCGGGCACGGCCTCGTCGACCTCGGCCGCAAGTTCGCGCCCGACGACGACCGGCTCTTCACCTGGTGGGCGCCGTGGCGGAACCTGCGCGAGCGGAACATCGGCTGGCGCATCGACTACGTGCTCGCCAGCGCCGCTCTGGCGGAGAAGGCCTCCTCCTGCACCGGCTTTCGCGAGTTCGGCACCAGCGACCACGGGCCCCTGCAGGCGGTGCTTGAGATCCCCGCGCCGGCCTACCCGCCCGCGAGCGGCACCCCGGTTGCGCCGCCACCGGGCCAGATCCCCCTGCTCTGAACCACCTCCGCCCCCAACTGGCCCCTTACCTCCTCCCCGCCTGGGTCCCTAGGCTCGGGGTTTCCATAGGGCCAAGGAGGCCGCGAGATGGAACATCTGTACCTTTGGCCGGCAAACCCTGCGGCATCCCTGCTGGCGCTCTTCATCCTCAGCAACGTCTTCCTGTACGCGGCGCGGCACCCGATGCACCGGGCGCTGCGCGAATTGGGCCGGCTCCTCGGCGGCGGATTCCGCGTGGGCGCGCGGGCGTGCAGGAGCATGGCGGCGCAGGTGGCGCAGCGCGACCGCGAGATGATCGTGGAGATGGGCAAGGGCGACCTGCAGGCGAAGGTGGGCAAGGAGTTCCACCGCATCGAGGGCGCGTACGCCAAGGAGCTGGCCCGCTACCCCGACCTGCACCGCAAGCTCGACGACGTCCTCACCAAGGTGGACGCCGACTTCCAGGAGTGCGCGACGGCGGCGCCGGTGGCGCCGGGCTGGAGCGACGCGGTGACCGCGGTGGCGAAGATGCCCCAGAGCGGCGACGGCGTGGTGAAGAAGGTGCTGGAGGAGATCCACAAGTCCGCCGTGGCCGGCGAGAAGAAGGCGCTGCAGGAGTTCCGCGAGGCCACCGCGAAGAAGCACAAGCTGCTCGGCTCGATGGCGCCGGCCTGGAAGGAGCTGAAGAAGCTTGCGGTCGAGGTGGGCGCCGCGGTGACCGGCGCGCTGGAGTCGACCAAGCGGATCGACGGCTACATGGTCCAGTTCGAGAAGATCCGCGCGGCCGACGCCAAGGCGGTGCGGGTGCTGGGCTGGAGCGCCACGCAGCTCTTCGTCGTCTCGCTCCTGGTGATGGCGGTGGCGATGGGCGGCGCGTTCGTGAACTTCAACCTCATCGCGCTGCCGATGAGCGAGCTCGTGCCCTCGGGAAGCCGCATCGGCGGCATGCCGGTGTCCACGGTGGCCGCGCTGGTGATCGTGCTGATGGAGGTGGCGGCCGGCGTCTTCGCCATGGAGATGCTGGGCATCACCAACTTCTTCCCCAAGCTGGAGCTGCTCCCCAAGTCGCGGCGCCGCATCATCCTCACCGTCGCGGTGGGCGGCCTCCTGATGCTCGCCTGCATCGAGGCCTCGCTGGCCGTGCTCCGCGAGCAGATCGTGGACTCGTCCAACGCGCTCAAGGCCTCGCTCGCGGGGGCCCCGGCGACGGTGACGGACACCGCCTCGTCCCGCATCCCGGTCATCGGCCAGGCCGTGCTCGGCTTCATCCTGCCCTGGATCCTCGCCATGGTGGCGGTGCCGCTCGAGACCATGATCTCGACCGGCGGCCACATCGTCCTCAGCGCGGTGGCCTTCCTGCTCTACGGCGCGGGAATGCTCTGCAGGCTGGGCGGGCACGCCATGCGCTATGTCTGCGAGGCGGCGCGGCACCTCTACGACGTCTACATCGTCATTCCCCTCCAGATCGAGCGCATGTTCGGCAACGGCTCTGCGGAGGTCTCCGCGCCCGCCGCGGCGCTTCGCCCGGAGGCGCGCCGATGAGGAGGGGCGCGCTCGCGCTCCTGGCGCTGCTCGCCTGCTCCTGTTCGAGCGGCGCCCAGTACGCGCATGCCATCGTCGCGCTGGTGGACGTCTCCGGGACCTACGCCGACCAGAAGGCGGAGGTGGTCAACGTCATCCGCAAGGGCCTGCTCCCGAAGATGACGCCGGGTGACACGCTGGTGGTCATCCGCATCGACGACGAGAGCTACCGCAAGCAGAACGTCGAGGCGAGCGTGACCCTGGACGTACGCCCCTCCAAGGCCAACGCGCAGAAGCTCGCGCTCGCCAGCAAGCTGGAGGAGTTCCAGAAGCGGCCGGTGCACACGGCGCACACCGACATCCGTGGCGCCATGATGCTGGGCGCCGAGTACCTGCGCGAGAGCAACGCGGGGCGCCGCACCATGGTGGTGTTCAGCGACATGGAGGAGGACCTGCCCCAGGGCGTGAAGCGCGAGATGGCGGCGGACGAGCTCAAGGGCGTGAGCGTCCTGGCCATGAACGTGAAGCGGCTGGCGCACGACAACGCCAACCCCACCGCCTACCGCCAGCGCCTCACCGGCTGGGAGAAGCAGCTCATCGCCCACGGGGCGCGCGAGTTCAAGGTGGTGCTCGACCCGGAGAAGCTCTCCGAGCTGATCGACGAGACGTAACACCCATACGGGGACACCCTCGCCGCCCGAAGGGCGCAGGGTGTCCCCAGTGACGCACGATACCCTCGCCGCCCGAAGGGCGCAGGGTGTCCCCAGTGACGCACGACACCCTCGCCGCCCGAAGGGCGCAGGGTGTCCCCAGCTACTTGGGATCGTGCCCGCCTTCCTGCTTGCCGCCGGCCTTCTCGTCCGGCTGCACCTGGGCGCCCTTGCCGGCCGTGCCTTCGACGGCCGCTCCGCCGGGACTGCCCTCGGTGCCGCTGGCGATTCCGCCGGCCGCTCCGGGCTGCGGTCCCTCCGGGTAGTTCCTGCCCTGCGGCTGCGGCTCCTGATCGACGGGCGTCATCGGGGCGCCCGAGCCCATCGGCCTGGGATTGAGCTCGATCTGCGGCGGCGTCTCCGCGGGCCGCTCCAGGGAGCCCTTCGGGTTGCGGCCTCGCGCCTGGGAATTGGCCCGGGCGCGCGCGCGGGCATGGCGGCCCCGCAGGGTGCCGCGGATGCCGGTGCCTCCCCGCGGACCCTCGTCGGTGCGGCCGCCGGCCATGCCGTTGGCGTCGCCGCTCTCGATCCCGGCGCCCGGAGTGCCGGTGCGTTCCGCGCCGCCCGCGGTGCTGCCGCGCGAGCCGCGCTGGGAGGTGGGCGGGGCGTGGTTCGCATCCATCGGCGTGGGTGACGAGCCGCGCTGCGGGCTGTCGGCGCGCCCCTCGCTGGTGTTCTGCGCCGCCGCGGCCAGCGGCCAGAGCGAAACGGCCCCGATCAGGATCCAGCGGATCATCGGCCGCCCTCCTCTGCCCTGGGCGGCACCTCGTACTTCTTCGCCCTGGGCTTCCGGGGCTTGCCGCGGGCGTCGTGCGTGGGATCGGGCGCCGCGAGCGCCAGCAGCGCCGCGACCAGCAGGGTGTTCATGCCGCAAAGCTAGGCATCAGCGGATCTTGTTGGGCTCCTGCGGGGCGCCCGCCTGGCTGCTCTCCGGGGCGCCGGGCCCCTCCATCAACTCGGGCCGGTGCGCAGGTCCCGCGTCGAGCTTTGCGCGCAGGTCCGCGTCGAGCGCCATGATGATCGATTCCAGCCGCTGCACCCGCGACTCCAGCGCGTTGCCCGCCGTCCTGCGCAGATCGGAGTCGAGCTGCAGCTCCCGGTCCTTGAGCTTGAACCACTTCCAGACGAAGACCAGGGCCACCGGAAACCCGAAGGTCGCCAGGATCGCGACGATGGGAATGAGCGTTTCGAGCATGCCGACGTTCATGGTCCGTAACGTACGCACGCCAGGCGGGACCTTTTCAAGTCGCCGGAGAGGCACTCCGCGATAAACTGGAGGCTTCCCATGTTGATCCTGCTCCTCGCAGCCGCCGCCTCGCTGAACGTCAGCCCCGGCGCCGGCAACAACAAGTTCGACGCCACCTTCGATGCGCCGCTGGGCGAGAAGATCGTCGCCACCAGCTCCTCGGTGGGGTGCAGCGTGGCCTGGGACGAGAAGAGCGGCACGGCCTCGGGAAGCTGCTCGGTCCCTCTCACCTCGGTGATGGTGGACAACGAGCCCACCAAGACCGAGCACTTCCAGCAGTGGGCCACCAACAAGAAGGTGGACGCCGCCGCCTGCAGCCTGGAGGCAAGGTTCGAGGCGCTCAAGCTCGAAGGGCCGCTCTCGGCGGCACCGGCGAAACTGACCGGCGACGCAGCCTTCCGGGTGTGCGGCAAGCGGCGCATCGACGGAGGCAGGGAGACCGTTTCCGGCACCGCCCTGCGGCTTCCCGACGGGCGGATTCGCGTCCGCGCCCGGGTGGAGCGCTTCAATCGCGACCGCTACCGCATCGGCCCGAAGTACACGGAGGGCTGGCTCTCCCGCGTCCAGCAGCTCGCGCCGGTGGTGGCCGAGGAAGGTTCCATCGACATCTCTGTTTTCGTGAAGCCCGACGAAACCAAGGCGGCTTCCCGGCAGTAATCCCCGCAGCACCCCTCGCAAGGAGAACCCAAAATGAACGCCAAGAACGCAGCCATTGCCTCCGCCGTCGCGTCCCTGTTCCTCGCCGGCGGCTCCATGGCCAAGGGCAAGACCGCCAAGAAGACCAGCACGGTGGTGAAGTGTGCCGGCATCAACGAGTGCAAGGGCCACGGCGAGTGCGCCGGGGCCGACAACGCCTGCAAGGGCATGAACGACTGCAAGGGCAAGAGCTACAAGGAGGTGAAGACCGCCAAGGAGTGCACGGACAAGGGCGGCAACGTCATCGTCGCGAAGGGCGGCATGCCGGAGCACATGTAGGCAACTCCGGGAGCGAGATGGCGTTTTCGCGCAAGGACCTGGGACACGGCATCGGCCTCCGCCCGAAGCACTACGGGCGCTTCCTCGAGGAGCGCCCGCCGGTGGACTGGGTGGAGGCCATCAGCGAGAACCATCTCTCCCCGGGCGGCCGCCCCAACGCCGTGCTGGAGAAGGTGCGGCGCGACATGCCGGTGGTCCTGCACGGCGTCTCGCTCGCGATCGGATCGGTGGATCCGCTCGACCCGGTGCTGCTGCGCGGGCTCGCGGCGCTGGTGAAGCGCATCGAGCCCGCGTACGTGTCCGACCACCTCTGCTGGGGGCGGCACAAGGGCCGGTATGCGCACGACCTGCTGCCGCTTCCCTTCACCGAGGAGGCGCTGCGCCTGGTGATCGACCGCGTCCGACAGGTCCAGGACCTGCTCGGCCGCCAGATCCTGCTCGAGAACGTCTCCAGCTACGTGCGCTTCCGCGAGTCGTCGATGGAGGAATGGGAGTTCGTGGCGCGCGTCGCGGAAGGCGCGGACTGCGGCATCCTCCTCGACGTGAACAACGTCTACGTGAGCGCCATCAACCACGGCTTCGATCCGCTCGCCTACCTGCAGGGCATCCCCGCCTCGCGGGTGGGCCAGTTCCACCTCGCCGGGCACAGCGACAAGGGCACCTGGCTGCTCGACTCGCACGACGCGGCGGTGCCCGGGGCGGTGTGGGATCTGTACCGTGCCGCGGTGCGGCGGTTCGGGCGCGTGGCCGCGCTGGTGGAATGGGACGAGCACATTCCTCCGCTGGAAGAGGTGATCGCGCAGAGCCAGACGGCGCGGCGCATCGAGGCGGAGGAACTGGCGAGGGCAGCGGCATGAACCTCGCGCAAACGCAGGACCTGTTCTTCCGCGCGCTCTACGGCGAGCCGATCGATCGGTCCTTCATCGCCGGCGAGGACCGGCTCGACGTCTACTCGCGAATGTTCCTCTACCGCCAGGTGGACGCGCTGAGGACCGATTTCCCGCAGACGGCGGCCCGGCTCGGCGACGAGGCCTTCTTCTCGCTGGTGGATCGGTACGTGCGGGCGCATCCGTCGGAGCATCCCGATCTGGGCCGGCTGGGCCGCCACTTCGCGGCCTTCTGTCCGGAGGAAGTCCGCGAGCTCGCTGCCCTGGAATGGGCGCGGGCGGAGGTGTTCGTCGAGGCGGAAGCGCCGGCGGTGAGCGCCGACGAGTTCGCGCGGACGCTGCGGATCCGCATCATCCCGGCCCTGCGGCTCACCGCGCGCACCGCCGTCTGGCGCAAGGGCTTCGAGGTGCAGGAGGTGGAGCTGGACGCGGAAGAGGCGCGAGCGCTCGCCCTGGCCATCGCGGGCGCGAGCTTCGCCGAGGTCTGCGGCGCCTTCGCCGACGCGCCGGCGGCCTATGCCGCCCTGCAGAGCTGGGTCGCCGAGGGCTGGGTCACTGCGCCGGCGTAGCCGCGCCCGCACGTCCGCCGGGTTCTCTCCGCTGGACCCGCGAAGGCGGGTCGAGGCGACTTCAGCCCGAGGCGCGGGTGGTTTCGCGGCGCAGGTGCCGGCGCTCCTCCGCCCTGGGGATGAGCGCGAGAAGGCGCGAGCGCTCGTCGGGATCGGCCACCAGCGCCAGCGATGCCTTGGCGGCGACGAGGTCGAAGAAGGCGCGCAGGCCGCCCTGGGCCTCGAGGAGCTGGACCTGCTCGTCCACGTTCTGCGGCCGGCCCTCGGGCAGCTTCTCCAGCTCGCCCGCCAGATCCTGCATGGTCTGCACGTCCTCGGGCAGCACTCCCAGGTCGGCGCGAATCTCCGGATGCTGCTCGAGCGCGGCGAGGATGCGCGTCAGCGCGTTCGCCACGTGCGCCGGCTGCCGCGCCGAGAACGGCTCGCTGAGGCCGAAGTCGCGGGCCACCCGCCGGCCTTCCGCGCCTCGGGTGACGCGCAGCACCGCGCCGCGCACCGCCAGGGCCGTGCTGGCCGCATCGGCGAGCAGATCGGCCAGTTCCTGCGAGCGGCCGCGCGCGGTGATGGCCGCGGCGGGCACCGCCTGCAGGTGGCTCTCGATGTCCTGCGCGAGCTGCAGCGCGGCCGCGCAGTACGCGCCGTTGAGGCCGCGCCGCGCCAGCTCTGCGGCGTGGCCGTCGATGGCCTCGACCACCGCGCGCGCAGCCTGGGCGTCGGCGAGAGGGTCGGAGCGGAGCTTGGTGGCGCCTTCCGCATTGCGCGAGGCGCGCGCGATCAGGTCGTTGCGCGCGTCGACTGCGGAGCGCGCGGATGGCTTGGCCGCCGTTGCGGTGGTTTTTCGGGCCATTGCGGCCCTCCGGTGTGGGACGCGAGGATGGAGCGGCTTCGAATGAAGTGGCGGCGAAACTGTCCCGCAAACGGGGCCGGATCGCAACTGGGGTGAACCGCCGCATGTCCGCTGCTGCGCGGCGGAGCCTCGGCCGCTACAGGACGCCGATCTGCCGGAGGAAGCCCACCTGATCGTAGAAGAGCTTTTCCTCCACGATCTCGCCGTTCTTCCAGCGGGCCACCGTGCAGAATTCCAGCGCGAACCGCTTGTTCGTCGCCGGATGGACCTTGCCGTCGAGCCCCTTCCAGGGGCCGATCATCCTGCCCGTCCAGTTGGCGATAGTGCAGGTCCAGTCGCCGGAAGCGAACATCACCTTGTAGGGATTGTTGTCGAGGTGGTTCTCGATGGACTGGAAGAACGCTTTCGACTCGGCCTCGTGCGCGTCCCGGCCCCGCGTCGGGTCGGGCTGCCCGGGCCAGTAGACGGCCGTGTCCGCCGAATGCCGTTTGCGAAAGACCTCCCAGTTCTGGGAGTTCCAGGCATCGTCCAGGGTCTTCATCCGCTGCAGGTTGTCTTCAGCCATGAGCGACCTCCGGGGGCGCAATCTAACCATGCCGCTCGGGATTGCCCGGCGATTCGCCTGCAGCCGCTCGCTGTTCGCCGTCGATCTGCGCTAGCCTCGCGGCGTGCTGCACGTTGCCAACGGGGATCACGCGCTGGGCGTCCTGCGCGCGGCGGGACTGCCCGGCGAGGTGGTGGCGTGGTCCGACGTGCTCGATCAGGGGCCGCTCCGGGGCGTTCCCGGCACGCCGGAGTTTCGCGAGGCGCGCGCGCAATGGCTGGCGGCAAACGGCGCCGCGGCGCTGCCACGGGTGCAGGCGCAGCTCGCGGCCTGGGACGAGGCGCTGCGCACGCCCTCCGACGAGACGGTGCTCTGGTTCGAGGCGGACCTCACCTGCCAGCTTGCCCTGCTCCACCACCTGGTGCTGGTGGACGCGAGCGCGGTGGTGACGCAGGAGCCGGTGCCGTTCCAGAAGGACTTCAGCTCGCTGCTGCAGCAGCGGCGGCGGCATGACCGCAGGCAGGCGCGAAAGGCCTGGGACGCGGTTGCGGCGCCCGACCCGCGCGGCATCGAGGCGCTGGATCTCTCCGGGCTGCCGCGGCAGATGGGGCCGGCGCTCCGGCGGCTGCTCGAGGAGCTGCCCGAGCCCCGGAGCGGCCTCTCCCGCACCGAGCGCGCCATCCTCGAGGAGGACGCGTCCTTCCCGCGCGTCCAGGCGCGCGAGCCGGTGCCGTGGATCACCGACCTCTTCTTCGCCAACGTGGTCTCCGCGCTGCACGAGGCCGGCCTCTTCGACGAGCCCGCGCGCACCGACTGCCTCGAGGGCCGCCTCGACTACCGCACGCGCGCCGCGGACCGCTGGGTGGGCGGCGTGCTCTTGCAGGGCGCCCGCTGCTTCCGCTGGGACGGCTCGCGGGTGGCAGCGCCCGGCGCGTGAAGCGAAGAGCATGACGAGCCCGCAGCGGAACGGAGGTGCGGACCGGCGCCCGGCCGTCCGCAGCGCCGCGACTCCGTGGTATGGCTCCGGCCATGGACGAGACGAAGAGCGCCGGCTATCGCCGACAGCAGAAGGAACTGCTCTTTCCCAACGTGGGCACCTACTACCAGGAGCCGCTGGTGGTGGAATCCGCCCGGGGCATGTTCGTCAAGGACGTGGAGGGGCGCGAGTACCTCGACTTCTTCGGCGGCATCCTCACCGTCAGCGTGGGCCATTGCCATCCGCGGGTGACCGAGGCGGCCATCGCGCAGCAGCGCAAGCTGGTGCACGTCTCCACCCTCTACCCCACCGTGCCCCAGCTGGAGCTGGCGCAGAAGGTGGTCCAGCTCAGGCCGATGAAGGAACCCGCCAAGGTCTTCTTCACCAACTCCGGCACCGAGGCCAACGAGACGGCGGTCACGCTCGCCAAGGAAGCCACCGGCCGGCAGGAGCTGGTGGTGCTGCGCCACAACTACGCCGGACGCGGGACGCTGGCCCTGAGCATGATGGGCAACCAGCACTACCGCCCGCGCACGCAGAGCGAGGTGCCCGGCATCCGCTTCGCCCACGCTCCCTACTGCTACCGCTGCGACTTCGGGCTCAAGTACCCCGACTGCGGCATCGCCTGCGCGAAGGACCTCAAGTCGCTGATCGAGACCACCACCGACGGCGAGATCGCCGCCTTCATGGCCGAGCCCATCCTCGGCGTGGGCGGCTTCATCACGCCGCCGAAGGAATACTTCGAGATCGCCGTGCCCATCGCCCGCAATCACGGCGGCCTCTTCATCGCCGACGAGGTGCAGACCGCCTGGGGCCGCACCGGCGGAAAGTGGTGGGGCGTGCAGCAGTACAACGTCGAGCCCGACATCCTCACCAGCGCCAAGGGCATGGCCAACGGCCAGCCCATCGGCCTGACCCTGGCGCGGGCGCAGGTGGCCGACAAGGGACGGTTCGCCAACATCTCCACCTTCGGCGCCAGCCCCATCAGCATGGCGGCCGCCAGCGCGACGCTCTCGGTCATCGAGGAGGAGAAGCTGCTCTTCAACACGCAGATGATGGGCCAGGCGCTGCGAGAGGGGCTGATGTCGCTTCAAGAGAGGTTCCCCGGCATCGGCGAGGTGCGCGGCATGGGCCTGATGCAGGGGGTGGAGCTGGTCAAGGACCGCGCCACCAAGGAGCCGGATCCCCAGGGCACCAACCGCCTGATGGAGGCGACGAGGAAGCGCGGCCTGCTCATCGGCAAGGGCGGCCTCTACGGCAACGCGCTGCGCATCGCCCCGCCCATGGTGGTGAACAGGACGCAGGTGGACGATGCGATCCGCCTGCTCGCGGAGTCGCTGGCCGAGGCCCTCCATCCATGAAGCATGCCCTGCTCCTCGCGCTCGGCCTGTCCAGCCTGGCGAGCTGCAAGAAGCAGGCGCGGCCGCCTTCGCTGGGCGAGGCCATCTCGGTGGAGCAGCCCGGAGGATCCGCCTCGCAGCTCTTCACCCAGGGGAGCGAGATTCCCACCGCCGCCACCGAGAGCTTCACCACCGCCAGGGACAACCAGGACCGGCTCTACGTGCACGTGCTGCGCGGCGCCGGCCGCACCGCCGCGGGGCTGCGCAGCGACTCGTGGTGGGAGATCGACGGGGTCAACCCCGCGGCGGCGGGAGAGGCGCAGGTGATGGTGACCTTCGAGGTGGACGCCCAGGGCCAGCTCGGGCTGGAGGCGCGCGAGGAGGATCGGCGGCTGACGGCGAAGAAGGTGCCGGCGCCGGCAGGCGTCGCCCCCGCGCCCCTCACCGAGCCGGACGACGACGAGGACCTGGACATGGAAGACGACGCGCCAGAATAGGTGCGTGTGGTTCCCGATGCCGGCCGGCCCGGCGTGGCGGTAGAATTGCCAGCAGATGCCGAACCTCATCGCCCTCGCCATTCCCTTCTTCTTCCTGCTCATCGGCGTGGAGCTGTGGGCGGCGCGGCGGCGCGGGCTGAAGCTGTACCGCTTCGCCGACGCGCTGGTGGACCTTTCGTGTGGAATGACGCAGCAGATCCTGCTGGTCTTCCAGATCGCCGCGCTCACCGGCGGCTACGTCTGGCTCTACCAGCACCGGCTCTTCACCTTCCGCGACGGATCGCCCTGGCCCTGGGTGATCGCCTTCTTCGCGGTGGACTTCGTCTACTACTGGTGGCACCGGCTCTCGCACGAGGTGAACCTGCTCTGGGCCGTGCACGTGGTGCACCACCAGAGCGAGGACTACAACCTCGCGGTGGCGCTGCGGCAGGCGGTGTTCTCGGTCTGGACCATCTGGCCCTTCCACCTGCCGCTGGCGCTCCTCGGCATTCCGCCGGTCACCTTCCTGGTGGTGGACTCGCTCTCCACCCTCTACCAGTTCTGGATCCACACCGAGCTGATCGGAAAGCTGGGCTGGTTCGAGCGCATCTTCAACACGCCGGCGCAGCACCGCGTGCACCACGCCATCAATCCCCGCTACCTGGACAAGAACTACGCGGCCACGCTCTGCATCTGGGACCGGCTCTTCGGCACCTTCGAGGAGGAGCGCGAGCAGCCGGTGTACGGGCTGGTGAAGCCGCTGCAGAGCTTCGACCCGATGTGGGCGCAGGTGCAGCACTTCGTCTCGCTGGCGCGGCGCACCCGCGAGGTGAGCGGCCTGGACAAGCTGCGGGTCTGGCTGAAAGGGCCGGAGTGGGGGTTCGGGCCGGCTCCGGAGATCACCCGCGCGCAGCAGCGCAAGCACGGCGTGGAGCTTTCCCGGCGCCAGGTGTGGTGGCTTGCGGCGGGCCTGGTGGTGGCCGTCACCGCGAGCTTCGCCCTGCTCTGGTTTCAGTTCTCGCTTTCGCCCTGGAAGCGCGCCGCGCTGGCGCTGGGAACGCTCCTGCTCATCGCCAGCTGGGGCTTCCTCCTCGACCGCCGCCTGATCTGGAGCAAGAGCAGCACGGCGCAGAGCGCCGCGCCGGGGCCGGTCTGAGCGTGCGAGCAGCCGCAGCCGCCGGAGCTGCCGGCGCCTTTCGGGTAGATGGCGCAGATGCCGTTGATGTCGTCCTGGCCCAGCACCCGCTTCGAGACCTCGCCGAGCGGCGCAGTCGCGTACATGGTGGCTCTGAGGTCCTGGGTGTGATCGAGCCCCAGCGTGTGCCCCGCCTCGTGGGTCATGGTGTTCTGGATGTCGAACTGCACGCAGCCGGTGTCGGTGGGGCCGGCGCATTTCGGGCCGTCCACGGCGGTGAAGACGAGCCGCGACCCATCCGCTTGCGGGGCGCCGTTGAACTCCGTGTCGGTGTCGATGATCTCGCCCGTCCTGCTGTTCGAGGTCGTGGTGGTCGTGGCGATCACGCCCGTCTTGAGGTTCTCGTCGAAGCAGTCATAGAGGTTGTCGCAGCCACCTGAGGCGAAGCACGGGTCTCCAGCCGGCGCCACGTCCTGGCATGACCGGGTGCGCAGGAGCACCAGGTTGTGGTTGGTCTGGTTCGGGAAGTAGCCGATCAGCCGCGCCTTGGGATCGCTCGAGAGCGCCTCCTCCGGCAGGGTCAAGTCCGTGCAGGTGACCGCGCCCCAGGTTCCGAAGCTCTTGCGGACCGCATCGAGCGGCGTCCCCGGAACGCCGGTCCACTGCGCGTCGATCTGAAAGCTGTGGCCGTGCGTACTCCACGACATCGGGACGCCCGAGCTGTTCTTGCTCTGCACGTACGCGCGGGCGGGAGCGGCGCAGAAGAGCGCCACGAGGAGGGAAAGATGCCTCACTTGCTCAGGCTCCCGAGCACGCGCGCGCGCAGCTGGTCGAGGGAAAAGTCGTCTGCCTCGTCGGGCCGGCAGCCCTGGCAGTCCAGGCCTCGCCGGTCGCGGATCGCGCGGAGGGGCAGCCCGGCGGGAGCGCCCACCGCGAACTTGCCCAGCGCGAAGCGCTCCACCGCGAAGAGGCCCCTGGCGCGGCGGCGCAGGAAGACCACCACCTCCTCGCCGTCGTGGAACTGCGCCACGCCCTGCACCGTCTGGGTGAGCTCTCCCACTTCCCCGCCGGGGACCAGCACGGTGACCTCCGCGGCGGGCTCGCCCTTCCAGGTCTCGAGAGCGCGCAGGACCACGGTGGTGAAGATCTGCCCGCCGCCCGCGCCCCAGGCGCTGGTGCGTCGGACCACCTGCGCGTGCACCACCGCGTCCGACGCCGCGGTCAGGGACGCGACGTCGGCCGGCCCGCGCACCAGGGTTGCGAGAAGGAAGAGGAGCATGCGCCAGAGATACTACGGAATCGCTCCCCCGCCGTCGTACCGAACGTCGCAGGCTCCAAGCCGCCACCCCGTGTCGGGATCCACCTGCACTCCGCACGCCTTTCCCCAGAGGCTGGCGAAGAAGGAGTGCTCATGTTCCTGCAACGGCTCGGACCCGAACTGCAGCTTGTGTCCCCGCGCCTCCAGCGCATGGGCGGTGGCGGCCTCCAGGCCGTCGGCCTCCACGTGCACCACGTCGGGAAAGAGGTTGTGGTGGAGGCGCGGCTGCGCGATGGCGCGGTCGATGGGCATGTGGTCGTCCACCACGTGGATGATGGCCTGCGCCACGGTGGTGGGGATGGTGGACCCTCCCGACGAGCCCAGCGCCAGCATGAAGGCGCCGTCGGGCGCGAAGACCAGCGTCGGCGCCATCGACGAGAGCGGCACCTTTCCAGGACCAGGCGCGTTCTCTGCGTCGCCGCGCAGGCCGTATGCGTTCGCGACCCCCGGCGCCACCGCGAAGTCGTCCATCTGGTCGTTGAGCACGAAGCCCGCGCCCTTCGCCACGATGCAGGAGCCGAAGCCGTCGTTCACGGTGGTGGTGAGGGCGATGGCGTTGCCCTCCTCGTCCACCGCCGCGACGCTGGTGGTGCCGTGCTCGCGCTGCGGCAGCACCTGCGCCGCCGGAGTGGCGGCATCGCCGATCTGCTTCCACAGCTCGCCCGCGAAGTCGCGGCCCGCCATCGCCCGGACGCGCTGCTCGACGCCCGGGTTGAAGTCCGGGTCGCCCAGCGACTGGCGGACGGCGAAGAGGCGCTTCTCCGTCTCGATCATCGCGTGCAGGAAGCGCTCGGGACGGTAGCCGCCGGCGCGCGGGTTCTCGTGCTCGAGCACGTTGAGGAGCGCCGCCACGATGAACCCGCCCGACGAAGGCAACGGCATGCTGACCACGCGGTAGCCGCGATAGCTCGATTCCAGCGGCTGCCGTTCGCGCACCTGCACGCGCGCGAGGTCGGCCAGGGTGAGGATGCCGCCGCGCGAGGAGAGGCTGTCGACGATGGCGCGCGCCACCCGGCCCTTGTAGAAGGCGTCGGGGCCCTTCTCGCCGATGGCGTGCAGCGTGCGCGCCAGGTCCGGCTGGATCAGCTTGTCGCCGGGCTGCGGCGCCTCGTACTCGTCGCCGTCCTTGTGCAGGAAGACGCGGGCCGCCTCCGGATCGGCAGCCAGGCAGTCGAGGCGGCCCTCCGCCGCCTGCACGAAAGCGAGGTCCACCTGGAAGCCGCGCAGCGCGATCTGTTCGGCGGGGCTGGTGATCTGCGCGAGCGGCTTCTTGCCGAAGCGCTTCACCAGCTCGGCGTAGCCCTTGACCGCGGCGGGGACGGCGACGCTGAGCGGCCCGGCGTTGGCCAGGTCCTGCCGGGGCTGGCCGTCCTGGATGTACATGTCCGGGCGCGCCGCCGCGGGGCCCACCTCGCGGAAGTCGACCACCCGCACCTTGCGGTCGCGAGCGGTGTAGACCAGCGCGAACCCGCCGCCGCCGATGCCCGAGCTCTGCGGCTCGACCACGTTGAGGGCAAAGGCGGCGGCCACCGCGGCGTCGACGGCGTTGCCGCCCCTGCGCATCACCGAGGCGCCGGCCTCGGCGGCGAGCGGATGGGCGGCGGCGACGGCGCCGCGGGGCGACACCGCCGGAAATGCGAGCAGCAGGAGCGCGACGAGCATGGTCCCTCGCGAGATGGTGGCGCGGGTCTACCACGACTCCGTTGAAACGCCGCTGCGCCTCTGTTAGAGCCGCACCCTCATGCCCGTGCGCGTCCGCTTCGCCCCTTCTCCCACCGGCTTCCTCCACATCGGCGGCGCGCGGACCGCGCTCTTCAACTGGCTCTGGGCCCGCCAGAAGCATGGCGTCTTCGTCCTGCGCATCGAGGACACCGACCAGGAGCGCAGCACCGAAGAGAGCGTGCGGGCCATCCTCGACGGGATGAAGTGGATGGGCCTGGACTGGGACGAGGGCCCGGGGGTGGGCGGCCCGCACGGCCCCTATTTCCAGATGCAGCGCCTCGCCACCTACGACCGGCACGCCGAGGCGCTGATCGCGAAGGGCAAGGCGTACCGCTGCAACTGCACCCGGGAGGAGCTGGAACGGCTGCGGGCGGAGGCGGCGAGGGCGAAGCGCGGCTTCAAGTATCCGGGCACCTGCCGCGACAAGAACCTTCCCCGGGGCACCCCCGGCGCCGTGGTCCGCTTCCGCATGCCGGAGGCAGGCGAGACCACCTTCGACGACCTGGTCAAGGGCGGGATCACCACGCAGCACAAGGAGCTGCAGGACGAGGTGATCCTGCGCGCCGACGGCGTGCCGCTCTACAACTTCGGCGCGGTGGTGGACGACATCGAGATGCAGATCACCATGGTGGCCCGCGGCGACGACCACGTGGTGAACACCCCGCGGCAGATCCTCATGTACCAGGCGCTCGACTACCCGGTGCCGGTCTTCGCGCACCTCCCGATGATCCTCGGCGCGGACAAGCAGCGCCTCTCCAAGCGCCACGGCGCCGTGAGCGTGCTGCAATACCGCGACGACGGCTACCTGCCCTCCGCGCTGGTAAACTACCTGGCGCGGCTGGGGTGGTCACACGGCGACCAGGAGATCTTCAGCCTGCGCGAGCTGGTGGAGAAGTTCGACTGGGAGCACGTGGGCGACACCGCGGGCGTGTTCAATCCGCAGAAGCTGGAGTGGCTGAACCAGCAGTGGATCAAGATGACTCCTGCGGAGGAGCTGGCCCGGGTCACCGGCGTCGGGCGCGAGTTCGCGGCGCTGATGCAGGAGCGCGCGCGCAACCTGAACGAGATCCGCGACGCCTACCGCGCGTACATCCTCCCCGAGCTGCCGGCGTACGACGAGAAGGCGGTGGCGAAACAGCTCACGCCGGAGACGAAGCCCCTGCTGCTCGAGGCGCGCTCGCTCATCGAGCAGAAGCTGGGCGAAGGAGCGCAGGCGATGGAGCATGCCTTCCGCGCCCTCGCCGAGCAGCGCGGGCTCGGGCTCGGCAAGCTGGCGCAGCCGGTCCGCGTCGCGGTGACCGGCACGACCGTGAGCCCGCCGCTGTTCGAGACCATCCTGCTCCTCGGCAGGGAGCGCACCCTGCGGCGCATCGACGCCGCGCTGGAGAGGATCCAATGAAGGCGCTCCTCTGCGCGGCACTGCTCCTGGGCACCGCCGCGCGCGCCGAAGGCTTCAAGGCGCGCGGCTTCGTGCTGCCCGACGGCGCGGTGAAGATCGACGACGACCGCTACCGCCTGCCGCAGCCCTGGGACGAGGCGGTGAAGTTCTACCGGCGCGCCTATCCGCCCGCGAAGTACCCGCGCAAGACGCTGCGCAACGAGAGCGCGGTCCGGGCGATGAACATCGACAATCCCTCCGGCGCCGAGTGGGAAGGAGCCAACCTCTACGAGGCGGCGCGCGGCGAGGTCCGCGTCTTCATCCTGCCCGGCAAGGAGCCGCCGGCGAAGTCCAGGTAGCCGTGCGGCCGTAGACGCCGGGCCGGCGCCGGGCAGGATCGTTGAATTCGACAACAGCGCGAGTGCGGCCGAACGTCACCGCTGCGTCGGAACGTCGCCAAATCCAGTGGCGATGCAGCAATACACTCGCGACACCGTCATTTCTCCCTCGCGATCGCTCATTAAATGTTCAAATGCGCAATCTCTGCGGGGTGCAATTATCCATGTGCGAATTCCTGCGCAATAGTATCCCTTGAACGCGCCGCGTGGCGTGCGAACATCCCGCCGCCGCAATTGTTTCGCCTGCGCTCGCACCCATCGGAGGAAGCACCTGGATCTCACCATCGTGATCATCGCAACGGCCGTGGCCGTGCCGCTGACGGTTGCGGCCGCGCAGGCCATCGTGCGCTCGCGCAAGCAGCGCACATCCACGCAAGAGCTGCAGCGCGACGGAGAACGGCTTCCGCCCACGCTCCACCCCGTCATCGACCCCGACATCTGCATCGGAAGCCTCGCCTGCCTGAAGTCCTGCCCCGAGGGCGACATCCTCGGCATGGTGGACGGCACGGCGCGCCTGATCCGCGGCGACCACTGCATCGGGCACGGCCGCTGCGCCGCCGAGTGCCCGGTGGGCGCCATCACGCTGGTGTTCGGCACCGCCGAGCGCGGGCTCGACCTGCCCATGGTGGACGAGTTCTTCGAGTCGAGCCGCCCCGGCGTCCACGTCGTCGGCGAGCTGGGCGGCATGGGCCTGATCAAGAACGCCATCATCCAGGGCATCCAGGTCGGCGAGCGCCTCGCCGCGGTGATGCCTCCTCCGCGGCGCGAGAGCGGCGCGGTGGACGTGGCCATCGTCGGAGCGGGCCCGGCGGGGCTCGCCACCGCGCTCACGCTGCGCAGCGCGGGGCGGAGCTTCCGGGTGCTGGATCAGGGCACGCTGGGCGGCACCATCGCGCAGTACCCGCGGCAGAAGGTGGTGATGACCGAGGCGGTGCGCCTTCCCATCCACGGCAAGTTCGGGCGCAAGCGCATCTCCAAGGAGGAGCTGCTCGCCACCTGGCAGCACGCGCTGCAGAAGGGCAACATCCAGGTCGAGGAAGGCGTCAAGGTCACCGGCATCGAGGGCCGGGACGGCGCCTTCGCGGTGCAGACCAGCGCGGGTCCGGTGAACGCGCGCAAGGTGGTCCTCGCCACCGGCCGCAGGGGCTCGCCGCGAAAGCTGGGGGTTCCCGGCGAAGAACTGCCCAACGTCACCTACAACCTGATCGATCCGGAGCAGTACCAGGGCTGCCGGGTGCTGGTGGTCGGCGGCGGCGATTCGGCGCTGGAGGCGGCCTGCCAGCTCGCCGAGACGGACGGAGTCAAGGTGACCATCTCCTACCGCGGCGATGCCTTCGGCCGCGCGCGCGAGGCGAACCGCGCCCGCATCACCCAGCTCATCTCCGAGGGCAAGGTGCGCGCGGTGATGAACTCGCAGGTGGAGAAGGTCCTCGAGGACGAGGTGGTGCTGACTGCCTCCGGCTCACCCATGGTGCTGGGGAACGACTACGTCATCGCCAGCCTGGGCGGCGAGCTGCCGCTGCAGTTCCTCGCCAACGCCGGCATCTCGCTCAAGCGCCATTTCGGCGAGGCGCCCGGCGCGCACGCGCCGGGAAGGCAGGGACTGGCCCGGCGCGACCTGGAGCGGCGCAAGTCGCACCGCACCCGCTGGCTCTATGCCGTCACCGGCTTCCTCATCCTCGCCTGGCTGGCCCTGCAAGGATGGGACTACTACCTCTTGCCCAAGGCGGCGCGGCTGCACTCGCCCCTGCACGCCTCGCTGCGGCCCGCGGGACATTGGGGACACGGGGTGGGCGTGGTGGCCACCGCCTTCATGCTCTCGAACTTCATCTACCCGCTGCGGAAGCGGTCGCGGTTCCTCTCCGGCATCGGCCGCATCTCCGACTGGCTCGACTTCCACACCTTCGTGGGCTTCATGAGCCCGCTCGTGATCGCGTTCCACGCCGCGTTCCAGTCCAACAACCAGCTCGCCACGGGCACCGCGGCGGCGCTCCTCGTGGTGGTGCTCACCGGAATCATCGGCCGCTACATCTACGGGCTGGTCCCCTCCGCCGGCGGCAAGCTGGTGGAGCTGGGCGAGCTCGCCGGCAAGTGGGAGCGCCTGCGAGAACGGCTCCGGCCGCTGCTCGAAGAGTCCGACGGCAGCGCGCTCCTGCAGCACATGTTCGACCGGGCGGTGACGCCGGCGAAAGGCGGGTCCTTGCTCTTCCTCTTCCTGCGGATGCCGTTCATGCGGCTGCGCGGCGGCTTCCAGCTCTTCCGCGCCCGGATGCACTTCTCCGACCACGACGACTTCGAGGAGTTCGCCGAGGCGTTCGGCGAGCTGGAGAAGATCCGCGTCCAGGTGGCGTTCTACGGAAGCCTCAAGCGGCTCCTGCGCGCCTGGCGCCTCTTCCACGGCGCGCTGGCGGTGTTCCTGGTGGTCGCCATCGCCGCCCACATCGCGGTGTCGCTCTACCTCGGCTACAGGTGGATCCTGTGAGGGCCGCGGCAGCAGCCGCGATCCTGCTCTGCGCCGCGGGCGCGCGCGCCGACGTGTTCTCGCCGGGTCCGCTGGCCAGGCCCCATGCCAGCCTGGAAGGCCTGCAGAACTGCACGCAGTGCCACGTGAAGGGCGGGCAGCTCTCGGAGGCGCACTGCCTGGAGTGCCACAAGGAGATCAAGCAGCGCGTCGAGGAGAAGAAAGGCCTGCACGGCCGCCTCGCGCCCTCCGAGCGCACCTGCAACGGCTGCCACCACGAGCACCAGGGGAGGAACTTCGACCTGATCGACTGGGGCGCGGGATCGGGAGCGCAGGGGCCGGGCACGAACAAGAAGACGGCCTTCGATCACCTGCGAACCGGGTTCGCGCTCAACGGCAAGCACCTCAAGACCGACTGCGAGAAGTGCCACACCGACGCGCTCATCCGCGACCCCGGGGTGAAGGCCTGGCGCGCCAAGAACCCGGGCGCGACGACCTTCCTGGGCCTGCCCACCGGCTGCGCCGACTGCCACTTCGACGAGCACCGCGACCAGCTCGGCACCTCCTGCAAGGACTGCCACAACGAAAGGTCCTGGAGGCCGGCTCCGGGGTTCAAGCATGCCCGCAGCGAATATCCGCTGGAGGGCAAGCACGCGCAGGTGAAGTGCGTGAAGTGCCACGCGCTCGCGCACGACCTGGACACCCACGCCGACGCGCCGCTCAAGCCCGTCTCCAATGCCTTCGCCCGCTACAAGCCGGTGGCGCACGCCTCCTGCACCGACTGCCACGCCGACCCGCACCAGAACCGCTTCGGCCCCGAGTGCGCGAGCTGCCATGTGGTCAACGGCTGGAAGGACCTGCGCGGCGTGGGCGGCGCGCGCGCGTTCCACGAGAAGTCGCGGTATCCGCTGCGCGGCGCGCACCTCGAGGTGGCCTGCAAGAAGTGCCACGGCCCGTTCCCCGGCGTTCGCGCCAGGTTCAAGAACATGCGCTTCGCCAACTGCACCGACTGCCACGTGGACGCCCACGTGGGCCAGGTGGGGTCTCCGCCCGCCGCATGCGACGGCTGCCACACGCTGCAGTCCTTCGCGCCGGCGAAGTACGATCCCGCCCTGCACCGCCGCTATCCGCTCCAGGGCGGGCACGCCGCCGTCGCCTGCTCCGCGTGCCACCGCCAGGACCCGGCGCTGCTCGCCAGGGCGGCGAACATCGTCGAGTTCGTGAAGAAGCGCGGGAGGACCGACCGCATCAGCCTGGCGCTCTTCAAGGTGGATGCGAGGCGCTGCGATTCCTGCCACGCCGATCCGCACGGCCGCCAGTTCGCCGCCCGCGTCCGGCAGCACGGCTGCGCCGACTGCCACCAGACCGCGTCGTTCAAGCAGGTGCGCTTCGACCACCAGCGCGAGTCGACCTATCCTCTCACCGGGGCGCACCAGAAGCCGCCCTGCGCCGGCTGCCATCTCGCCGACGCCTCGGGGGTGGTCCGGTACAAGCCGCTGCCCACCGCCTGCTCGGGCTGCCATCCCGATCCGCACGCCGCGCAGTTCGCCGCGGGGCCGCGGCCGCAGGACTGCACCGCCTGCCACGGGACCGCCGCCTGGAAGACGCTCTCCTTCGTGCACGCGGCGCCGTTCACGAAGTTCCTGCTCGCGGGAAAGCACGCGGCGGTCGAGTGCGGCGGCTGCCATCGCGAGATCAAGGTGGGAAACGGCGCCCCGGTGCGCCAGTACCGCGGCGTACCCACCGACTGCGCCAGTTGCCACGTGGACGTCCACCGCGGGGCGTTCAAGGGGTTCGTCCAATGATCGCGATGCTGCTCTGGCTCGCGGCGGGAATGCAGGCGAGGGCCGTCTCCGCGCCCGACAAGTCGCCGCCCCGATCCGTGACCGCCCACGCAAGCGGCACGAAGTGCGAGGCCTGCCATTCGGCGGCGGGATGGCGGCCGGTCACCTTCGACCATTCCAGGAGCGGGTTTCCCCTGGAGGGGCGCCATCTCTCGGCCTCGTGCAAGTCGTGCCACACCTCCGACGACTACCGGGCGCCGGTGCCGAGGACCTGCGCCGCCTGCCACAAGGACGTGCACACCGGCGAGTTCGGCGGCCGCTGCGCCTCCTGCCACGACGCGCGCGACTGGACCAGCCGCTTCGGCCCCGATGCCCACCGCCAGACCAACTTCCCGCTGATCGGCCGCCACGCCGCCATTCCCTGTGAGGAGTGCCACCTCGGCCAGCGCGACCGGAAGTTCACCCGCTCGACGCTCGACTGCGTGGCCTGCCACCAGCAGGATCTCGCCAGGACGACGGGGACTGCGCTGGATCATTCGCGGGCGGGCTTCGGCACCGACTGCAAGTCCTGCCACTTCCCCACCCGCTTCAAGGGCGCGCGCTTCGCCGGCCACGAGAGGTGCTTCCAGATCTCCGGCGGACCGCACGCGGGCATCGCCTGCCTCGACTGCCACACCTCGCTCGCCTCCATCGTGGCGACCGGCCTGTGCAGCACCGGCACCGCCGACTGCATGCGCTGCCACGCCTGCGCGCGCGTCACGCCGCAGCACCGCGACGTGTCCGGCTTCCAGTGCAGCAATCCCAAGTGCTACGAATGCCACCAGTTCACGGCCACCGGCGGCGCGCTGCGGGCGCCTGCCCGGCCGCGAGGTGCGCGATGAGCGCCCTCTCCCTCGCGCTGCTCCTCGCAGCGGCCGTCCCCGCGCGCGCGGAGGGCCCGCCGCGGCACACCGGGTCGGTGGTCTACGCGCTCGCCTCGCGCCTCTACCTCGACGCCGGCGCTGAGGAAGGGCTGGCACCGGGACACGTGCTCTCCCTCTCGCGCAACGGGCGCAAGGTGGGCACCTGCAAGGTCGTGGACGTCTCCGACAAGCACGCGTCGTGCGTCGGCGCGGGCGCGGTGGGCGACGTGTTCCCGGTCTCGCCGCGCGCCGCGCCTGCGGCTCCTGCCCGCCCGGTCCAGGTTGCGCCGGCGGTGCTGGAGCAGCGCCGCGCCATCGTGGAGTCGGCGCCGTTTGCGCCGGTCGACTACAAGGGGCAGCCCGGGGAATATGCGAGGGCGCGCACCGTGGACGCCCGCGTGGCCCACCTGACCTGGGCCTCCAGCGGCGCCGGCCCCTGGCAGGAGGAGCGCGCGGACCTGCACGTGCGCGGCGCGCCCATCGGCATGGGCTTCACGCTCGACGCCGACCTGAGCGCGCGGCACTGGTCGCGAAGGTTCGATCCCATCTCCTTCCGCCCCGCCGACTCGACCCAGCTCTACGTGTGGGAGGCGGCGGTCTCGCGGCGGCTGGCCGGCGGCGGGGCCGCCATCTCGCTGGGCCGCGTGCGCCCGTGGTGGGCGCCGGGGCAGTTCATCTTCGACGGCGCGCAGGTCGGGTACCGCAGCGCGGGAGGGCTCGAGGCCGGACTCTTCGGCGGGACCATTCCCGACGAGGTGACGCTCACGCCCTCGTTCGATCGCGGAGTGATCGGCGCCTACTGGACGGCGCGCCACCTGGGCGACGCCGACTCGGTGATCCGCTACTTCCAGCACGACGGGCGCGTGGCGGTGGCGCAGACCGCGGACCTCAAGCGCAGGGTGGAGGCAGAGGGCCTCTGGCGCGCGCAGATCACCCGCCTGTTCGATGCATCGGCCGACGTGCGCCTCGGCTTCGGCGAGGAGCAGGCGCCGGGAGCGGTGGACGCCATCCGCCTGGACGGATCGTTGCGGCCCAGCGACACCATCTCGTTGAGCGGCTCCTGGCGCTACGAGAACCTCTTCATCTCCGAGCTGGACGGTCCCGGCCGCGTGCTGCCCGGCGGGCGCGGGCGCCACGCCGAGGCCACCGCCTCGTGGCTGCCCGAGAGATGGCTGGGATTGTCGATCGTCTCCGGGCTCAGCACCGACGTGGCCAACGCCCGCTCCCGCCGCTGGCTGGGGCCGGAGGTGGACCTCCCGCGGCTCCTCGGCGACCTGGGGAGCGGGTCGGCCGGATACTTCCAGGAGGACGGCTGGTCGCCGGGCCGCAGCGCCTGGGTGCAGGTGATCCTGCGCGCGCGCCAGCGGGCGCAGTTGCTCCTGCGCCTCTCCTGGTTCCGCAGCCAGGACGTCGCGCCGGTGGACCTGGACGAGTTCGGCGCCTCGGCGGTGGCGTCGATGCAGCTCACCTCGCACATCTCGCTGCGGATCTCCGCGCTGGGCCGCGCCACCCTGAACGGCGCGACCCAGCCGTTCGCCAACGGCACCGGACAGTCCGGCACGCTCGACGCTGGACTCGGAGGCGAGTTCTGAGCGAACCTCGTCCCTTGCCTGCGCACGCGACGATCGAGAGGAAGGGCGCGCCGGTGGCGCCCGGCATCGGCCGTCTCGCCGTCGACGCGGTGCTCGGCCTCACCGGGGTGGTCGAGTCGATGCACGGCACCATCTCGCGCAAGCCGTTCCCGGTGGGAACGGCGCCGGAAACGCGCACGCGCGGGATCACGCGGCTGGTCTACCAGGGCATCCGCTCGGTCACGCAACTGGTGGGAGGCGGGCTCGAGGTGGTGCTGCCCCTGCTTCCCGAGCCGGCCACCACGCCGCGTGGCCAGGCGGTGGTGTCCGCGCTCAACGGCATCGTCGGCGGCCATCTCGAGGCGAGCGGCAATCCGCTGGCCATCCCCATGCGCTTCCGCTCTGCCGGCGCTCCCGCGGGCGGCCGCATCGTCGTGCTGATCCACGGCCTGTGCATGAACGACCGCCAGTGGCGCCGGCAGGGCCACGATCACGGCGAGGCGCTCGCGAAGAGGCTCGGCCTCGCGCCGGTGTACCTGCGCTACAACACCGGCCGCCACGTCTCCACCAACGGCCGCGAGCTCGCCGCCCGGCTGGAAGCGCTGGTTTCGTCGTGGCCGGCGCCGGTGCGGGAGATCGCCATCGTGGGCCACAGCATGGGCGGGCTGGTCGCGCGCAGCGCCTGCCACTACGCCCGCCTCGCCGGGCACCGCTGGGTGGAGCGCCTCTCCGCGCTCGCCTTCCTGGGCACGCCCCACCACGGCGCGCCGCTCGAACGCGCCGGCAACCTGCTCGACCTCGTGCTCGAGATGAGCCCGTACGCCGCTCCGCTCGCGCGGGTCGGCGGCAACCGCGGCGCGGGAATCACCGACCTCCGCTTCGGCAACCTCCTCGACGAGGACTGGAACGGCCAGCCCCCGCGCCATCGCCACGACCCCCGCACGCCGGTGCCGCTGCCCGCGGGCGTCCGCTGCTTTGCGGTGGCCGCGTCGCGCTCGCAAGGGCCCGGCGCGAGGCCCGGGCGCCTGCTCGGCGACGGCCTCGTCCCGGTGGACAGCGCGCTCGGCCGCCACCGCGACCCGCGATTCGCGCTCGCCTTCCCCGCCGAGCGCCAGCACGTCCTCTACTGCTCGGGTCACATGGACCTTCTGGGCGCGCCGGAGATCGCGGACCGCCTCGCCGGCTGGCTCTCGTAGAGCCCGGTCAGGCCGGCGCGCTTGCGGCCCTGCGCTCCCGGGGTAACCTTCGCGCCATGGCCGATGCGGCGGTCGTGGGGAGCGGACCGAACGGGCTCGCTGCGGCCATCGCGCTCGCCCGCGCCGGCGTCCGGGTGCGCGTGCACGAGGCGCAACCCACCCTGGGCGGCGGCACCCGCAGCGCCGCGCTGACGCTGCCCGGCTTCCTGCACGACGTCTGCTCGGCCATCCATCCGCTGGCTGTGGCGTCTCCCTTCTTCGCCCGGCTGCCGCTCGCGGAGCACGGGCTCGAGTGGATCCATCCCGGGATCGCGGTCGCGCACCCGCTCCCCGACGGCACCGCGGTCGCGCTGCATCGCTCGCTCGAGGAGACGGCGGAGAACCTGGGCAGCGACGCGCGGGCGTACCGCCGCATCGTCGCGCCGCTCGCCGCACGCTTCCCCGACCTGCTCGGCGACGTGCTCCGGCCAATCGCCCGCGTCCCCCGGCATCCGCTCCTGACCGCGAGGTTCGGCGCCCGGGCTCTCCTCTCCGCGAGCGCGCTCCCCTTCCGCGGCGAGCGCGCCCGGGCGCTGGTGGCAGGCCTCGCCGCGCACTCCTTCCTGCCGCTCGAGGCTCCCTTCACCGCCTCGTTCGCCCTCATCTTCGCCGCCGCGGCGCACGCGTCGGGATGGCCGATGGCCAGGGGAGGCTCGCAGCGCATCGCCGACGCGCTCGCCGCATCCCTGCGCGCGCTCGGAGGCGAGATCTGCACCGGCGACCCGATCGATTCGCTCGACGGCTTCGGCCCGGACAGCGCCGTCCTCTTCGACACCTCTCCCGCGACGCTGGAGCGCATCGCCGGCGACCGGCTCCCGGCCCGATACCGCCGCGCGCTCCGCGCGTACCGGCGCGGGCCGGGAGTGTTCAAGCTCGACTATGCGCTCTCTGCCCCGGTGCCGTGGCGAGCGCCGGAGTGTCGCCGCGCCGGCACCGTGCACGTGGGCGGCACCTTCGCCGAGATCGCCGCGAGCGAGGACGAGGTCGTCCGCGGCGGCCATCCCGGCCGTCCGTTCGTGCTGGTGGCGCAGCAGAGCCTCTTCGATCCCACGCGCGCACCGGCAGGAAAGCACACGCTCTGGGCCTACTGCCACGTGCCCAACGGATCGGACGTGGACATGACCTCGCGCATCGAGGCGCAGCTCGAACGCTTCGCCCCGGGCTTCGCCGGCGTGGTGCTCGCGCGCGCCGTGACCCGGCCCGCCGACATCGAGGCCGCAAACGCCAACTGCGCCGGCGGAGACATCTCCGGCGGCGCCCACGACGGCCTGCAGTTCCTTGCCCGGCCGGTCCTCGCCTTCGACCCGTACGCAACCCCGGCGCCGAACCTGTACCTCTGCTCCTCCTCCACGCCGCCCGGCGCGGGCGTACACGGGATGTGCGGCCTGCACGCGGCCGAAAGCGCGCTCCGCCGCAGCTTCGGCATCCGCCGGGCGCGTCACTTCCGCGTCGGCTCCAGGTACTGACCCAGCCGCGTCCGCGCCCACCATGCGCCGGTCTCGCGGCGCTCGCGCGGAGTGGTGAACCGGTAGAGGTAGAGCGTGGCGCGCACCGCCCGGGGCGGGGTGCCGGAGAAGGGATCCCTGCGGAGCAGGCGCAGGCAGGCGGCGTCGCCTTCCAGCAGCTTGCGCACCAGCCGCCCGAGCCACGGCTCCGCGTAGGAAGGCGACAGCGCGGCAAACCACATCAGCCAGTCGAGCCGGAGATGGTACGGCGCCCACTGCGCCGGCCGCCTCCCCGGATCGGTCGGCTTGCCCTTGAATTCGTACTCCCGCCAGACCGTCTCGGGGGTGACGCGCTCGTCGCTCGTCCCCTCGATCACGACCTCGTAGCGATCGCGGCTGATGCTCCCGAACGCTCCGTAGGTGTTGACCAGGTGGAGCGGATCGAAGCTCGCGTTCATGAGCTGGCGCCGCGAGAAGAGGTTGCGGGCCGGCCGGAACGAGAGCGCGACCACCAGCGCCGCCACCGCGAGGACCACTGACTCGTGCCACCCGGCCGGAGCCGCGCCCGGGGCCACGGCGGGAAACACCCGCCCGAGGACGCGGTCGTCCATGGCCGAGGCCGTGAGCACGATGGTGGTCAGGTTGAGCCAGGAGAAGTTCCCGCTCAGCACCAGCCAGGACTGCGTGATCGCCATCACCAGCCCGGCGAAGGCGGCGATCGGCTGGGGAAAGAAGAGCAGGACCGGCGCGGCGAGCTGGGCGAAGTGGCTGCCCAGCACCTCGATGCGGTGCAGCGGCCTTGGGAGATGGTGGAAGTACCACGTGAGCGGATTCGGCATCGGCTGCGTCTCGTGGTGGTAGTCGAGGCAGGTGAGATCGCGCCAGCAGGGGTCCCCGCGCATCTTGATCAGCCCGGCGCCGAACTCGAGACGGAAGAGGAGCCAGCGGAACCCCCAGATCAGCAGCGCCGGCACCGGCGTCGAGCGGGGGCCGAGGAACGCGGCAAGAAATCCCGCCTCGAGCAGGAGCGACTCCCAGCCGAAGGAATAGAAGACCTGCCCGACGTTGACGATCGAGAGGTAGAGCGCCCAGACCGCGAGCCACGCGGCGACGCTGAGCAGCGCCGGCCAGCGCTCGGGAAGCCCGAGCACGATCAGAAGCGAGAGCGCCATGCCGGAGAGCGCCACCGCTGCCAGCCGGCGATCCGAGTAGCCCAGGTGGAACAGGCTCGGCGCATCGCGAAAGCGCACCCGCGCGAGGAAGCGATCCACCGGAAGCAGCCCGCGCTCGCCCAGAAGCGCCGGGAACTGATCGAGGGCGACGGTGAAGGCGATCAGGTAGGTGAGCCCGAGCCCTCGCTGGAGGACGACCCGCGCGATCGAGGAGTCGGACAGGTGGAGCCAACCCGGCATGTCGATCCGCGAGCAGCGACCATGCCGTCCGCGCGCTGTCAAGGAGAGACGGGTGTTCGCGGGTGGCCTCCTGTCGCGGTGGAATTCTGCACTTCTTGCGCGCGGTTGCGGATTCCCGGAGAGTGACGGGCATGCCTCTTCCGGACCTGGACAGGGTGCTCTTCAACGGCGGCGAGAAGGTCTTCGTCATCAATCCGCAGAAGACCCAGCCCGCGCTGCGCAACCTCGCCAAGGCGATGGAGGTTGCCGACTGCGTGATGCTCTGGGCAACGCGGGAGGCGCACCTCCCCAAGTACCAGGCGCGAATCGAGGGGCTGCTGCCCGAGACGCTCCTCTGGGTCTGCTACCCGAAGCTGGGCCGGCTGGAGACGGATCTCGGCCGCGACAAGCTCTGGATGTGGATGAAGGCCCACGGCTTCGAGGGCGTGCGGCTGGTGTCGATCGACGACACCTGGTCCGCCGCCTCGTTCCAGAAGGTGGCCGACCGGCCGGACTGCGGCGATTCGCCTCAGCCCGCCATGCAGACGTCCATGCGGCGATCTGCTAACCGCTGACACTGGTCAAGAGCGCCAGCGCGAAGCCCCGGCTTGCTGGCCGACAACCCTCCGTCCGCGGTGGGGTGCTCCGGGTGAAGACCTGGCCGGTCGCATGTCGCGCCGGCAATCGCGGACTCCGGCCTCGCTGGAGTCGATGGGCGAGGTGGCCATGTCGATCGCGCGCGCAGTTGCCCCGGTGCTTCCGCTGGACGTGTTCGGCGCGGATCTGCTCGTCCCCCTGGTGACCGGCGAGAGGGTTCGCCAGGTGAACCTGGACTGCGCCGCGAGCCCTCCCTGCCTGCGGGCCGCGCACGAGGCGGTGGTCTCGGCCTTGCCCTGGTACGCCAGCGTCAACCGCGGCGCCGGCTTTGCCTCGGGCGTCAGCACGCGGCTATTGGATGCGGCCCGGGCCGCCATCGGCGCCTTCGCCGGCGCCCGGCCGGATGACGAGGTCATCCTGACGCGGAACACCACCGAGGCGCTGAACCTGCTCGCCGCCGCGCTGCCCGAAGGCGCCACCGCCGTCGTCTTTGCCTCCGAGCACCACGCGAACCTGCTGCCCTGGCGCCGCGGCCGGCACGTCCAGCTCGCCCCGCCTCGCAGGCGCGACGAGGTGGTCAGTTGCGCCGAGCGGGCGCTGCGGGGCCTCCCTGCGGGCGCCCGCCTGCTCGCGGTCACCGGCGCGAGCAACGTCACGGGCGAGATCTGGCCCATCGCGGAGCTGTGCGCCATGGCCCACCGCCACGGCGCGCGCGTGGTGGTGGACGCCGCCCAGCTTGCGCCGCACCGCCGCATCGACCTGCGGGCCATCGGCGCGGACTTCGTCGCGTTCTCCGCGCACAAGCTCCATGCCCCGTTCGGCTCCGGCGCGCTGGTGGGGCGCCGCGACTGGCTGGATGCGGCGCGGCCCTGGCTCGCCGGCGGCGGGGCAACCCGGCGGGTCTTGCCCGACCGCGTGGAGTGGTCGGATTCTCCCGCGAGGCACGAGGCGGGGACGCCCAATCTGCTCGGCGCCGTGGCGTTC
The DNA here is from genome assembly GCA_035702105.1 of Myxococcales bacterium. GTDB lineage: Bacteria > Myxococcota > Myxococcia > Myxococcales > 40CM-4-68-19 > 40CM-4-68-19. The sequence continues at coordinate 59,983 of DASSQZ010000045.1, read as the reverse complement.
GCCGCGGCCTGCCGGGCCCTGGCCGAAGCGGGCTGGGACGCGATCGCGGCGCACGAGTCGGCGCTGCTCGAGCACCTGCTCCGCGGACTGCGCACGCTGCCTGGCGTGGAGGTCCTTTCCCTCTGGGGGCCGCGCGCGGAGCGGATCGGCGTCGTGACCTTCACCGTGGCGGGCCGGGATCCGGCGCTCCTCGCCGCGGCGCTCAGCGCCGAGCACGGCATCGGCGTCCGCGACGGCGCCTTCTGCGCCCACCCGCTGGTCGCGGCGCTGACCGATCCGGCGCGCCCGCAGCCCGCGCTCCGCGCCAGCTTCGGCGCCGCGAGCACGCTGCAGGACATCGATCGGCTTCTCTCGGCGCTCGACGCGATCCTCTCCCGCGGACTCCGCTGGCGGTACGTGCGCCACGCCGGACGCTTCGTCCCCGACCCGGATCCGCGGCCGGCTCCCGACCTCGCCGCCGGCCTTCCCGCGGAGCCCGGCCAGGCGCCCTGTCTCTCCAGGCTTTCGGCTTGACGATTCCCGGGAGCGCTGAGTATAGGGTGCGCCCCGCTCCTGGGGGATCGTCTAACGGCAGGACGTAGGACTCTGACTCCTACTATCCAGGTTCGAATCCTGGTCCCCCAACCAATGCGCTCGGCGGCCCGGCCGTGAGACGCGGCCGGGCCTCCTTTCCTGGTTCGCGAGGCCGGCGCCCGCCTGCTCCGCGGCGTCAATTCGCGCCGGCGGATCCGCTGGAGCCGGACGGCGCCGCGGCTCCCGGCGCGCGCCCGTAGCGGACGGTGGCATAGCCGGTCAGGAGCCCCACCAGGCTGCCGGGAAGCATGATCTCCAGGTAGTACTTGCCGCCCATGTGCGCGACGGCGAAAGCCAGGACCGCGCCCACGAACGTGCCGAAGAGCAGCGTCCACCCGAGGCTCGCCACCTTGCGCGCGAAGAGGCCGATGATCGCGCCCGCGACCAGGCCCTTGACGGTGGAGCCCACCACGATGCCGATGATCTGCGGGCGCGCCTCCGGGGTGAACCAGGCCGTGAGGCCGTCGAGGATGCCGAGCGCCCCTCCCACCAGGATCCCGATCAGGATGCGGTTCATTGGTCAGCTCCTTGGGGCGCGGATGCGCCCTGTCCCTTCCATTGTCCGCCGGGCCGGATTCCTTTCACCGGCCGGTGAAGAGCAGGATCAGGGCGCGGCCTGCGAGATAGGCGAGCATGACGCCCAGGGCGACGCGATGCCGCCTCGCCACCCGCATCCCCCGCTGCAGCACGCCCTCGGGATGGGCCGACACCGCGGCTCCGTCGACGAAGCGCGTCACGTCGGCGGCCAGCGAGGGAACGTCCGGGTAGCGATCTTCGCGGTCCTCCGCCGTCGCCCTCCGGCAGATGGCCATCAGCGCCGCGGGAGAGCCTGCGCCGGCCATCCAGCGCAAGAGGGCGCCGAGCGAGTACACGTCGGCGCGCTCGTCGGCGCTCGCGCTCGCGCCCGCCCGCTGTTCCGGCGACATGAACCCGGGGGTACCGAGCACGGCGCTCTCCCCGGTGGTCCGCCGCGGCGGCGTCTCCGACGTCTCCGCCAGGACCCTGGCGAGCCCCCAATCCATCACCAGCACCTCGCCGAAGGGTCCCACCATCACGTTCTCGGGCTTCAGGTCGCGGTGCACGACACCCCTGGCGTGCGCGAAGGCCACCGCCTCGGCGATGCGCAGGAAGAGCCGCAGCCGCTCGGCCAGAGGGGCGGCGGCGTCCAGGTACCGATCGAGCCGGGCGCCCTCCACGAGCTTCATGGTGTAGAAGGTGCGCCCGTCGGGAAGGACGCCGACCTCGTGGACCGGAACGATGCCCGGGTGCTCCAGCCGGGCAAGGACCTGCGCCTCGCGCCGCAGGCGCGCCTCGAGACCGGGATCGGGAAGGTCGAGCACCTTGAGCGCGACCCTGCGGCGCAGGTCCGCGTCCTCGACCACGTAGACGGTGCCCATGCCGCCCTTGCCCGCCACGCCGGCCAGCCGGTACTTCGTCCCGGAGAGGTCGGGCTCGCGCAGCGCTGCGCGCAGGCGGGAGACGGCGCGATCGTCGAGCCGGGGCACGCGGGTCATTCCCCGAGCAGCGCGGCGGCCTGCTCGCGAAACTCCTCGTCGCTTGCCGCCAGCTCCCGAAGCACGTCCAGCACCACGCGCCGCAGCTCGCGGCGAACGCGGAACAGCCGGTTGGTGACGTCGGTCACGGCAATGCCGAGGCGATCGGCCAGCTCCTGGTACGTGGGCCGCGGATCCGCGAGATCGTACTGCTCGAGGAGCAGGTAGTGCTGCGCCTTTCCCGCCGCGGCGCACTCGTCCTGCAGGCGAGACAGCGCGCGCTGGAACACCGCGCGCGCCCACTCCTTCTCGAAGAGCGCCTCGGGCGAATCGGCGGCGCCGGAGAGTTGCTCCACCTCCGCGCGCGCTCCGTCGAAGTCGAAGCGCAGGAGCGCCGCGCCGCCGCCTCGCTTCTGCCGCGACGCCGCCTTGTCGTGGTTGGCCACGGTCGCGTCGATGCACACCCGCAGCCAGGTGCGCAGCCGCGCGCGGCGCGGGTCGAACGCCGTGAGCAGGTCCTTCTCCACCAGCTCGGCGAAGAACTCCTGGGTGAGGTCGGCCGCTTCCTCGTGCGGCCGATGCCAGCGCAGCCGCAGGTAGCTGTAGACGGGCCGCCAGTAGATCGACGACAGGGTGGACAGACCGCGGGCCCGCTCGGCCTCGTCCCCGCTCCGCACCGCCGCGACGGCGGAGTGCCGCGTGGGCGGGAAGCCGCGGGTCAGGTTCTGCTCCACGGTCCATCTTGCGCCGGGAACGGTCCGGGCGGTCAAGGGCGAGGATCGGGTTGACAAGACGGAGCAACGAAGCGACAAGCCCCCGTCAACGAGGCTTGAGGCGTTTCGGAATTGCCGTAAAATCCCTGAATTCGCCCGAAGGAAAGGCGGCCCCATCGTCTAGTGGCCTAGGACGGAGGCCTCTCACGCCTCAAACATGGGTTCGAATCCCGTTGGGGTCACCACTTGGCCCGCCAGACGTGAGACTGGCGGGCTTTTTCTTACCTCGCGGCACCTCGCTGCACGTTCAACTACAGTAAATTTTCGCCCTGACAATCGTCGCTTGCAAAGCAGGCGGCAGGCTCCTATTCCCTCCGCCACCCAGGAGGCCTGCCATGCGTTCGAGCGCCCTCTTCTTCCTGTCCCTCGCACTTGCCGCCTGTTCCGCGCGTCCCTTCAACGGGGCGGATGGAACGGCCCTCGACTCACAGCTTGCCGCCGAGCTGGCCGACGGCGGAGTGAATTGCCTGCCCGGGCAGCCGCCGCCGTTTGCCGCCTGCGCCAGCCTGGACGCGGGCGCCACCTGCACGGTCGCCGACGACGACCACACCCGGACCGGCGTCTGCCACGCCACCGGCAACGGCAGGCTGGTCTGCGGCGGCGGAGACGACGACGCCGAGGCCGACGCCGGCGACCAGCACATCACCCCGGTGGGCGTGGCCACCGCCGCCTGCGAAGGCCTGGACGCAGGCGCTTCCTGCCGGTTCCCCATCCCCGAGCGCGACCTCATGAGCGTGGCCGACGAGGCCGGCGACCGCGACGCGGGCGATGCGGGCCCCGACGACGACGACTTCATGACCGGCACCTGCACGCTCTTGCCCGCGGACGGCGGCGACGTGCTCGCCTGCATTCCGGGGCGGAGCATGATGCCCGAGGACGGCGAGCACGGCCCCGAGCACGGCGACCACGGCGCGGTTCAGGCTGCGCTCGGCGCCTGCCTCAACCAGGCCGCCGGCGCGGTCTGCTCGTTCACCTTCGGCGAGCACAGCGTCAACGGCCTCTGCACGGCCCTGCCGTCCGGCGCCATCGCCTGCGCGCCGACCTGCAGGCAGTAGCTCCTCTTACGCGGCCCGCGGCATGCGCGGGGTGCGGGTCCAGGTCTGGCCCTGCGCCCCGCGGCTGTACCTGACGAAGCCCACCAGGAGCGCGGCGTTCATCTCCACGAAGTGCGCTGCCGCGTCCGCCACTGTGCGCACGTGGCGCGGCGTGGTGCCGAGCAGGCTCAGCGCGGCGAGCGCGTAGCCGGCGCACTGCGCGAGCAGCGTGAGGGTGAAGAAGGCGCTTCCCCGCGCGAGGAAGAGGTTGGCGGCGAACGCCACCACCATGGCGTGGGGAACGAACCAGCGCAGCACCTTGTGCGACCAGAGCGCGAAAGCGGTGAAGCCGTGCCGCGGCGAGAGCAGGTGCCGGTGCTGCGAGAGCGCGCGGAAGCAGCCCGCGGCGATGCGCACGCGCCGCCGGTACTCGCCCGAATGATCCGGCGCCGCCTCCTCGTGCGCCACCGCCTCGGGCTCGTAGGCCACCTTGCTGCCCACCTCGAGGACCCGCAGCGCCGCGACGAAATCGTCCACCACGGTGCCGGCGGGAAGCGGCGCGAAGAGGTCCTTGCGCACGGCGTAGATCCCGCCGTTCGCGCCCATGACGCAGCCGCGCCGCGACTCGTAGAGCTTGAGCAGGCTCTCCAGCTTCCAGTAGGCGCTCTCGGCCACCGGCGCGCCCGCGGGCGAGTGCAGGCGCAGGCGCCCGCAGACCAGCCCCGTGCCCTGGTCGCGCAGCGGCTGCACCAGCAGGCGCACGGCGTCGCGCTCGAATTCGGTGTTCGCGTCGGTCATCACCAGGACGTCCCCCCTGGCCATCGACACGAGCCGGCTGAGCACGCCCGCCTTGCCGCAGCGCTCGGCGCGAGAGAGCCTCACCCCGCGCGCCGCGTAGCGCTGCACGATGGCGTCGGTGTCGTCGGTGGAGGCGTCGGAGCCCACCAGGATCTCCAGCTTGTCCGGCGGGTAGTCCTGGGAGAGCAGGTTGTCGATGCGGTGCGCGATGCAGTCCTGCTCGTTGTAGGCGGCGATCAGCACCGAGACGAACGGCAGCCCCACCTGCGCGGGCGGCCGGCGGCGCTCGTTGCCGCCCAGGTAACCCCAGGCCCCGCGCGCCTGGCCGACGGCGTCCAGCCCGATGAGCAGCAGCGGGTAGATCACGTAGGTATGCAGGATGCAGCCGGCTGCGAGCCAGAAGAGGATGGCGAGCATGCGGCTGCAACCGAGCAAGCCGTGTGCCTTCCACTCCCGAAGGAAGGCGCGGCCGCCGGCGGCGCCGATTGGGTACGGCGTTTCCCACCCGGGTCCCCGGGGTGCCTACGGATGCAAACGCCGCGCCCCGGAAGGCGAGCGGTCAGGGCGCCGGCGGCAGGAGGCGCAGGATCCTGCGGGCGCGCTCGTGCTGGGCGTTCGCCTCCAGCACCTTGCGCAGGATCTCCCGTGCCGCGACGGCGTCGCCCCGGTCGGCGAGCATCGCCGCCAGGTCCACCTGCGCGCGCAGCAGCTTCGGCTGCGCCGCGCCCAGGCGGCTGAGCGCGTCCAGCGCCCGGTCGGTGGCCTTGCCCGCCTTCGCCGCGGCGGCCTGCGCGTACAGCGTCCAGGGATCGTCGGGCGAGAGCAGCCGCGCCTGCGCCGCGTGCTCGCCGGCGTGGGTGGCGTCGCCAGCCAGCGCCTCGGAGAGCGCCAGCGCACGCACCGCGGCGGCATCGCGCGGGTTCTCCGAGTACGCCTGCTTCGCCGCCGCCGTGCCCTGCTGGAGCAGGCGGGCGCCGAGGCGCGCCTCGTCGTCCCGCTCGGGTGGAGGCACGCGGTCGGCCAGGTCCCTGTGCGCCGCGGCCTGCAGGAGCAGCGCGAAGGCGCGCTCGGCCTCCGGCGTCGCCGCTCCCGGCGCGATGCGCACCGCGTCGGTGAACAGCCGGGCCGCCTCGTCGAGGCTGCGGGCGTCGTCGCGCAGCATCCGCTCGCGCCCCTGCGCAACCCTTTGCGACACCTCGCGCGGCAGGGTGGCGACGCGCCCGTAGATGGCCACCCCCGCCGCCGCCAGCACCGCCGCGCCGGTGAGGACGGCCGTCCAGCGCAGCCAGCGGCTGCGATCCGATGCTGCCTCGGGCGGGGCGGCGGCCTCTCCAGCTGGCATGGCTGGCTGCGGCGCCGCCAGGAGCTCCACCGCGGCCGCTGCGTCCTCGCCGGCCTGCGGCGCGCGCTCGTACGCGTCGGCGGGCGGCGGGGGCGGCGTGCGCGCCACCGCCACCGCCTCGAACACCGACAGGCACCGCCCGCACTTGACCGGAAAGGGCGCGCCCGGCGCGGAGATGCCCTCCTGGATCCAGAACAGCGCCTGGCAGCTCTGGCAGCGGACGCGCACCGCCTCAGCTCTTGGCGGTGTCGGTCTTGTCCAGCCCGAACGCCGTGTGCAGCGCCCGCACCGCCAGCTCGGAGTACTTCTCGTCGATGATGCAGGAGATCTTGATCTCCGAGGTGCTGATCACGCGGATGTTCACGCCCTCCTCCGCCAGCACCTGGAACATCTTCGCCGCGACGCCCGCGTGGTTGCGCATGCCCACGCCGACGATGCTCACCTTGGCGATGCCCTCCTCGTGGTCCACCTTGCCGGCGCCGATCTGCTTGCCGAGCTTGCGCACCAGGTCGTGGGTCTTCTCCACGTCCAGCCGTCCCACCGTGAAGGCCATGTCGGTGCGGCCGTCCTCCTTGGCGGGGGTCTGGACGATGACGTCCACCACGATGTCCTGCTCCGCCAGCGCCCCGAACACCCGGGCCGCGATTCCGGGCTTGTCGGGAACGCCGCGGATCACGAACCGCGACTCGTCGCGGGTGAGCGCGATTCCGCTGACCAAGACGTTCTCCATGGCCTCGTCCTCCTCGGTGACCAGCGTGCCCGGATCGTCGGTGAAGCTCGACTTCACCCAGAGCGGCACCTTGTACTTCATGGCGAACTCGACGCTGCGGATCTGCAGGACCTTGGAGCCCAGCGACGACAGCTCGAGCATCTCCTCGTAGGAGATGCGGTGGAGCTTGCGGGCCCGGTCGCAGATGCGCGGGTCGGTGGTGTAGACGCCGTCCACGTCGGTGTAGATCTCGCAGGCGTCGGCGTGCAGCGCCGCCGCCAGCGCCACGGCGGTGGTGTCCGACCCGCCCCGCCCCAGCGTGGTGATGTTGCCGTGCTCGTCGATGCCCTGGAAGCCGGCGACGACGGCGATCTCCTTCTTCTTCAGGCTCTCGCGCAGCCGCTCGTCGTCGATGCTGCGGATGCGGGCGTTGGCGAAGGCGGAGTCGGTGAGGATGCGCACTTGATGTCCGAGAAAGCTGCGCGCCTTTCCCCGGTTCTCCTGGATGGCGAGCGCGAGCAGGCCCACCGTCACCTGCTCGCCGGTGGCCACCACCACGTCCTGCTCGCGCTGGCTGGGGCGCCTGGAGATCTCGCCGGTGAGCTTGAGAAGGCGGTTGGTCTCGCCGGCCATGGCCGACACCACCACCACCACGTCGTGACCCTCCTTGCGCGCCGCCAGCGCGCGGCGGGCCACGTTGCGGATGCGGTCCACGTCGCCCACGGAGGTGCCGCCGTACTTCTGCACGATGAGCATCGGTGGCGAACATATAGTGGAGGGGCGCCGGGTCGTAAATGGTGTAGATCGCGCCCATGCGCATCGTCCTCTCCGGAGACAGGCTCACCCTCGAGGAAGTGGGCGCGGCCGCGCGCGGCGGCGCGCAGGTGGAGGTGGCCCCGCACGCGCGCGAGCGGGTGCGCGCGGCGCGGCGGCTGGTGGAGCGCATCGCGGAGGGCGACGCGCCCGCCTACGGCATCAACACCGGATTCGGCACGCTGGCGGAGGTCTCCATTCCCAAAGGAGAGCTGCGCAAGCTGCAGCGCAACCTCATCCTCTCGCACGCCGCCGGCGCCGGGGCGCCGCTGCCCTTGCCGGAGGCGCGGGCGCTCATGCTCCTGCGCGCCAACGTCCTCTCGGGCGGGTATTCGGGGATCCGCGAGAGCACCCTGGACCTGCTCGTCCAGATGCTGGCGCGCGACGTGATCCCGGTCATCCCGGAGAAGGGGTCGGTGGGGGCGAGCGGAGACCTGGCTCCGCTGGCGCACCTCGCGCTGGTGCTGATCGGCGAGGGCGAGGCGTTCTTCGCCGGCGAGCGGATGCCGGGGCGCGCGGCGCTGGCGGGCGCCGGCCTTTCGCCGGTGGTGCTGGAGGCGAAGGAGGGTCTCGCCCTGGTCAACGGCACCCAGGCGATGCAGGCGGTGGGCGTGCTCGCGCTGCTGGACGCGGAGCGGTGCGCGCGCATCGCCGACATCGCGGCGGCGATGACGGTGGAAGGGCTTCTCGGCTCGCACAAGCCGTTCCTCTCCGCCATCCACCGGATCCGCGGTCACCAGGGCCAGGCGCAGGTGGCCTCGCACCTGCGCAACCTGCTCGCGCGCAGCCAGATCAACGCCTCCCACCAGGACGAGCACTGCCAGAAGGTGCAGGACCCCTACAGCCTGCGCTGCGCTCCCCAGGTCCACGGGGCCGCGCGCGACGCCCTCTCCTTCGCGCGGCGCACGCTGGCCATCGAGGCGAACGCAGCCACCGACAACCCGCTGGTCTTCGCCGAGGGCCTCGACGACGTGGAGGCCGGCGCCATCGTGAGCGGCGGCAACTTCCACGGGCAGCCCGTCTCGCAGGCGCTCGACCTGCTCGCCATCGCCTGCGCGCAGCTCCAGACCATCTCCGAGCGGCGGGTGGAGCAGCTGGTGAATCCGTCGTTGAGCGGGCTGCCGCCCTTCCTCGCGCGCAACTCCGGGCTCAACTCCGGGTTCATGATCGCGCAGGTGACGGCGGCGGCGCTGGCGGCGGAGACCAAGCTCCTCTCGCATCCCGCCTGCGTCGACACCATTCCCTCGTCGGCGGGACGGGAAGACCACGTCAGCATGGGGATGACGGCGGCGCTCAAGGCGCGCACCGCGGTCGAGAATGCCGCAACCGGACTGGCCATCGAGCTTCTGGTGGCGGCGCAGGCGCTCGATCTGCGCAAGCCGCTGCGGGCCGGCGTGGGAGCGGCGGCGGCGCTGGAGGTGATCCGGAGCCGCGTGCCGCACATGGACGAGGACCGCGAGCTGCATCGGGACATCGCCGCGGTCCGCGAGCTGCTTCCGGAGATCGAAGCCGCGGCGCGGGCCGCGGCCGGACCAGGCTGAGCCAGGCGGGCTCAGCCCGGGATTCGGACCCCGGGGGGCATACCTGACCACCCGCACCCTCATGCGGTTTCCAGAAACCTGGACCTCGCCGCCGGCCGGGCCGGATCGGCCTCTTCCAGGCCAAGACCTGACTCGCGAGCCTCTGCTACGCTCGGGCGCATGATCACGCAGGAATTCGCGGCCCCTCTTTCGCAGCGCGACCCCACCGACGCCGAGGTGCAGGCCGCGAGCGAGCGGCTCGCGGAGCTCGAAGCAGAGGCGCGCGCGCTGGGCAACACCGCCGCCGCGGCGCAGGTGCACTGGGCGATGGGACGCCTCTACGCGGAGGAGCTCGGCGACATCAGGAGCGCGGCGATCTGCCACCAGAACGCCTTCGTCCTCGACCCTGCGTACCGACCCAACCTGGAATCGGCGCGGCGCCTCTTCGCCGGCGCCGGCAAGCACGACAAGGCGCTCGCCCTGCACCGCCGCGAGGCGGCGCTGCTCGACGAGGCCGGCGCCCGCGCCGACTCCCTGCTCGCGCAGGTGGAGATGCTGCAGCGCCTGGGCCGCACCGCCGAGGCGAGGCAGCTCCTCGAGGAGGCGCTCGCCCTCGCGCCGGATCACCTCCGCCTGCTCGATGCTGCCGCGCGCGCAGCAGAGCACGACGGTGACCGGCCCGCTGCCGCAGGATTGCTCCTGCGCGCCGCCGCCGCGGCCTCCGATCCGATCTGGCAGGCGCAACACCTGCGACGCGCGGTAGTCTTGGAGGCGCCGGCCTCGGCTGTCGCTCCGGACGTCCAGGGTGACGACGCGCTGGCCAGGCTCCATCAGGCCGATCCTGCCGATCCGCTGGCCTTCCTCGGCATCGTCGAGAGGGCGCGCGCGGGCAACGACTGGGAAACCGTGGTTCGCCTCTGCCGCGAGCGGGCGGAGCGGACGGGCAGCGCCGCTGACCGCGCGGTGGTTGCCGCCGTGCTCGCCTGGCGGCTGGGGCGCGTGCAGGAAGGGCTGGCCGAAGTGACGGCCGCGCTCGAGCGCCACCGCGACGATCGCGCCCTGCTTTCGCTGCGCGGCGAGCTGGCCGAGCGGCAGGAGTCGGCCGATCTTCCCGCCATCCTGAGGCAGCGCGCCCAGGCCGCAACCGAGCCGGGCGAGCGCGCGCATCTCGAGGTGAGCGCCGCCCTCCTGCTCCAGGATCCGATGGAGAAGGAGCAGCTTCTCGGAGAGGCGCTTTCGCACGATCCCGGCGACGCCGCGGCCATCGCGCAGCACGCGCGCCTGCTGGCCCAGCGGGATCCCGCCGGCGCCGGCGACAGGTTCCTGGCGCTGGGCGAATCCGTCCAGGGGCACGCTCCGCGGGAAGCCGCCGCCCACTACCTCGAGGCGGCGCTGTGGCACGAGCGGGCGGGAAACCGCGAAGGAGCGGCCTCGCTCGCGCAGCGCGCGCTCGCGCTCGTGCCCTGGGACCCCGCGGCGGTGCGGGTGCTGACCCGGACGCTGCCGCCATTGGGGCGGGCGCAGGAGCTCGCGGAGGCGCTGGAGCAGGCGGCTCCGCATCTCCCTCGCGGGGCGGGCGCCGAGGCGCTGGCGCGGGCAGCGACGCTACTCGCGGACTCCGCGGGCGACCGCGCCGCAGCGCTGGCGGAGCGCGCTGCCGGGATGGCGCGGGGGCTCTCCAGCCCCCGCTGGCTGGAGACCTGGTCCACGCTGGCGTTCAGGGCGGGCAACTTCGGGCAGCTCTCGCAGGCGCTGGAGGCGCGGGCGGAGTCGTCCAGCGGCGCGGATGCCGCCGATCTCCTGGTGGAGGCGAGCGAGCTGTCGCGCGCGGCCGGCGACGAGGCACGCGCAGCCGCGCTGCTGCGCAAGGCGCGGGGAATGGAGCCTGCCTCCGCGGCGGCGCGCACGGCCCTGCTCTCGCTCGCCTCGCTGCCGGCGTCCGAGCGCATCGACCTGCTCGGCGACGAGGCGCGGCAAGCTACGCCGGAGCGCGCCGCCGGGCTGCACGCCGAGCGCGCGGCGCTGCTGGAAGCGGAAGGCCGCGCCGACGAGGCGGTGCAAGCCTGCGCCCAGGCGCTGGCCATCGCCGGCGTCGATCTGGCCGTGCTGCGCAGGCTCGCGCGCCTGCAGCTGGGTCGGGGCGACCACGCCGCGGCGCTGGCGGTCCTGGTGCGGATCGCGGAGGCGCTGCCGGAGGCGCAAGCCCGCGCCGACGCGTACCTCCGCGCCGCGGACGTCGCCGAATGGCAGGTGGGCGACATGAAGCGCGCGGCGGAGCTGGTCCGGTTCGCGGCAGAGGCCCAGCCGGAGTCGCCCTTCGCCCGGGCGCAGCTCGCGCGCCTGCTCGCCTGGACGGGCTCGCCGGTCGAGGCGGCCGGCGCCTGCGAGGAGCTGGCGCGGATCTCCCCCGAGCCCGCAGAGCGCAACGAGGCGCGCCGGACCGCCGCCTCGCTGTACGCCCACCGGGGAGGGCAGCCGGAAAAAGCCGCCTCGCTCCTGCGCGCGCTGCTTTCGGACCTGCCGGGCGACGTTGGCGCCGCGTCCGAGCTGGTGGCGCTGCTCGGCGATGCAGCGGATGCGCGCAAGGAGCGCGCGGAGCTCCGTTCCCAGCTCGCCTCACGCTGCGGCGATCCGCGCCCCGCGGCGCTCTTCTGGGCGGAGTCGGCCGGCGACCTGCTCGCCGGGGGCGATCGCGACGGAGCCGTGGCCGCCTGGCGGCGCGCGGTGGCGCTCGACCCGCAGGACAGGAGCTCCCAGGACGGCCTGGAGCAGGCGCTGCGCGCCGCCGGCAAGCGGAGCGAGCTGGCGGAGCACCTCGCGCTGCGCTGCTCGTCGGCTGATGCGCAGACCCGCGCCGCCCTCTCGCTGGAGCGGGCGCAGATCCTCGCCGGCCTGGGGCGGATGGACGAGGCGTCCGCGGCCTACGGAGAGGCCCTGGCCAGCGACCCGGACTCGCTGCTCGCGCTCAGGGGATTGCGCCGCATCGCCGAGACCCGGGGCGATCGCGAAGAGGTGATGCGCCTGCTCTCGCGCGAGGCCGCCCTGGCCCACGATGCGGGCGCCATGGTGGAGGCGGCGCTCCTCGTCGAGCACCTGGGCAGCAGCAACGACGAGGTGGAGCGCCTGGCCGCGGCGCTGCACGCGGACCCCGGCGATCGAGAGGCGGCGGGCAGGCTTCGCGGCATGCTCGGAGACGACGCCCCCCGCGCGCTCTCCGCCATCTACGAGAAGGTCGGGCACGCCCACGCCGACGACAAGGCCGGGGCAGCCGCCTGGACGCAGGCCGCCTCGCTCGAGCTGCAGGAGCTGAACGATGCTCCCGCGGCCTTCTTCGCCGCCGGCAGGGCGCTCTCGCGGGACCCGCAGAACGTGGCCGCGCTGGAGCTGCGCGCCGACGCCGCCGAGGCGGCGGACCGGCGGGCGGAAGCCGCCGAGGCGCTGCAGAAGCTGCTCGAGCTCCTTCCCGGCGACGCGCGGGCAGCGGGCTGGACGCCGCGGCTCGGCCGCCTCTACGCCGACCTGGGCGAACCCGGAAAGGCGCTCGCGCTCCTCGCGCCCACGCTGGACGCGCTCCCCGCCGGGCTCCTGCTCCAGCTCGCTCCGGGAGCGCAGTCGCTCGCGCCGGAGGACGGCGTGCGCGTCTACCGGCGGCTGCTCGAGGTCTTCCCCGCCGCGGGCAATCCCGCGCCCACCGACGCGCAGCTCGCGGAGTGGAGCTCCGCGGCCGCCGCGCGCCATCTCTCCCTGGGGCAGCGGGACGAAGCGCTGCAGGCCTACCGGCGCGTGCTCCGCCACGATCCGCACGACGCCGCGGCCCTGCGCGCGATGTCGGAGTCCGGCTCGCCCGGGGAGGCCATCTCCGCGCAGCGCGCCTGGCTGCGGCTCTCGTCCGCTCCCGAGCCGCTGCACGCGCTGGTCAAGCTGTTCCTCGCCGGGCAGCAGGGCGACGCCGCCTTCTGCGCCGCGGCCACACTGTCGGCCCTCGGCCTCGACACCCCCGACGAGCGCGCGATCTACGAGGCGGAATCGAAGAAGCCGCCGCCCCTGGAGCTGCCGCTGCTCGCCGACGGCGCGCCGCTGCGCGCGGAGGGCGACGAAGGGCCCGCGCGCGAGCTGCTCCAGGCCGCCGCGGCGGAGCTCGCCACGGCGCTGCCCACCGGGATGGGCGCCGGCAGGGGTGCCCTGGTGAAGGGCGACAACCCGGTGCGCCGCGTGGTGGCGGCGCTGGCGCGCTCCCTGGGAATCCCCGAGCCGCAGATCTTCCTCGCGCGCGGCGAGCCGGGCATCGTCGCGCCCGTGGCGGGCGAGCGCGCGGGACTGCTGGTCGGCGCCGAGGTGCCCAGGCGCTTCTCCCCGCGGCAGCAGCGCTTCCTCTATGCCCGCGCGCTTGCGCACGTCCGCCGGGGAACGCACATGCTCGCGGCGCTCTCCGCCCCGCGCCTCGCCACCATGACCGGCGAGCTGATCCGGCTGGCGGCGCCGCACGGCACCGACTTCTCGCAGCTTCCTCGCGGAGACGCGGCCCTGGCGGAGACGCTGGCGCGGCACGTCGGCCCGGAGGCGCGGGCGCGGCTCGCGGAACCCGCAGCGCGCGCCGCCGCGGCGGAGACCGACTGGGAGGCGCTGGCCCTCGGCATCCGCGAGAGCGCCGAGCGCGCCGGCCTGCTCGTCTGCGCCGATCCCGCGGCGGCGCTGGGCATCGTCTCCGCCGAGGCGCAGGGCGGCCTGGAGAAGCCGGAGGTCTCGCGGCTGGCGCGCTTCGCCGTCAGCGACGCCTTCCTCGAAGCGCGCTGCAGGTAGCGACGCGGCCGGGGGCGCCTACTCCTCCCGGACGATGACCTCCGGCGGGAAGCGGGCCTTGAGCAGGTCGCAGGCGGCGCGCACTCCGGCCTCGTCGCGTCCGTCGAAGGTGACCTTCACGCGGTAGGGAGCTTCGTCGAATCGCGGGTAGCTGCCCACCGCCACCGCGGGGAAAGCGGCCACCACCGCGTCCAGGTGCTCGGCCAGGGTGCCCTCGCCGACCTTGAAGTAGAGCGCGCGCGAGAAGATGGGCGCCACCCGGAAGCGGTCGCGGATGCGGAGGAAGCCTTCGCGCAGCAGCGAAGGCACGCCCGGCAGGATGACCACGTTCTCGAGCGAGATCACCGGGAAGAGGAAGCCCTCGTGGAACTCGACCCGCGCGCCCTCCGGCACTTCCGCCAGCCGCCGCAGCGCCGGCTTGAGCGAGGGGCCCAGGCGGGCGTGGAGCAGTTCCAGCGTGCGGGGGTCGTGCACCACGCCGCGGCCGAACGCCTGCGCCACTGCGGCGATGGTCACGTCGTCGTGGGTGGGGCCGATGCCGCCGCTGGTGAAGACCCACTGCGCCGAGGAGAGGCAGCGCCGCAGCGCATCGACGATCAGCGGCACCTCGTCGGGGACCGTCTCGATGCGGCGCAGCTCGACGCCCAGGGCGCGGAGCTCGCGGGCGAGGAAGGGCCCGTTCTCGTCCTGCACCTTGGCGGAGAGGATCTCGTTGCCGATGACGAGGATGGCGGCGGTGCTCATTCGACGATTCCGTAGTCGCGGATCTTCTTGATCAGCGTGGTGCGGGAGACGCCCAGCCGCTCGGCGAGCCTGCTGCGGTTGCCCCGGGTCTCGCGCAGGCCGCTCTCGATCAGCTCCTTCTCCAGCGCGGCCACCGCGGTGGCGAGGTCGCTGCCCAGGCCCTTCTGCACCAGCGCGGCGAGGTGCGCCGCCGTTCCCGGCGCGCGGGCCGCGTGCGGCGCGCGCAGCTCGGGCGGGATCACCTCGGCGTCGCCCGCCAGCACGCAGAGGCGCTCGATCTCGTTCTCCAGCTCGCGCACGTTGCCCGGCCAGTGCCATTCGTAGAACTCCGCCATCAGATCGGGGTGCAGCCGCTTGCGCGCGCCGCCGGTGCGCTGCGCCAGCGCCTCGAGGAAGTGCTCCACCAGCACTGGCAGGTCTTCCAGCCGCTCGCGCAGCGGAGGCACCTCCAGCGCCACCACGTGGAGGCGGTAGAAGAGGTCCTCGCGGAACTCGCGCCGCTGCACCGCCTCGCGCAGCCCCTTGTTGGAGGCGGCGATGATGCGAACGTCCACCTTCTCCGGCCGGGTGCCGCCCACCGGGACGAAGGTGCCTTCCTGGAGCACGCGCAGGAGCTTCACCTGCATGGCGGGGCTCATGTCCGCCACTTCGTCGAGGAAGAAGGTGCCACCGTCGGCTACCTTGAAGAGACCGGGCTTGTCGCGGGTGGCGCCGGTGAACGAGCCCTTCACGTGGCCGAACAGCTCGGACTCGAGGAGCTGGTCGTTGAGCGCCGAGCAGTTCTGCGCCACGAACTGCTTGTGCCTGCGCGGGCCGCTGAAGTGCAGCGCGCGGGCGATCAGCTCCTTGCCGGTGCCGTTCTCGCCGTGCACCAGCACGGTCACGTCGCTCCCCACCAGCTTGTCGAGCAGCGCGTAGAGCCTGCGCATGGGCTCGCTCTTGCCGATGATGTCGGCGAACCGGTAGCGCCCCACCAGCTCGTCCTGCAGGTCGCTGATGCGCTTCTCCCGCAGCGCCACCGCGGCGTGATAGGCGTCGATCTCCTGCACGGTGGTGTCCATCAGATCGGCGAGGCGCGGCACCTCGCGCGCCTCGATGCGCTGGATGCTCTCGAAGGCCCCTTCCGGATCCACCACCGGCAGCGAGAGCGCCTTCACCGTCTCCAGCGCGCGGTCGCGCGCCCGCGCCGCCTTCTCGCTGACCAGAAAGCCGCAGGCGAAGAGCGACCCCTGCCGGTCGCCGCCATAGGAAATGGGCGTGCCCACGATCTCCAGGCCCATGTGGCAGGGCCCGAGCAGCTCGGTGCCGCTGCGCAGGCGGGTCACGGCCTTCTCGATGCTCTGGTTGCAGCGGCGCAGGCCTTCCCTGTCGCCCAGGCAGGCGGTGCAGATGCGGTTCTGCGGCGGGATGATGATGCCCTTTCCCTGGTCCAGCACCCTGCCGCGCGGGTCGGTGAAGGAGAGCTCGATGCCCCACCAGCGCCGCACCGTGTCCCGGATCCTCCGGACGATCTGGAGCTCTTCCAGGCGGGTGGAGTCGATGGGCATGCCGTCACCCGAGCTGCTGCTGGAGCGCGGCCGCGCAGAGATCGGCCACTTCGGGGATGGGCCGCGTTCCGTCCACCGAGACCACCGAGGCCAGCGTGCCCACCAGGCGCGAATACTCGCGCTCGATGGTGGCGAGCTGCTGCGCGGTCTCGTACCGCTCCAGCCGGGCGCCGCGGCTGCGCACCCGCTCCAGCGCCACCGCCGCAGGCACGTAGAGGAAGAGCGTGAGGTCGGGCCGCCGCGCGAAGCGGTTGGCCTGGGTGATGAACTCGTGCGAGACGGTGGCGCCCTGGTAGGCGAGCGAGGAGAGCGTGTAGCGGTCGAGGATCACGTCCTCGCCCCGCGCGAGGCGAGGCTCGATCTGCGCGCCCAGGTGGTCGAGCCGGTCGGCGGCGAAGAGCAGCGCCATCACCCGCTCGTCCACCATGCCCAGCTTGCCGTCGGCCTGGGTGGTGGCGGCGCGGCCTGCGAGGATCTGCCGGATGAGGAGCCCCACCGGCCCTTCGCTGGGCTGGTGCGCGAGGAAGACCGTGCGCCCCTGCTTCTGCAGCCGCTCGGAAAGGAGCCGCGACTGGGTGGTGGTGCCGGCCCCGTCCAGGCCTTCGAAGACGATGAAGCGTCCGGGGTTCACGGGTCGATGCCCAGCGCGGCGCGGAGCTCGCGCACGCGCGCCTCGAGCCGCAGCTCACGTCGCAGGTTGGTGCGAGCCCCGGAGTAGCTCCGCACCGCGTCCCAGAGAAGCAGGAGATCGAGCAGCGCCAGCGGATAGAGGAAGAGCGGCGGACGGGCCGAGTCCCAGACGAGCTTGCCGCAGACGCCCGCCAGCACCGCCCAGGCGAATCCTTCGAGGGCGGCGCGGAGGAAGAGGTCCACCGACCTGCGCACGCGCGACGCGGCCGCGAGCCGGGAAAGCTCCTGCTCGAGGGCGCCGTTCTCGTGCATGGCGCGCGCTGTACTCCGGGCGAGGTTGGCAGTCAATCAGAGCTCTTGGACAGGAAATGGCGTGCCGCAATCGCTGCAGCGGGCGTCCGCCGCGACCCGCGCGAAGCAGGAGGGGCAGCTCACCGTCCCGCCCGCGTCGATCCGCGCTGCCTCGCGCTCCGGCTCCACGCTGTACCGCAACTTGCGCTGCCCGCAGCCGTCGCACACCGCGCCCAGCGAGGCCGTGCCGCACCACGGGCAGACGGCGGTCTCCGGCGGAGCGGGCGTGCGCGGTTCCGCGTCGCGCTCGCGTCCCGGGTCCAGCTCCACCCCGCCCGTCCACGAGGAGACCGCGTCCGGGTCGGCGGCGAGCGCGGTCCGCTCCAGCGCGAGCGGCCCCGCCGTCCACGACAGCGGCGCATCGGCGTCCTGGTCGATGCTGGTGCGCTCGAGATCGGGCACGATCTCCGGCGAGACGGCCAGGTCGCGGTCGGCCTCCACCGTGGGCAAGAGCCCTTCCAGCGGAGGGGCCGGGGCAAGGCCTTCGTCCTGCCTTTCGCGCAGCGCCTTGCCACAGGACCCGCACTCGGCCTGGGCGTCGGGATTTTCGGTGTCGCAGACCGGGCAGCGCATGCAGATTGCAGCGTACCATCGCAGGCGCTTGCCCCAAAAAGACAAAGCGCCACGCTCCGGGTGGGAGCGTGGCGCCTCCTGCTGCCGTCGCGGGGCTGGAACGCGTCTCACGACGTCGAGGTCCAACACCACCGGCGTAGTCCCTGAGCCGACTACGCTTGTGGGATTGGAAGTTGTGGGATGTGCTCTAGTCGTCGCCGCGCTTGCCGCTGACCGAGCGCGTGGCGGCGTCGGCGTTCACCAGGCCGAAGCCGGTGAAGTTGTTGACCCGCTCCCTCGGCGCCGCGAAGACGGTGCCGGTGAAGGTCTGGCCGTTGTCGAGCGTGGTGACGATCCGCGCCCCGCGGAAGCGGTCGGGATCGATCTGCGTGGTCCCTTCCAGCGGGTGGAACACCGACATGCCGAACCGGAACGAGTCGCCGCCGCTGAAGCTGCCGGGCGCGAAGTTGATGGTCATCACCTTCTGATCGGGGCTGATGGTGAAGGTCATGTCCGCGCGCGAGACGCCGTTCGCCGGGCCCACGTGGAAGCGGTTCGGGTTGAGGCTGAACGTCATCGGCATGGCGGCGGTGCTGACATCCAGCGCCACCGAGGCGATGCTGCGCGAGCTGAGCGGCAGCGCGGTCAGGCCGAAGTAGCGGTTCCAGCGCACCCAGTCGCCTGTGGCGGTGAAGGCCACCGGGCCGGAGAACGCCGCCGACCAGGTGCGGTCGTTGGGAAGGGGGACGGGCGTGGCGGTCTTCTGCAGCGCCTGGTACAGCTTGTCCACCCGCAGGGAGCCGGGCCCGCCCGCGGCCTGGAGCACCAGCGCGGCAGTGGCCGCGGCATCCGGGGCCGCGGCGCTGGTTCCGAAGAAATTCGGGAACCCGTCGCCCTCGGTGTCACCGCCGAAGAAGGTGTTGTTCACGCCGTCGCCCGCCGTCATCTCCGGCTTGAACCGGACCTCGGGCGGGTGCAGCCGGTTGCCGGCCTTGTCGAAGAAGATGGTGGTCGGGCCGGGCGAGCTGAAGTCCTCGGGGAAGTTGGTGACGGCGTAGAACATCGCCGCCACGCCCACCGCCCCCCTGGCCGCCGCGTGTCCCCAGGTGGAGGAGGCGCCCTCGCCGATCATCGGGGCCAGGCCATTGATCACCACGTGCTTGAAGTGGTTCGCCGGACCGTCGTTCATCTTGCCGATGACGAACTGATAGTCGCTGGCGTTGGCGCCGCCGTGGATCTCGCCGGGGAAGGGAATGACCTCGGCCAGCTCGATGGCCTGGTCGGTCGCGAGGTTGTCGTCGGTCGTGTAGAAGACCGTCGGCGCGGTGATCGGATCGAGCCAGTTCCCGTTGGCGTCGAAGATGAAGATGTTGAAGTCGGTCTTCACCTTGTGGAGGTTGAAGGGCTCGTCCCACTGGAAGTCGATGATGTTGTCGCCTGCGGTGGTGAAGAGCTGGCTGATGGCCGGCGAGAACCGCGACCCGAAGTTGTGGAAGCTCAGCGGGCGCAGGTTGGCCGGGATCTGCTCCAGCTTGAGGTTGGTCGCGCCGGCGGCCTCCAGCGCCTGGGCCCTGGCGAAGCTCACCGCCCGGTAGTCGGACTCGAAGGCCTCGATGCCGTTGTTCATCGCGGAGGAGAAGTAGGCCCCGCCGGAGTCGTGCACGAAGTCGGCAGCCTGGGCGACGATGCCGTCGGAGAACATGGGCTCGTCGAAGTAGATGACGTCGTCGACGACCACGTCGGCGCCGAAGACGGTGCGCAGGCCCATGATGTTCTCGGCGAACTGGACTTCGCCGTTGAAGGCGCTGGCGAACCCGAGCTGGGCTCCGGGCGCCACGTCGTGGGCGAGCTGGAGCATGGCCCGGCCCTCGTCGGTGCCCGGGTCGATCCCTTCCTGCAGCACGGTCACCGGCGACAGGTCGCCGCTGGCCACGTCCTGCGCGGCGTGGGTGCGGCAGCGAGCGCAGTTGTCGAACGTGTCGGAGAGCGCGCCGAGCCTGGTGCCCGCGCCGGTGAAGCCGTTGGCCTGCGCGAGGTCCGCCTTCTGCAGCGCCACCGCCTGGCTCTGGGCGAGGCCGGCGTTGGCGTGCGGCCTGAACTGGCTGCGGATGCTCTCGACGCCGGGGATCCGCACCGCGGCGCGGGCAGCCGAAAGCGGGAGGAATCCTTCGACCAGCCGGCTGTCGAGGGTGCTGGTCGCGGTCAAGCGGAAGCCGAGGGCCGACAGCTCAGGCAGGACCTGGCCCGGCGTCACGCCGTCGACGACGTGGAGTTTGACGAGCGGGTCGCCGCTCCGGCTGGTCAGATGGAGCGCGAGGACCTGCGACAGGTTGGGGTCGCCGTTCTCCCAACGCTGGACGAGCTGCGAAAGCCCCCCTCCCAGAGCGCCCGGCGCGGCGGACGCGCCGGCGGAAATGAAGCAGATGCTGGCGCCAAGAAGCGCCGTCTTCCTGCCGAAGCTCATCATGTCGGGACTCCCCCGGGGCGAGCTGCCGCCCCACTGAAAAGTAGGCGGGCAGGCTAGCGAGGGTCTCCATGCAGGGTCAAGGAGCGCACAACCGATGAAATGAATGGAAATGTCCACTGCCGCACAGTGGCGGCGTGCCTACGGGGTCAATGCGGATTCATTGGCGGATCAATGCAACGGCACGCTTCCGGTCAGCGGGACGAAGCGCACGTTCATCAGCACCCTGCGCTCGAGCAGTCCGGACGACGGCAGCTTGCGCCAGAGCTGCAGCTCCTGGTGGTCGGGGTCGGGTCCGACCGGGATCACCAGCCTTCCGCCGGGCGCGAGCTGCTCGACCAGCGTCGCCGGCACCTCGGCAGGGGCTGCTGCCACCAGGATGGCGTCGTAGGGGGCCGCCTCGGGCCAGCCCAGGGCTCCGTCGCCGACGCGGAACTCCACGTTGGTGTAGCCGAGCTCGCGCAGCACCCGCTGTGCCCGGGCGGCCAGCTCGGGCACGATCTCGATGGTCCGCACCGTATTCGCCAGCGGCAGGAGCTCGCAGAGGATCGCGGTCTGGTATCCGCTGCCGGTGCCGATTTCCAGCACGCGCTCGTGGCCCTGGAGGTCCAGCGCCTCGGTCATGGCCGCGACGATGTAGGGCTGCGAGATGGTCTGGCCGTAGCCGATCTCCAGCGGGTGGTCGCCTTCCGAGAGGTCCTGCAGCCCTTCCGGGACGAAGAACCGCCGCGGCACGCGCGCGAACGCGGCCAGCACCCGCGAATCGCGGATGCCCTGGTCGATCAGGCGCCGCACGAGCTTGCCGTCGTGCGCAGCTGGGCGCAGCCCGTCCATGGCGGCCTGAACCTACGCCTCGTGGGGGAAGTGGGAAAGCCCGATCCGGTTTCCCTCCGGGTCGCGCAAATACAGCGTCCAGCGCGTGCGGTGCACGATCTCGATCCCCAGCGAAACGAGCTTCTTCTCCCAGAGCGCGCGCTCCGCCGGGGTGATGCGCAGCGCGAGCAGGTGCAGGCCGCCGTGGGGGTCGCGGAAGGGGGTGGGAGGACGGTCCGCCTCGCAGGCCTCCAGCGCCAGGAACTCCTCACCCGAGCCCACCGAGAGCCAGACGGAGCGCTCGCCGGGCCGCCCGTCCTCCCACGGCCAGGCGCGAAGTTTTCGCAGCCCCAGCACCTCGACGTAGAAGCGCTCTGCGGCGCCCAGATCCTTCACCTGGATGGCGAGATGATGATGTCCGTGGACCTGCGGCATGGGGCCAGTATAAATGAGCGCCCCTATGCTGCCTCGCGAACAGATCCGCAACATCGCCATCGTCGCCCACGTCGACCACGGAAAGACGACGCTGGTGGACTACCTCTTCCGCCAGACCGGCACCTATCGCGCCAACGAGCAGGTGCAGGAGCGGGCGATGGACTCCAACGACCTGGAGCGCGAGAAGGGCATCACCATCCTGGCCAAGAACACGGCGGTCACCTACCGGGGCGTGAAGATCAACATCGTCGACACCCCGGGCCACGCCGACTTCGGCGGCGAGGTGGAGCGGGGGCTGCGCCTGGTGGACGGAGTCCTGCTCCTGGTCGACGCCGCGGAAGGCCCGCTTCCCCAGACCCGCTTCGTGCTCGGCAAGGCGCTCGCGCTCGGGCTGCCCGCGGTGGTGGTCGTCAACAAGATCGACCGGCAGGACGCGAGGCCCGCCGAGGTGCTCGACGCCATCTATTCGCTCTTCATCGACCTGGGCGCGAACGAGCACCAGATCGAGTTTCCCGTCATCTACTGCGTGGCCCGCGCAGGGCGCGCGTCCTTGCGCCTGAGCGACTTCGACGACCTTCCCGCGGGCAGGGCGGCCGCCCCCGGCGCCGCGCCGCATTCGGGAGAGGAGCCCGGCACGCGCTCGCGCACGCTGGAGCCGCTGCTCGACGCCATCCTCGAAACCGTGCCGCCGCCGAAGAAGGCAGAATCGACTCACGACAAGCTGCAGATGCTGGTGGCGAATCTCGACTACGACGACTACGTGGGCCGGCTCGCCATCGGGCGCCTGAGCAGCGGCAGCATCGAGGTGGGCCAGACGGTGGCGGTGTGCCGCGCAGACGGCACGACGCCCAGGGGGAAGGTGACCAAGATCTACGCCTTCGAAGGCCTGAAGAAGGTGGAGCTTCCCGAGGCCGGGCCCGGCGAGATCATCTGCCTCGCCGGCCTGGAAGAGGTCTCGATCGGCGACACCATCGCCGACCCCGAGCACCCCATCCCGCTCGAGCGCATCCACGTGGACGAGCCCACCATGTCGATGGTGTTCAAGGTGAACGACGGGCCTTTCGCGGGGCGCGAGGGCAAGTACGTGACCTCGCGCAACCTGCGCGAGCGCCTGCAGCGCGAGTCGTACCGCAACGTCAGCATCCGCGTGTACGACACCGAGAGCCCCGACTCGTTCAAGGTGGTGGGCCGCGGCGAGCTGCAGCTCGCGGTGATCGTCGAGACCATGCGCCGCGAGGGGTACGAGCTGACCGTCTCCAATCCCGAGCCGATCACCAAGGAAGTGAACGGGCAGGTGCACGAGCCGATGGAGCTGATGGTCTGCGACGTGCCGCAGACCGCGGTGGGCGTGGTCACCGAGCGGCTGGGGCCGCGCAAGGGCCGCATGACCGAGATGCAGAACATCGGCTCGGACCGGGTGCGCCTCACCTTCCGCATCCCCGCGCGGGGCCTGGTCGGCTTCCGCAACGAGTTCCTCACCATCACCCGCGGCGAGGGCATCATGTCCTCGCAGTTCGACGGGTACGAGCCCTGGCACGGCAAGGTGCCCAAGCGGTCCAACGGAGCCATCGTCTCCGACCGCGAGGGCGAGACGGTGGCCTACGCGCTCTTCGACATCCAGGAGCGCGGGGAGCTCTTCTACGGCCCCGGAGTGCCGGTCTACGAGGGGATGATCTGCGGCGAGCACGCCCATCCCACCGACCTGGACGTGAACGTCTGCCGCGGCCGCAAGCTCACCAACGTGCGCGCCGCAACCCGCGACGAGAACGTGATCCTCAGCCCGCCGCGCATCATGTCGCTGGAGAAGGCGCTGGAGTGGATCAACGAGGACGAGCTGGTGGAGGTCACGCCCAAGAACGTGCGCCTGCGCAAGAAGGTGCTCTCGGCGGGAGATCGCTACCGGCTCGACCGCGAGAGGAAGCGCTCCGACGGATTGATCTGAGCCCCGCGCCCGGGCCGCGTACCGACGGAACGGCGTTCGCGGAGCAGGAGCGGGAAGAGCGCAAGGCCCGACGAAGCCGAAGCGCCCTCAGGCGTGGGCGGCGGCCTGCGGCGCGGGCTCCCGCAGCGTCTCGCGGGGGTCGATGGGGAGCGTCAGGCGGAAGAGCGCCCCGCCGAAGGAGCCGCTCTCCACCGAGAGCGAGCCGCCGTGGATGCGGGCGATCTCCGAGGAGATCCAGAGGCCCAGCCCGTTGCCGGAGTCGCCCTTGGTGCTGAAGAAGGGCAGGAAGATCTGCTCGTGAAGCTCCTCGGGAACGCCCGGGCCGTTGTCCTCCACTTCCACCACCGCGAACGCGCCCTCCTGGCGAAGCCGGAGCGCGATGCGCGGGTGCGGCCGCCCGGCCACGGCGTCGGCGGCGTTGGAGAGGAGGTTCACCAGCACCTGGCCGAGGAGCGTGGGCTGGCAAAACACCTTGGGGATCTGGGCGTAGGCGCGCACCAGCGAAACCCGGTTGCGCAGCCGGCTCTCCATCAGGGTGAAGGCGAGGTCCATCTCGTGGGCCAGATCGACGCTGCGCCGCTCGCCGCCGTTGACGCGGGCGCCGTTGCGCATGGCCTCGAGGATGTCGCGCATGCGCCCCACCGAGGAGAGCAGCCTGGGAACGCGTTTCTCCACCGAGGCGGGGTCGCTCGCCAGCATCTCTACTTGAAGGCCGAGGGCGTTGAGCGGGTTCGCCAGCTCGTGGGCCAGGCCGCCCGCCAGCGTTCCCAGGTTGAGGAGGCCGAAGTGGCGCGCGAACTCGCCCCGCGCCTGGTGCTCCTTGCGGCGCAGGCGGTCCTGGACGAACGCGCCCCCCACGCTCACCACCGCCATGCAGCCGAGGTACGACGCCGCCACCGCGTCGAGCGGATGGACCGGGGCGGCGCGGAGGGCCAGCGGCAACAAGGCGATGCCCAGCACCTCCAGGTTCAGCAGCGCCGCCTCGGCCAACCCGAGCGGCACCAGCAGGGCGAGACCCGCCTGCACCAGCATCATGGAGAACTGGTACGGGCTGCCCGCCGCTCCGGTGAGGAGCAACGCCGCCTCGATGGTGCCGGCGGTGAGGGCCACCGCGCAAGAGAGCACCAGGAGCGGCCTGCCCGTCCGGGCCCAGCGCGCGCAGGCGAGCAGGAGCAACGCCGCGGCGCCGCGGATGGCCAGGAGCGGAAGGAAGTCCCGCGGCACCAGCGCGCGGTCGAGGGCGGAAAAAGCCACCAGGATCCCCGCCGCGAGCAGACAGGCTGCCCGCACCGCGCCGCGCTGCGATCGCCCCAGCTCCTCCGCGTAGGAGGGCATGGGATTGTCACGGCGAAGATCCACCGGCCGAGGCTAGTGCCCGCGGCCCGCGCAGGCAGCCTCGAATGCTCCCGATTGCTCACTGCCCACCACCGGCCCGGCAGAGCCCCTTCGGGCGTCGAGCGGCGGGAATCACTTGCCCGGCCGCTCGCGACCCTGCATTGTGCGCGCATGTTCCAGGCAGATCTCCTCAGGGGCAAGACGTTCGTGGTCACCGGCGGAGGCAGCGGGCTGGGCGCGGCCATGGCGGCGCGCTTCGCTGCTCTCGGGGCGCACGCGATCGTGCTGGGGCGGCGCAAGGAGAAGCTGGACGAGACGGTGGCCGCCATCGTGGCCGAGGGCGGCAAGGCCAGCGCGCACTCCTGCGACGTGCGCGACTCCGCGGCGGTGCACGAGGTGGCGGCGCGCATCGGCCAGGTGGACGGGCTGGTCAACAACGCGGCGGGGAACTTCCTCGCCGCCGCAGAGGACCTCTCCGCCAACGCCTTCAAGGCAGTGGTGGACATCGTGCTGGTCGGCACCTTCAACTGCACCAGCGCGTTCGGCAAGCGCATGATCGAGGGCGGCAAGGGCGGGTCCATCGTCAACATCGTCACCACCTACGCATGGACGGGCTCGGCCTTCGTGGTCCCTTCCGCCTGCGCCAAGGCGGGCGTGCTCGCCATGACCCGCTCGCTCGCGGTGGAGTGGGCGGCGTACAGGATCCGCGTCAACGCCATCGCCCCCGGACCGGTGCCCACCGCGGGCGCGTTCTCGCGCCTGATGCCCGACCCGTCGATGGAGGAGGCGGCGAAGAACCGCGTCCCGCTCAAGCGCTTCGGCACGCCGCGGGAGATCGCCGACGCCGCGACCTTCCTCATGTCGGACGGCGCCGGCTACGTGACCGGAGACTGCCTCACGGTGGACGGCGGCGAGTGGCTGCGCAACGGCGGCGAGTTCAGCTTCGCCACCGACTTCGACCGCGAGAACCTCAAGCAGATGCTCCGGGCCATGCGCGGCAAGGAGAAGTGATCGGGGAGGATCCTTGGGCTCTGCGATCGTCGTCGGGAAGCGCCGATGGGGGCCGCCATGAGCTACGTCCACGCCTCGGCGGACCAGGGCCTCGTCGAGGTGAGGCTGGAGCGCGGGAAGGTGAACGCGCTCGACGAGGAGCTGGTCGACGAGCTGGCCGCGTGCCTGCGCCGGCTCTCCGGCGATCCCGGGGTGCGCTCGATCGTCCTCACCGGGACGGGAAAGTTCTTCTCCTTCGGCTTCGACATTCCCGCCTTCCTCGGCCACTCCAGGGAGGCGTTCCTCGCCTACCTGCGCAAGTTCACCGCGCTGTATCGCGACCTCTTCGCCTGCCCCAGGCCGGTGGTCGCGGCGCTCAACGGCCACGCCATCGCCGGAGGCTGCATGCTCGCCCTCGCCTGCGAC
Organism: Myxococcales bacterium; assembly: GCA_035702105.1. GTDB lineage: Bacteria > Myxococcota > Myxococcia > Myxococcales > 40CM-4-68-19 > 40CM-4-68-19. Next base: position 33,899 of record DASSQZ010000045.1, on the reverse strand, counting down.
GCGCGGCTCGTCTCCGCGGGGAAGGGGAAGATCGGGCTCAACGAGATCGCGTTCGGCTCGTCGCTCTTCGCGGGCAGCGTCGAGATGCTGCGCCACTGCGCCGGCGGCCGGAACGCCGAGCGGATCGCCTGCTCGGGGACGATGTACGCGCCGGAGGAGGCGCTGGCGCTCGGGCTCGTCGACCGCGTGGTCGACGCCGCCGACCTGCTGCCCGCCGCGCGCGAGGTGGCGCGGGATCTTGGAGCGAAGGACCCGGCGGCGTTCGCCAGTGTGAAGATGCTCCTGCGCGGCCCGGCGCTCGGGCAGATGGCCCGCAGGGAAGAGGCGTCGCTCCGCGAGTTCGTGGAGATCTGGTACTCGGAGCGGACGCGGGAGAATCTCGGGAAGATCGGCATCCACTCCTGAGGGCGGGCGCAAAGGTTCCGAACCTGCCGGGCGGCGATCAGCGCTCGAGCAATTCCTTCACCGCCTTGAACTTCTCGTTGGGCACCACCACCGAGAGCACGTACTGCTCGACGAGCCAGCGGCTCCCGGAGCGGACCATCACCCCGCTCCCCCGCGCCGGTCCCAGGTTCTGCGTCTCCAGGTCTTCCTCGAACCAGGCGATGTCGCCCTGCGACGCGACGCGCCGGCGCACGCCGCGGAACGACCACGCCTTGCCGCGCGCGAAGTAGGGGTGCGCGTAGGCGCGGAAGGAGGCGACGTCCCAGCGCTCCCTGGCGTCGGTGCCGAGGAAGACGCCCCCCGGCGCGAAGTGGCCGAAGTAACGCTCCTCGTCCGCTCGCGCGGCCGCGTCGTGGAAGTCGTCCAGCTCGCGCGCCACCGCCTCCGCGGGGGGCGAAGGCGGAAGGTGCGCGCAGGCGATCAGGAGAGCTGCGACGTGACCTGCTCGTCGAATTCCCGGGGGACCTCGCACTTCACCTCTCCGTTCTCGCGCCGCACCGGCAAGGCGACGAACCGGTCGGCCCGCTTCCAGAAGACGTCGGGGCTGAGCGGCGCGGGTCCGCTCTCGAACGCCTGCAGCGCGCCCGCCGCCATGGCCGGCAGCACCCGGAGGCTGCGCGCGTCGGCGATGGAGTGGCAGAGGAGGATGTGGCCGCTGGGCATGGCCACGAGCGAACCGAAGGGCGTCGCTGCGCCGAGAAGCTCGTCCGCGGCAAGGCCCAGCGTCGCCACGAACACCGACCGGCCGCTCACCGCGAAGATGCGCGACCCCGCGATCTCCATCGGCTTGAGCTCCACCCGCTCCTGCCCCTTGACGTTCTCGAGCGCCAGCGCCACCAGCTCCGGCGCGGGCCGCTCCCACGCCGAGAGGTCCGCCACCCGCACCGGGGTGACGAAGCTGGGCAGATCGAGCACCAGCACAGCGTGCAGCGCTCCGGCGATGGGCGCGGAGATGGCGCCCGGGCCCAGCGACTCCTTGCGCTGCACGCGGAGCTTGAGCAGCGGGCGCGCCCTGGCGAAGTCGCCGCGGACGGCGTCCAGCTCGCGCCCCAGCTTCTCCTCGGCGATGCGCCGGTCCAGCTCGTCGCGCACCCTGCCCCGCCAGGCGGCGCGGGGAGCGCCGGCGCAGCGCTGCGCGAGCGGCAGGAGCGGCAGGTCCCAGCCCGCCAGGCGCACGTAGTCGTCGCGCAGCTCGAACATCTCGTGGCGCGCTTCCAGCTCGGCGCGGACCGCGGCATGGAAGGCCACGTAGCCGGCCTCGTCGAAGAGGCGCCCCCACTCCGGAATGCGCGCCGCCAGCGCGGCGAAACCCATTCAGAAGACGTACCGGATCCGCGGCATCACCGCCAGCGTCGGCACCGCCCGCGAGTCGCGGGTGAACGTGTAGCGGAAGACCGCGTCGAGGCCCACCGCGAAGTGGTCGAGCCGCGTGTCGTAGTCGAGAGCGAAGCCGGTGCCGAGGTGCAGCCCGGGCAGGTGGTCGGGCACGACGCCGTTCTTCCGCACCGGCCCCGGCGACAGGTCGGTGAATCCGCCCAGCGCCTTGAGCGAGAGCAGCGTGCGGGGCGCGACCGCCATCCCGTACGAGCCGCCCAGCTCGAGGAAGGTGGCCCCGAAGGAATCCGCGCCCAGGCAGCCGCCCTGCGGATCGAGCTGGTAGCACGAGGCGCTGGCGGCGCCGATGCCCAGCGAGGCGAACAGCGCGGCGCGGGCAGACACCTCGCGCCCCACCGTGAGCCCGAGCCAGGGCTGCGCCGCGGAAAAAGCGGCCGAGCCGCCCAGCGCGCTGAAGAGGCCCAGCGACGCCTCGACGAAGGTGCCGCGCCGGGGCGGCTGGTCCACGCCCAGGCCCGCCTCTCCGGAGGCGGGCGCCGCCTGCGCGGCGGATGCTGCCAGGAGCGCTGCCACGAGCGCGGTCATGGCCCGCCGCTCTTGAACACGTACGGGTAGGTCACCTGCACCGTGCTGCCGCCCTGCGGAGCGGGGAACACCCAGCGGCGCACGTGATTGACCATGCAGCTCTCCACCGGCTCGCTGCCCATGGTGGTCTGCTGCACGAGCGCGTCGCCGACGCGGCCGGTGCCGTCGATCATGAAGAGCACGGTCACCTTGCCGTAGAGGCCGGGATCGCGGCTCAGCTCCTTCTCGTAGCAGTACTTGATCTCGCTGTAGTGCTTCTGGATGACGCGGTTGATCACGTCGCGCGAGAGGCCGCCCACCACCGTGGTCTTGCCCGGGATGAAGATGGTGTCGTCCTTGCCGCGCCCGCCCAGGTCGAGGGCGCCGCTGCCTCCCCTGCCGTGGCCGGCGCCGTGGGTGCCGAGGCCGCCGATGCCCAGCGCGTGCCCGCCGCCGCCTGCGCCGGAGCCCCGCGTGCCCAGGCCGCCGAGGCCCCAGGCGTCGCCGGAGCCGGCGCGGCCGCTGGTCCCGCCGAGCGACTCGTTGATGCCGCTGCCCAGCCCGCCCGGACCGGCCATGCGGCCGGCGGCGCCGCCACCGGGAACTCCCATCTTCGAGAGCGCGGCGAGGAGCCCGAGCCTGCGGACCTTGAGCAGGTCGTGCTCCCTCTTGTTCGCGTCGATTTGCTGCGAGCCGGGCTTCGACGGCGCCGCTTCCTTCGCCTTCGCCTCCGGCTTGCCGAGCTTGCCCTCCTCGCCCTGGCTCTTGTCGCCCTCCTTGACGCCGGACAGGTCCCTGGGCCGGGGCGGCTCCACCGGCCTGGGCGCGGGCCTGACCTGATACTTCGTATACAAGCCAGGCGTCCGCGTCACCGCGTCGCGATAGGAAGGCTCCGCCGCCGGCGCCAGCGCCACCTGCCGGAAGAACACCGCCAGCCCGAACAGCGCGAGGATCAGCGCCAGCGAGAATCCCAAGTCGAGGGTGCGCCAGGGCGATCCGGCCCTGCGCGGGGCCGCGCGCACGTACCGCGCCACCAGCGTCAGCGAAGGAGAGATCTGCGCCACCACCCGATCGTCGTCGCCGAGCGTGTAAGCGCGGCCGCGGAACGGAGCGCGCACCTCGCGGCCCTTGATCTCGAGCGGCACCACCCGGCCGCGATCGTGCACCTCGGCGCGCAGGCGATCGGGCAGCGTGAGCACGTGCGTGCCGTTCACGTGCTGCACGATGCGGAAGTCCTTCGGCAGCCCCGCGGCCGGCAGGTCGAAGAGGTCGCCGACGCGCAGGTCCGCTCCCTTGCCGATCTGCTCCAGTTCCACCAGCGTCGATCCGCCCCAGACCAGCCCCACCAGCAGCACGCGGTCCGCGGCGCGCGGGCGCTCGTCCTCCGGCAGGTCGTCGAAGATGAGCAACTGCGCCGCCGCGGCATCGGCGACCTGGGACGCCAGGGTCGTTGGCGCATCGATCTGCGGCACCCGCATCGCCTCCTCCTCCACCTTGCTCTCAGCCATCGCTCGATGCCCCTACAGGTTGTCCGCCGATTTCTGCAGCTCGGGGTTGAAGTTCTCGCGCAGCCGGATCAGCGAGTCGAAGCGGGAGCGGCCGCGGTTGAGCAGGTAGCTGCCCTCGGGACGCGCCAGCTCGCCCTCCACGGTCACGTCGTTGAAGTCGATGACCGTCTTCTTGCGCACCACCACCTTGTCGGGTTCCTGGATCACCTTCACGCCCTTGCGCTCCTGCGCCAGGGCGGGCAGCGCCAAAAGGGCGACGACGAAGAGTTTCCGCAGCACGAGCCCTCCTTTGGGACGATTTGCATCCGGCTGCCGGCAGCCAACCGGCAGCTCGGCTGCCGGTCTGCTAGTGAACGGCCGCGGCGCGATCCGCCGCCGCGCTGGCGGGCGGCGCCGGCACGCTCCCCGCCTCCTGCGCCTGGGCGCTCTTCGCCCGCAGCGCCAGCGCCGCGAGCTGGTTGCGCGCGTCCTGCAGGCGCGCCCGACCGGGCAGCGCCGCGTACTGCTGGAAGGCGGCCATCGCTCCCGCCAGATCGCCTTCCCCCTTCAGGGCCACCGCCCTGCCGTAGAGCGCCTCGTCCTGCTGCGGCGAAAGCGCCAGCGCCCGCTCGTAGGCGGCGCGCGCATCCGCGAACCGGTGCAGGCCCTCCAGCGCCCAGCCCAGCGCAAGGTGCGTCTGCCAGCGCGAGGGATCGAGCCCTGCCGCCTTCCCGTACGCGCTCGCGGCGGCGGCGTAGTCGCGATAGGCGAGAGCGAGCGCGCCGAGATTGTCCCAGGCGGGCGCGAAGCGCGGATCCTGCCGGGCGGCGTCCTCGAACGCGGCCCGCGCCGCGACCAGGTCGCCGCGCTTCATCGCGAGAAGGCCCAGGCCGTTGAGGATGCCGGCGTCGTGCGGGTCCAGGCTGCGGGCCATCTTCAGCGCCGATTCGGCGAGGCGCACGCGGCCGCGGTCCGCCTCGATGGCGGCGAGGTTGCGGTACGCGGAGGCGTCGCGCGGGTGCCGCTGCAGGACCTGCCGGACCGCCGCTTCCGCTTCGTCGAGCTTCTTCTGCGCGCGCAGCGCCGGCGCCAGGGCGTCGAGGAGCCGCGGGTCGCCGGGCCGCTCGCGCAGGGCCCGCCGCAGCACGGCCTCCGCCTGCGGCGCGGGGACCAGCAACGCCAGGTTGAGCGCGGCGGCCAGGTGCGAAGGGTCGCGGCCGAGGAGGCGCTGGTAGAAGCCCGCCGCGGCGCCGGCATCTCCGCGCCGGGCGGCGACGAACCCCGCGTCGAAGAGCGCTCCGGCATCGGCGGGCTCGCGGGCGAGGCAGGCATCGAGCCGCGCCGCGGCCTCGTCCCAACGCCCCTGCGCCATGGCATCCCGAGCCGCCTGGTAGAGGGCGGCAAATGGGGCCTCCGCCTTCCTCGGCGGCGGCGGCGGCTTCGGCGGCGGCGCGACCACCGCGGCCTGCGGCGGCGGGTTTCCTGCGTGGGCGCAGGCAGCGCAGGCCAGCAGCACGACGGCGAGCTTGCGCATCAGCCCCCTCCTCCGGCTTCGACGCGGAGCTCGGGCGACACGGGCGCGGGAGGCGCCGCTTCCACGAGCGCGGGCCGGTGCACCTCGCCCCACGCGTCGGACTGGTACTCGCGCAGGAAGTCCTGCGCGCGGAGCACCCAGTCCGAATACACGCCCGACTTCTTCGAGACCTCCGCCGCCTTGGCGAAGGCCTCGGTGGCCTTGTCCTCGAGCGGCAGCGCCTGCGATTCCAGCGTGGTGCGGTACAGCTCCCGCTGCTCCGCGTCCAGGCCGCGCGGCACCGGGGCCTCGAGCAGGCCCTGGTTGAAGTTGCGGTACGCCTCACCCAGCCGCTCGAACGCCGCCTCGCTCCAGAGCGGGCTGCCGATGGCCACCACCTCGCCGTAGGCCGCGAGCAGCCTGCCCATCCGCGCGTTCTTGGCCTTGAGCAACGAGACGAGCTGCGCCTGGCGCGCGGAATCGAAGCGGATGCGGACGAAGTCGTCGAACTCCGCCTGCGCGGAGAGGAAGCGCGCGTGCGCGGCGGCATCGATCACCTCCGGCACCCTCTCCGCCGGCGCGAGCCTCCGGTAGCGCCCGGCCACCTCTCCGAACGCGCCGGCGTCGCTCGCCTTCAGCGCCCGCAGCGCAAGTCCCTGGTGATAGCGCGCGAGCAGGAGCTGGCCGGCGCTCGCCTTGCGTCCCCACCCGCGCGCGAACGCGCCCCAGTGGTCGGCGGCCTTCCGCCACTCCATGCGCCGCTCGAGGATCAGACCGATGGCGAAAGCCGCCCTGGGCGCGTCGGGGCGAGTCGCGTACTCCGCGACGTACTTGCCGAACGCCTGCAGCGCCCCGGCGTCGTCGCCCAGCCGCTCGCGCCACACCGCCGCGTTGAAGAGCCAGTCCGGCGCGCGCGCGTCCTTCGGCCAGCGCGAGTGGGATTCCTCGTACCAGCGGATCGCCTCGGGGTAGCGCGCCGCCCGCTCGCAGGCGCTCGCCAGCGCCGGCACGGCGAGCCTCGCGGTCGCCGCATCGGCCTCGGGATACTCGCGGATGAGCTGCTCTCCCGCGGCGATCTCGACGTCCAGCTCGTCCGCCTTGTCGGCGATGACGAGCGCGTTGTAGAGCGCCCTCGGGGCGTGCGCGCTCTTCGGGTGCTGGGCCACGAAGGCGCGGAACTCCTTCGCCGCCAGCGCGAAGTCCTGCTTCACCTCGTAGATCTGCATGGCGTGCTTGAACTGCGCGCCTTCGCCGATCAGCGCCACCTCGCTTGCGAACCTGCTCCCCGGAGGGCACAGCCGCGCGTCGGCCAGGAACTTCCGCGACAGCTCGCTGAGCGCCAGCCACTCCTGCCGGGTGTTGAGGATGTCCATCGACAGGTTCGCCGCCTTGCGCGACATCTCGTCGGTGGGGAAGCGGACGATGATGTCGCCGAAGCGCGTTGCCGCCTCCACGAAGTGGCGGTGGTCGTAGTAGAGGAACGCGGCGCGGTAGCGGACCGCGATCTCGTCCTTCGAACCCGGCGCCACGCGCAGGTACCGCTCGCAAGCGGCGATGAGCTTCTGCTCGTTGTCGGGAATGGGCTCTTCGGCGACGTCCATGGTAACCCTCTGCAGCGGCATGCGCCTCGAGGCCTGGACGCGGCCCTTGTCCTTGCGCTCGTCGATCTTCGCGGCATCGGCGAGCTGGTGCTTTTCCAGCGAGCCGCGGGAGACGGCCACCGACTTCTCCCAGGCGAGGATGGCGTCGTAGGCGGCCTTCTGCGCGTACGCGCCGTGGGGATCCGCCTCCGCCACCAGCCCGTACTGTCCGGCGGCGGCGTCCCACTCCTCCAGCGCCCAGAGGATCTCGGCGTAGTAGAAGCGCATGCGGACCGCGGACTCCGCCCCGGGGAAGGCCTCCAGGTACTGGCGGTAGATGTCGCGGGCCAGTCTCCATGTACCCGCGTCCTTCGTCTTGATCGCCTCCTGGTGGTAGTCCTGCACCAGATTGCGCAGCGCGGTCTCGGAGAGCTCGTTCGCCTCGGCCAGCGCGCCCTTCTCCTTCGCGTTGGCGCGCGCCCACTCGCTCTTCGCCCCGTAGCCTTCGACCAGGCGCTTCATCTCCCCGACCACCTGCTCGCGGCGGTTCAGCTTGTCGAGGGCGAGCAGGATCTTCTGCTGCCAGGCAGGGGCGCGCGGGTGCAGCGGCGCGTCCGCCTCCAGCTTGCGATAGAGGCCGATGGCCTGGTCGAACTTCCCGGCGTCGAAGAAGGCGGAAGCCAGCCGCGACACCAGATCCACGGCTTGCGCGCCGCCCTTCCCGGTCAGGTATGCGGCGCCTCCGGCGGGATCGTCCGCCCTCTCGAACGCCAGCGCGATGTCCTTGAGCGCCTCGCTGCGAAGCTGGACGCGGTCGGCCGCGGTCGAGGTGGTCTCGGAATAGGCCACCACCTCCTCGAACCTCTTGATGGCGGCGCCGTAGTCGCCGGCGTCGTAGTCGCACCACGCCAGCTTGTAGAGCGCGAAGGCGTAGAGCCTGGGAGCGTGGAACGCTGCGGCCCTGGCGAACGCGTCGCGGGCGTGGGCCAGGTCGTTGGCCGCGAAGGCGTGCTCGCCCACCTGCACCCAGGCGTCGGGGACGAACCGCGAGGAGGGGAAGCCGTCGATGAGCGCGCGGTAGCGCTGCGCGGCCTCGGCCTTGTTGCCGCTCTGGGCGAGATTGTCGGCGAGGACGAAGAGCACCTCGTCGCGGCGCTCGTACTGCGGATAGGTGTCGAGGATCCTGCGGTAGACGGCCAGCGCCTGCTTGCGGAAGCCGTCGCTGGCGTGCCCGTCGATCCTGGGCTCCGCTCCCGCTCGCGTGCGCGCCCAGGCCGCGTAGGCGTCGTCGTACGCCTTGCCTTCCTGGACCGAGACGTAGCGCGCCTTCTCCCACCAGAGCTCGGCGAGTTGGAACCAGAGGTCCGCCTTGCGCCCGCTCTCCGGCACGCGCGGCAGGATGGCCTGCAGGTCGGCGATCAGCTCGTCGCGCTTCTTGTCCGTGGCCGCCTCCCGCTCCGCCTCGGGCAGCGCCGCCGCGTGCGCCTGTCCCTGCGGACAGGCGTCCTTGAGCGTCACCTGGTAGTAGCCGATCTCGTCGGGCCAGTACTCGCCGTCGAAGGCCCAGTACTCGTGCCCGGTGGGCGGCATCGCCGGACGGCGGAGCCTCTGCGCCGCGAGCTGGCCGCTGGGATCGAAGCTCGCTTCCAGCATCTCCTTCTCGCCCTTGGCCGTCTCGAAGGCGGCGATCTCCTCGTCGCCCTCCAGCACCTCGATGAGGCTGGCCATGTCGGCGAGCCGGCCGCGGACGAACTTTCCCGCCACCTGCGCGGTGAGGGTCTTCTGCGCGGCGAGGCGCTCGAGCAGCTCCGCGCCGAGGGCGCTGCGGGCGAGCTCCCGGTCGGCGCGAACGCGCCGGGCCTCGGCCTCGAGCGTCTCCAGATACGCCGAGAACGACGAGACCCGCTCGTTCTTCTCCAGGTGGTGCAGGACGGCGGGCGGCAGGCGCGCGTCCTTGCCCGCCAGCATCTGCCAGTACGCCTCCACCGCCAGGTTTGCCGAGAGCAGCTTCCGGATCTGCTCGCGCATCGGTACGTACTCGCGCGAGAACCCGCTCAGGGCCTGGCGCACCTCCGGATAGAGGCAGCGCTGGTGATAGATGAGCGCCGCCAGGTTGTAGGACTCGGGCGCGAACTCGTCGCGCAGGTGGGGCGAGTGGAGCGAATAGAGCTTGCCCAGCGCCCGGCCTGGATCGCCGTTGCGCAGGTCGGCGTACGCTCCCTCGAACAGCGCCTCGTCCCAGTGGCGCGAGAAGCGCGGCAGGCTGCCGTAGGCCGCGCTCGCCTCGGCGTAGCGGTGCAGCCCGTAGAGGGTGCGGCCGAGGGCGAGCGAAGAGAGCTCCTTGAGGCCCTCCGGCACGCCTCCGGCGGAGAGCAGGCCGCGGAACGTCTGCAGCGCCTTCTCCGGATCGCGGCGCTGCTGCAGCAGGCCTTCCAGGTAGCGCGCCCGCGCGGACGCGGCGCTCGACCCGGTCACGCCACGCAGCAGCGCCTCTGCGTCCGGGTACCTTCCCGCGCGATATGCGAGCAGCCCGAGCATCCCGTCGATCTTCGCCCGCGCGTCCGGCGGCAGCCGGGCGATCTGGTCCGCGGGCACTCGCGCGAGCAGGTTGGGCCCGAACACCTCGTCGCCCGACGCCTCGGAGAGGGCCGCGATGGCCTGCACCGCCTCGAGGTAACCGGGATGCCCGGGTCCGGCGTCGACGATCTGGGCGTAGGAGTAGAAGGCGCCGAATCCGAACCCCCGGCTGCGGAGCGTCCGGGAGAGCTCGAGCTGCGCCGCGGGCGCGCCGCTCCCCGCCGCCTCGAACGAGCGGAGGGCCCCGGGTGCGCCCTCTTGCGCCGCCGCCGCGGTGGCGAAGAGCAGCATCGATGCGACCAGGCTGCGCATGTCCTCCCTCAGAAGAGCCAGCTCACGCCGCCCTGGAAGGCGATGTTGTTGATGACGTCGGCCGACGGGGTCTTGAGCAGGTCCCTGGCGGCGCCTGCGTTGAGCTGCGCCACGGTGCCGGGCGCGCCGAACGCCCGCTCGTTGCACCCGCCGGAAAGGCCTGATGCCGTGCCGCCGGCGGCCTCCGCCGCCTCGATCTTCGACACGTCGCCGAGGTTGCAGCCGTTCACCCGCGAGACGTAGCCGGAGTAGGCGAGGTCGCGCAGCTCCAGCCGCACGGTGAACCGGTCGCCGAGAAAGACGCGCAGGCCCCCTCCCAGCGAGGCGATGGGCCGGTACCCCGTGTCGCCGAACGTGCGCCCCGTGTTCGGGTCCGCCGCCGGGCGGAGCTGCAACCGCGTCCTGGCCGCGCCCAGCCCCGCGTTGAGGTAGACGCCGAGCCGCAGGATGCGCCCGTCGAAGACGTCGAGCTTGCCGTAGATGGGCATCAGCTCCACGCCGCCCAGCACCGCCCCGCGCAGGAGGAACGCCTCCGCCGCATCGGGCGCCACGCCCGCGCGCGTCAGCAGCTCCTCCGACAGGCTGCTCTGCACGGCATAGGGGAAGAAGAGGACGCCGAGCTGCGCCGCGAAGTTCTCGCGCAGGTGATAGGCGAGCTCCAGCGCCAGGCCCGCGTGCTGGGTGAACTTGGGATTCACCTGCGCGTTGCCGAAGAAGGACAGCTCCCAGCGCTGCGCCTCGGTGAACGGCCGCTTCTCCACCACGTGCACGCGCACGTCGGGCGCCGCGGCCTGCGCCGCCGCGGCTCCGGAAACGAGGATGGCGAGGAGGAGGAAGCGCATGTCAGAAGAGGAGCGACAACCCGGCGTTGAAGGTGGCGATGGTCGCGAGGTATCCCCTGGGCGCGCCCGAGCCGGGCTGCGTCAGGTCGGCCGACGTCCTGTACGACGAGGAGAACAGGTACCCGCGCACCTCCGTGCGCACGCAGACAGCGCGGTTGAAGTAGAAGCGGAAGCCGCCGCCCACGAGCGCCACGGGGCGCGTCGCGTCGCTCTGCTGGAAGCTCTGGCAGGAGCCGGTGCCCGGATCGGCGCAGAGGTTCACCGACTCGCGATGGACGCGGGCGGCGCCGCCGCCGGCGAGAGCGTACGCCTGGAAGTGGACGTTGGTCTCGCCGGCCAGGTTGAACTTCCCGTAGACCGGCGCGAGCCGCACCAGCCCCAGGAGGCCCGCGCGAAGCTGGTTGTCGCCGGACAACTCGTCCCTGCGCTGCGCCGGCGTCCGTGAGCGAAGGCCAGCGCGGACGTTCTGCGCCAGGGCGGAGAGCGCGGCGTGGTGCAGCAGTCCCTCCACGCCCAGGTCGAACCACTCGTTGGGGTGGTAGCTGACGCCGGCCACGGCGCCCATCTGGTCCACCAGGGCGGTGTTCATGGCCATGTCGTAGGCGACGCCCGCCTCCCAGAGCCCCGCCATGGGGTGGAGCTTGCGCTGGACCACCGTCGGCGCGCCGTCCGGGCCGTAGACCACCTGCTCCTCGGCGCGCGCCGCCGGGGCGCAGAGCGCCAGGGCGGCAACGAGTCGGGGCAAAAGGACACGGGCAGGCATCGGTGGACTCCCGCAGTGGGCGAGGAAACGTGCGGCGCCTGCTCCTGCCCGGCAAGCTCACGGGCAGACACTCGACCCCGCTCTGGCGCATTGCGGCGTGTGCGTGAATCGCGCACACCTCGAACGGAATTGTGGCAGGTGCTCTTTGGCGTGGTATCGCTCTTGGGATGGCGCCAGCGCCGTCGAAAGGGCTGCGACCGTCCGACCCGCCGCAGGCGGAGGCCGGCTCCACCCCGCCGCTGCTCGAAGGCATCCTCCGCGTCAAGGTCCCGGCGGAGAAGATCCAGCCGTTCCTTGCCCGCACCGCGCTCTTCAGCGGCGCGGCGCCGGAGGTGATCGCCAGGATCTCCGCCGCCGTGGTCGGGCTCGAATGCGCGGAAGGCAGCGAGATCGTCACCGCGGACAAGGTCAACGACGGCATTGGCATCCTCTTCTCGGGCGCCGCGCAGGTGCTGATGCCGACCGCCGGCGGAGAGCTGCTCGCGGTGGAGGACCTGGCGGCGGGCGACCACTTCGGCGAGGTGGGCGCCCTGCTCGGAATCGCGAGCCCGTTCTTCGTCATCGCGACGGCGGCGTCGCGGGTCCTCTGGGTCCCTGCTGCCGCGATGCAGGGATTGATGGGATCCGTGGCGGTGGTCTCCGCCGCGGTGGCGAGAAGGCTCACCGAGCGGCTCTCGCTGCTCGCCGCCGTCGACCGCCAGGCTCCGCCCGAGCTGGTGACCGACATGGACGCGCAGATCCGGCAGGTCTCTGCGCACGAGCCGGGCGCCGCTGAACCGCCGCGACCGCCGCCCGCCGAAGCCGGGCTCGCCGGAGCGGTCCCCTTCGCCGAGGTGCGCGACTTCGACCTCTCGCCCTCGGTGCTGGCGATGGTGCCGACCAAGCTGGTGCGCAGCTTCCGGCTTTTGCCGGTCAAGCTCACCGGGAACGTGCTGACGGTGGCCATGGTCAACCCACGCGACAACGCCGCCCTGGCCGAGCTGAAGCGGACGCTGCAGACGGTGCAGATCGTGCCGGTCGCCATCGGCCTCGAGGACTTCAGCTCCGCGCTGGTGCGGCTCAAGCTCAGCGACGAAGTGTTCGGCGGCGCCCCCGGAGCCAAGCGCACCTCGCCCCGCGCCAATCCGGACAGCTTCCAGTTCGAGACCGTGGCCGAGCAGGAGCGCGGCTCCGACGTCCGCGCGGTGGGCGACGACGCCATCCGCCTGGTGAACCGCATCATCGCCGCGGGCCTCGACCGCGAGGCGAGCGACATCCACATCGAGCCGACCCAGCAGGGTTTCCGCGTCCGCTATCGCGTCAACGGCGTGCTCCAGGACTGGACCGAGCCGCTGCCGCCGGGCACCTCGCTCAAGGCGGTCACCGCGCGCATCAAGGTGCTGGCGGGCCTCGACATCACCGAACGGCGGCTGCCGCAGGACGGCCGCATCGGCATCACCACCGGACGGCGCGAGATCGACCTGCGCGTCTCCACCCTGCCCGCCAACCGCGGCGAGAAGATCGCCCTGCGCATCCTGGAGGCGGCCGGCAGCACGCGCCGGCTCGAGGAGATCTTCTTCGACCCGGGGCTGCTCACGGCGCTGCGCAAGGCGCTGAACCGGCCCTACGGCGGCATCCTCGTCTGCGGGCCCACCGGCTCGGGCAAGACCTCGTCGCTCTACGCCGCGCTCAACGAGCGCAAGATCACGAGGCCCGACACCAACATCATCATGGTGGAGGACCCCATCGAGTACCGCCTCGCCGGGGTGACCCAGGTGCAGGTGAACGCGGCCGCGGGGCTGGGGTTCGCCCAGGTGCTGCGCTCCATGCTCCGCCAGGACCCTGACGTCATCGTGGTGGGCGAGATGCGCGATCAGGAGACCGCCCGGCTGGCGCTGGAGGCCGCGATGACCGGCCACCTGCTCCTCTCGTCGCTGCATGCCAACGACGCCGTCGCCGCCATCCAGCGGCTGGAGAACCTGGGCTGCAGCCGCGCCCTGATCGCGCAGTCGATCGCGCTGGTGCTGGTGCAGCGCCTGGTGCGGAAGCTCTGCTCCGCCTGCCGCAAGCTCGACGCCCCCACCCCGGCGCTGCTGGAATCGCTGATCTCGCGCGGCATCGTGCCCAGGGGCGAGCAGCTCCTTCCCCGCGCGGTGGGCTGCGACGCGTGCGCCGGGACCGGCTACGTGGGCCGCGCCGTGGTGGTGGAGGCGCTGCAGATCACCGACCCGGTCCGCGAGGCCATCGCCGGCGGCAGCTCGCTCGCCGAAGTGCACCAGGTGGCCCGATCGGGACGCGCGCTCTTGCCTTTCGTCGATTACGCGCGGGTGCTGCTGCAGAAGCAGATCATCAGCGCCAGCGAGGTGCTGCTCTCGATCGCGGACTGAGCTCCGGCTACTTCCGCGCCGGCTGCACCACCACCACCGCCGAATCGAAGCCGGGCACGCTGCCGCTGATCAGGAGCAGGTTGTTCTCCGGCACCACGTCGACCACGGTGAGGTTCTGCACCGTGCGGCGCGCAACGCCCATGTGGCCCGGCATGCGCTTGCCCTTGAACACGCGGCCCGGCGTCTTGCGCTGTCCGACCGCGCCCATGTGCCGGTGCACCTCGTGGGCCGAGGCGGCGTTGCGCGCCTGGCCCTTCATGTGGTGCCGCTTGACCACGCCGGCAAAGCCCATGCCGCGGCTGGTGCCGATCACGTCGACCACGTCGCCCTTCTTGAAGAGCGCCACCGTCACCTGCGAGCCGACCGCGAAGTCGTTCAGCTCCTTGGCATCGACGCGGAACTCCTTGATCAGCCGGTGCGGCTTCTGCGCCTTCTTCTTGAACTGGCCGAGATACGGCCGGGTCTGGCGGCGCTCCGCTTTCTTCTCGTCCAGCTCCTCGAAACCGAGCTGCAGCGCGGTGTAGCCGTCGCGCTCCTGCGTGCGGTGCCCGAACACCAGGTTGGGCGCCGCTTCCACCACCGTGACCGGGACGGCGGTGCCGTCCTCCGCGAAGACGGTGGTCATTCCAATCTTCCTGCCGATCAGCCCCTTCGACATCGCCAGCTCCTCGCGCTGCCTCCCGCGACATGCGGCGCAGCTTGCACGGAGGCAGAGGCTGCGGGCGATCCGTCGTGCAACTCACGGATCGCGCGGAGGGTTTGCGGCACCCCGTTCTCCGGGGGTCGCGGCTTCTAACACGCGGAACCCAGCGGAGCAAGTTGGGCAACGGCGTTCCCTCCCCACCCCGGTCAGCGGGCGGGCTACCGAGGGCACCGGCTGCTGGCACGCCGGCTGCTCAGGCCCCCCCGCGGGTTGGCAGCAGGGGGCCGAAGCCGGGCCCCGGGGGGAGGAGACGGGATGGGTGCAGCGGCGGCGTGGGGGGCGGGGATCTCGGCTGCGCAAACCCGGGGGGAGGGGCCGGCTGGCCGTGGTGGGGCGGCCAGCCGGCGCCGTTCCCTCGCCCTCTTGATCGTCCTCGCCGCCATCGCCGGCCTGGCCGGCGCCGCGGTGGGGGTGCTGAAGCAGCCGGACCCGGGCTGGCGGGCCGAAGGATTCGCCTGGACGACCGCGGCGGCAGTCGCCGCGGCTCACGATGCCGAGATGCGCGCCCAATCCGCCGAAGCCCGCGCCGCGGGCGCCGAGCGCGAGCTGTCCGCGATCCGGGCGCGGCTGGAGACGCTGGCCAGCAGTCCCGCCGAGCAGGAGATGGCGGACGCGCGCGAGGCCGAGCAACTGGGCGTCGCGCGGTTCATGAAGGACTCCACCGCGCTCTGGGGCGACGACCGCCGCCGGGTGATGGCGGCGGTGGTGCGGGAGTCGCGCAAGAACGGCCTCGACCCGCTGCTCACCGCCGCCGTGATCCAGGTGGAGTCGCACTTCGATCCCTTCGCGGTCTCCGGCGCCGGGGCTCGCGGGCTCATGCAGCTCATGCCGCCCACGGCGCAGTGGCTGCTCGCCAGGGACGCCGACGCGCGCAACGACAGGCTGCGGGCCACGGCGCTCTTCAACCCCGTCCTCAACGTCGAGCTGGGGACGGCCTATCTCGCGCAGCTGATGCGGCGCTTCGATGGAGATTTGACCACCGCGCTCATCGCCTACAACGCGGGCCCGGGCGTCGCCCGATCCCTGCGCCGGGGCAGCAGGGCGTGGCGGAGGCTGGAGAGCTACCCGAAGAACGTGATCGCGGCCTACCGCTCGCTGCTCACGCCGCCGGAGCGAGTTGCCGCCCGCTGAGCCGTCCCTCGCAAACCGCCGTGGGGTGGCCATCCTTGCAGGAAAGGAGGCGCACACATGGACAAGAAGAATCTCGAAGGCGGCATCGACACGCTCAAGGGGCGGATCAAGGAAACCGGCGGCGTCGCGACCGGCAACCGCGACCTCGAGGCCGAGGGCAAGCTCGACCAGGTCAAGGGCAAGGTCAAGGACGCCGCAGGCAACCTGCGCGAGGGCATCAAGGACAAGCTCGACGACCTCGATCGCAAGGACGAGAACCGGTAGTCCCGTCTCTCAGGCGGCGGGCGGGAACTGCAGCCAGAGCCCGCCGTCGCGCTCCTCCAGCCGGCCGCCGTGCGACTCGAGGATGCGATGGGCCAGGGCGTACCCGAGCACCCCGCCGATGGGATCTCCGCTCGGCCGCTCCTCGGGATCCGGCGGCACCAGCGGCGAGGGAGGGACCTCGGCCCGCACGTGCAGCGCGGGCTGCCCTCCGTCGCTGTGGGTGGTGATGGTCAGCCGCGGCTCGGTCGAGGCCCGGGACATGTGCTCGAGCGACAGCCGCACGGCCCGCCTCAGCATCTCCGCATCGCCCACCGTCGCGGTCTCGGCCAGGTCCACCGCCCACTCGCCGGTGGGAATGCCGTCCTTCTCGGCCAGCGCGCGCACCACGGGCTCCACCAGGTCCTTGAGCGCGACCCGCTCGCGCTTCAGCTCGTAGCCGTGCTCCAGCAGCCTCTCGATGGTGAAGAAGTCGTCGATCAGGCGCCGCATGCGCCGCAGCGCCCGCAGCGAGACGTCGATCATCTTCTCCCCGCGCTCGCCTCCCCGCTCCGCGCCCTCCATGCGCTTGAGGAGGTCGCACGACCAGAGCGCCGTGGCGAGCGGGTTCTTGATCTCGTGGGCGACGAATCCCAGGTACTTGCCGCGCTTGCCGACCTCGGGCATCGCACGAACGTAAGCGGCACAGGGAGAGTGCGCAAGCGGACGGCTGCTCAAGAGTTACAGGTCGCGCAACCGCGCCGCCCTGGAGATCTTACAGGGATCGATCCCGTGCATGCCGCGCACCCCCGTCAAGTCCCTGTGAAAATGCGTTCCACGAAAGGTGGCACCGCGCTTGCTGAAGACAAGACGCATCGCATTGCCCGGAGGATTCACCATGCAACCGTCTGCCCTGCCGTCGAGCACCGGCTCGCTCGCCATGTACCTGGCGGAGATCAACAAGTATCCGCTCCTGACCGTCGACGAAGAGCAGCGGCTGGCGCGGCTGTACGCCAGGAGCGGCGACCTGGATGCGGCCCACAAGCTCGTCACCTCCAACCTCCGCTTCGTGGTCAAGGTGGCCTACGAGTACCGCTCCTACGGCATCAAGATGGCCGACCTCATCCAGGAGGGGAACATCGGCCTGATGAAGGCGGTGCAGAAATTCGACGCCGACAAGGGCATCCGCCTCATCTCCTACGCGGTGTGGTGGATCCGCGCCTTCATCCAGAACTACATCCTCAAGAGCTGGAGCCTGGTGAAGCTCGGCACCACGCAGGCGCAGCGGAAGCTCTTCTTCTCGCTCGCGCGCACCCGGCGCGAGCTGGAGAAGTTCGACGGCGTCACCGGCGACATGCAGAGGGCCAGCGAGGGCGCCATCGCCCGCAAGCTGCGGGTGAAGCCCGGCGAAGTGCTGGAGATGCAGCAGCGCATGGAGGGCCGCGACCTTTCGCTCGACGCGCCCATGGGCGAGGACGGCGGCAGCTCCCACGTCGACTTCGTGCAGGACGGCGCCGACCTGCCGGACGCGGAGATCGCCGACCAGGAAGAGCGTCACATCGTGCAGGAGCGCGTGCTCGAGGCGCTGGGCCGGCTCGACCCGCGCGAGCGCTACATCATCGAGCAGCGGATCATGAACGACAAGCCGATGACGCTGAAGGAGCTGGGCGAGCACTTCGGCTTCTCGCGCGAGCGCGCGCGGCAGCTGGAGATCCGCGCCAAGGCCAAGCTGGAAGCCGAGCTGGGCGAGCTGATGGACGAGATCTTCCCGGACGAGGACCGCCAGCCCATCGCCGAAACCGCATAGCCCCGGCCGCCGAAGGCGGCTCAGGGGCTACGCCTGGGGTGTTGGAGACACCTCCCAGACCCGAAGGCCGCGTCCTGCCGCAGATCACTTCCTCGCGCGGGGGAAGGCGGACCTGCCGGCGTAGCGGGCGGAGAGACCCAGCTCCTCCTCGATGCGCAGGAGCTGGTTGTACTTGGCCATCCGGTCGCTGCGGCTGGCCGAACCGGTCTTGATCATCCCGCAGTCGCAGGCCACCGAGAGATCGGCGATGAACGAGTCCTCCGTCTCGCCGGAGCGGTGGCTCATCACCGTCCGGTACCCGGCCCCGTGCGCCATCCGCACGCAGTCCATGGTCTCGGTCAGGGTGCCGATCTGGTTGACCTTGATCAGCACCGCGTTGGCGACGCCCTGCGCGATGCCGCGCTTGAGCCGCTCCACGTTGGTGACGAAGAGGTCGTCGCCGACGAGCTGCAGCGATGCGCCGAGGCGATCGGTGAGCAGCTTCCAGCCGTCCCAGTCGTCCTCCGCGTAGCCGTCCTCGATGGACACGATGGGAAAATCCTTCGCCCAGGCTGCGTAAAGCTCTGCCAGCTGGGCGCGGTCCAGCGTCTTGCCCTCGCCTTCGAGCACGTACTTGCCGTCGCGGTAGAACTCGCTGGCCGCGCAATCGAGCGCGAGCACCAGGTCGACTCCCAGCTTGTAGCCCGCCTTCCCGATCGCGTCGGCGATCAGCTCGAGCGCCTCGCGGTTCGACTTCAGGCTGGGGGCAAAGCCGCCCTCGTCGCCCACTCCGGTGGAGTAGCCCCGGCCCTTGAGCACTCCCTTGAGCGCATGGAACACCTCGGCGCCCATGCGCAGCGCCTCGGCGAAGGTGGGCGCGCCCCACGGCACCACCATGAAGTCCTGGATGTCGACGTTGGAGTCGGCGTGCGCGCCTCCGTTGAGGATGTTCATCATCGGCGTCGGCAGGGTGCGCGCGTTCACGCCGCCGAGGTAGCGGTAGAGCGGCGTGCCGTCGTTGAGGGCGGCGGCCCGCGCGGCTGCGAGCGAGACGCCGAGGATGGCGTTGGCCCCGAGCGACTTCTTGGTCGGCGTGCCGTCCAGCTCGATCATCAGCCGGTCCAGGCCAGCCTGGTCGGCTGCGTCCATGCCCACGATCCGCGGCGCGATCTTGCTGCGGACGTTCTCCACCGCGCTGCGGACGCCCTTGCCGCCATAGCGGCCCTTGTCGCCGTCGCGCAGCTCGTGCGCCTCGTGCTCGCCGGTGCTCGCTCCCGAGGGCACGGCGGCGCGCCCCATGCTCCCCGAGGCGACCGCCACCTCGCACTCCAGGGTGGGGTTGCCGCGGCTGTCGAGGATCTCTCTCGCGTGGACGTCGATGATCTCGGTCATGAGGCGCCCGTTAGCACGGTGCGGCGCCCCCGGCAAACGCGGCCGCTACTCGTTGCACTGCTTCGGCTTGCCGTCGTTGCCGATGCAGGCCGGCCGGTCCGGATCGCCCAGGCCGCGCTGCCCGGAGAGCACCCGCAGCCACTCCAGGTAGGTGAGCCCGTAGGGCGCAGGGCCGCGCCGCGCCGGACGAGGCGTCCACGAGGGCGGCGGCGGAGCATCGCGCGGCGGCCGCGGCGGATCGCCGGCCGGCGGCGGGTCCGGGAGCGGCGGCGGCGGCATGTGCAGCACCGTGACGGCGCTGGAGGTCACCTCCACGGCGCGCGCGCGGTAGCGCTCCGGGACCTCGTCGCGGCTGTCCACCAGGTGCAGCGTGCCTCGATCGTCCAGGTAGCGGATCTGCGCCGCGGCCGCCGCGGCCTTTCGCTCCGCCGCCGCGGCCAGCGGCACGATGGCGTCGGGCCCCGCGCGCAGCGGCAGCGACAGCGAGCCGTCGCGCACCTGCGCCGGCCCGTCCCCGAGCCACTGCAGCCGGTCGAGCAAGACGGACACCGCCCCCGCCGGCAGCTCGCCCGCGGCCACGAGCCGCGCGGGAGCGCCGCGGTGGAAGATCGCGCCGATCGGCGTGGCGGAGATGGAGTCCTCGATCTCCGGGTCGCGGCGCAGCACCGCCAGCCACTCGCAGTCGCCGGAGACGACGCGCACGTCCATGCGCTCGGCGGCGCAGAGCCGCACCTGCCATCCGCCGCCCGGCGACGAGCAACGCAGGGTGCAGGAAGCATCTCCATCCGGCTCCTGCACCACGGTGGCGCCCGCCGACGACATGCTCCAGCGCAGGCGATCGCGGCCGCGATCGGCCGGACGCGCCGGGGGTGCGGGGTCCGCTGCCTGCAGGCGCGGCGGGGCCGGCGGGACGGCCGCCGCCGGGGACGCACCGCCGTTCCGGCATGCGCCGAGCAACAGGATCGCGGCGAAAAAGCGCATCGGGAACGAGATCGATCTACCATGGGGGTGCGATGGCCAAGAACCTCCGCCGTTGGACCCGCGTGCGCGCGCCAAGCATGGCGGCCCACTTGCGCTCACAGCGTGGGCGGACGCCGTGCCTGGTGGAGAAC
Source organism: Myxococcales bacterium (assembly GCA_035702105.1). GTDB lineage: Bacteria > Myxococcota > Myxococcia > Myxococcales > 40CM-4-68-19 > 40CM-4-68-19. The sequence continues at coordinate 13,752 of DASSQZ010000045.1, read as the reverse complement.
ATCTCGATGGGCGGGCTCTTCGTCCGCACCGACCAGATCGAGGACGTGGGCACGGAAATCGCGGTGGACCTGGTCAAGCCGGGATGGAAGAAACAGCTCTCGCTGCTGGCGCGCGTCACCAGCCGCGTCGACGCGCTGGATGGACGCGTCTCGAAGCGCATGCCCGGCATGGGGCTGCAGTTCATCAAGCTGGAGACCGCGCAGCACGACCGCCTGCGCGCGCTCATGCACGAGCTGGGCGCGCCCGACGAGGAGGCGGAGCTGACCCTTCCCGACGACGCGCTGGAAGCGGAGCTGCGCGCGCTCGGCGCCGACGCCCCCGACGCCTCCCTCGAAGCCTTGCCGCAACACGCAGAGGTTCCGCAGCCGCAGGCGCCCTGGGAGCACGTGCAGCTCATGGAAGAGGCCATCGGCAGCGCCGGAGACGGCCTGCGTCCGCCCGCTCCCCTCCCGCTGGCTCCTGCCCTGCCCCGCGCCGCCCAGCCGCTGGGGGGCCCGGACCTGGAAGTCACGTTGCTGAAGACGCAGTTGCGCGGGCTGGTGATGCAGCTCTCCGACGTGCAGCAGCAGCTCGCCGACCGCGACGCGGAGATCGGCCGCCTCCGCGAGCAGTTGGACGGCGCGCGCGCCGCCCTGGAGAGGGCGCTGCGCGGCCGGTGACGATGTGCTAGAAGCGCCTCCCCTTCTGCATGGCGGAGGCAAACCATGGGTCTGCTCGAAGGCAAGGTCGCGGTCGTCACCGGTTCGGGCGGCGGCATCGGCCGCGAGCACGCGCTGCTCTTTGCCCGCGAGGGCGCCCGGGTCGTGGTCAACGACCTCGGCAGCGACCGGCACGGCGGCGGCAAGGGCGCGGAGATGGCCGACAAGGTGGTGGCCGAGATCAAGGCCAGGGGCGGGGACGCGGTGGCCAACTACGACAGCGTGGCCACGCGCGAAGGCGCCGACGGCCTGATCTGGAGCGCGCTCAACAAGTTCGGCCGGCTCGACGTGGTGGTCAACAACGCCGGAATCCTCCGCGACAAGACGCTGCTCAACATGAGCGAGCAGGACTTCGACCTGGTGATCGGCGTCCACCTGCGCGGCACGTTCCTGGTCACGCAGGCGGCGGCGCGTGTGTTCAAGACCCAGGGCAAGGGCGGCCGCATCGTCAACACCACCTCGCTCTCGGGGCTGCTGGGGAACTTCGGCCAGGGCAACTACTCGGCGGCAAAGGGCGGCATCTACTCGCTGACCCGCACCGCCTCCATGGAGTTCCAGCGCATGGGCGTCACCGTCAACGCCATCGCCCCGGTGGCGCTGACGCGGATGACTCAGGACCTGGCCATGTTCAAGGGCATGACGCCGGAGCAGATCGGCCCGCAGTACATCGCGCCTGTGGCCGCCTTCCTCGCGAGCGACCTCGCCGCGGACATCACCGGGACCATCGTCGGCGTGCAGGGGCCCAAGATCTTCGTCTACAGGATGGTGGAGACGGAGGGAGTCACGCGCGAAGGGGGGCCGTGGAGCGCCGCCGAGATCAAGGAGCGGTGGGCCGAGATCTCCCGGTAGGGCGCTCGCGAACCGCGCTCGCGGCATCGCCGGAAACCCGCGCGGCGCGAAGGGGGGCCCGAAGCGCGACGAGGGCCTCCCGGAAGGAAGCCCTCGCCCATGTTGCCCGGCTGGCATGGGCCGCCGGGCGGCCCGCCGGTCAGGCGGGGATGCTGTCGGCCGGCACCGAGTAATCGATGATGACCACGCCGCGCTGCGGCTGCTCGTCTTCTTCCCGGCGCTCGTTCTGACGCTGCGGAGCCGGCTCCGGCAGCGGCAGGTCGACCCGCTGCCGCTGGTTGTCGCGCTCCTGCTCGCGCCGTCTGATCTCTTCGATGATGAACGCGTCGAGCAAGGAGCACCTCCGGGGATTCAACTACTGGATAGATGCAAACCTGACACCATGGTTTCACCACCCCCCGCGTGCCCGTTCCACCCCTCCTCGTCCTCCCGAGGGCTCGATCGCCACTCTAGACTTTTAACAACCGATGCTACCTCGGTCAACATACCCACTGGCTTGGACGGCCGCCCTAGTGCGTTGCTTCAACGAGCGATTCGGCACGGGCCTTGAAATTGGCGAGCATGTTCGGAAGACCGCGCTCTGCCAGCGCTTTCTCCAGGGCGCCGGGCACCAGCGGACCGAAATCGATGTCGATCCGGTAGGTGGCGCGCGTGCCGCCGGTCCCCGTCCGCTCGATCGTCCAGGCGCCAGCGTTCGCCCGCATGAACTCACCCCCGCGCACCAGGGCCCATTCGATGCACTGCGGCGAGCGCGTGACGTGGCGCAGCGTGAAATCGATGACGTTGAGCTTGACGTCCAGCCAGTAGGTCACGTCGACGGCGTCGCCCCGGCGCGCGCCCACCTTCACGGCCTTCAGCTCGGGCACGAATTCGGGGTAGCGCGCATAGTCCTGGACGACGCGGTGGAACGCCTCGGGCGGGACGGCGATCTCGATCGAGTGGCTGGCGCTCGCCATGTGGCCTTGTGATCGCATGCTTTCTCGCCGGCTCCAATCCAGTTTGACGCACACGTCCCGCTTCTGCTAACGAATCTCGTCATGGTGAAGGTGCGCTCCTGCATGTGTCTGTGTCTGGGCTCGGAAGAGCTCCGGACGCGCGCCTAGCCTTTCCCGACGCAGTTCCGGACCGCTCTTCTCCCGCTCGACCGGGCGCGAGGAACGGTTGTCTGTGCCCGGCATCCCACCGCAACACACCTGGAGGATCCGATGGCGCAGTATCTCCTGATCGAATCGCGCGACCCCTTCGAGTTCGACGTCTCGCACGCGCGGGCGCTCGCCCAGGGTCTCGCCAAGGAAGGAAACGAGGTCACGCTCTTCCTCGTCCAGAACGGCGTCCTGCCCGCGCGCCGCAGCAGCAAAAGCGCGGAACTGACCCAGCTCTCCAACTCTGGCATCCGCGTGCTGGCGGACGGCTTCTCCCTGCGCCAGCGCGGCATCGGCACGGCCTCGCTCGCCTCCGGCGTGCGGGCGGCGGATCTCGACGTGGTGGTGGACGGTCTCGCAAGCGGCCAGAAGACGATCTGGTTCTAGGAGGATCAACATGGCAAACCTCACCTTCCTGATCATGGACGGTCCCTACGAGAACGAGCGCACCGTCACCGCGCTGCGGCTGGTGGACACCGCGCTGAAGAAGGGCCACGACGTCACCGTCTTCGCCTACGAGGGCGCGGTCTCGCTCACCTTCGCGAAGCAGGCGCCGCACGGCAACGCGGTGCACGGGCGCGATCTGGCCCAGGAAGACCATCCCCTGCCGAAGGACTGGGCGGCAGCGCTGCTCAAGACCGCAGCGGAGAACGGCCGCAAGCTCGAGTGGGTGAACTGCGGCCTCTGCGTCGACGAGCGCGGCGTGGGCGAGGCCATCGCCGGCGCGAAGCGCGGAAGCCCCGGCGATTTCTGGAAGGCCGTCGAAGCAGCGAAGAACACCCTCGTCATCGCCACCCGGTAACGGAGGACACCATGGCAAGGACACTGCAGTACATCGAAGGCGCGTACCGGGCGAACATCGAGGAGCAGGACGATCCGGCGGTGTGGATCACCGGCGCGATCAAGGGCGCGGGCGGCGAGCTTTCCGTGCTGCTCGGCGGCAACGCCGTCAACTACGCGGTGAAGGGCCAGGACGCGAGCGGCCTTTCCTTCGGTGCGCGCGCCCAGACGCAGCCCCCGCGCATCGCCGACGACCTGTCGCGCCTGATCGCCAAGGGCGTCGAGGTCTCGGTGGTGGCCGACGATGCCGCCGAGCGCGGGCTCGAGCGCACCGCCTTCATCGAGGGCGTGCGGACGGTCTCCCGCAGCGAGCTAGCGAAGCTCTTCGCCGGGTACGACCGGATCTTCCGCTGGTGAGTACCGGCTCCTGACCAGCGCTCCCAGCCGGGAGCCGGCGTAGGACGAGAGCGCCGCCGCGAAGAGCGGCAGCCAGAAGCGCATGGCGCGCAGGGTGTCGCCACGGACCGCATGGCGCGGGCCGGACCCGATGCCCCAGCCGTGCAGCGTCGCGCTCAGCTCCGAGTCGGTGAACGTCTGGCCGATCCACCAGCCCACCGCGAGCCCCACCAGCGCCGGCGCGCGCGGGAGGATCTGGCCGCGCGCCTCGCGCAGGAGGTAGCCGCCGAGGTGGCCCGCCTCGCGCAGCGGCAAGGGCAAGGGGGCCACTGCCGCGGCAGCGCCGGCGCTCTCGGCGGACGCCGCCCGGGCGGCGTCCGCGAGGCTGCCCTGCGCCTCGTGGAGAGACTCCTCTCCCAGCCGCACGCACGCCTCCCGGCGCCTCGCGCGGCAGCGCCGCGCCCGCTCGCGCAGCACCACCCGATCGAGAATGCCGCGGATCACCACCAGCGGACGGGCCCAGGTCCGCACCTCCCGGTACTCGTCCCGGTCGCGCTGCAGCGACGCTGCCACCTGCGCGCGGATGGCGCGCAGCGCCTGATCGAGCGCCTCGATGGGCGCTCCCTTCGGCAACGACTCTCCCAGGGCCTCCAGCGCGCGCCGTTCCCGCCTGCGCGCGCCGGCGGCAACCCATCTCTGCTGCAGCCACTTCATGCGGGAAAGACTACGCGAAGTTGGGCTTGTGCTCGAACATGTGTCGCGACTGGATGTAGCGAAGGGTGTGGGTCTTCGAGCGCATCACCACCGAGTGCGTCTCCGCCCCACCCTTGAAGAACCGCACCCCGCGCAGGAAGTCCCCGCTGGTCACGCCGGTGGCCGCGAAGACCACGTGTCCGCGGGCCATCTCCTCCGCGTCGAAGGCCTTCTTCACGTCCTTGATCCCCATCTTCTGCGCGCGCTCCGTCTCCTTCTCGTTTCGGAGCTGCAGACGGCCCTGCATGTCGCCGCCCATGCAGCGGATGGCGGCGGCGGCGATCACGCCCTCGGGCGCGCCGCCGATGCCCATCAACACGTCCACGCCGGTCTCGGGAAAGCAGGTGGCGATGGCGGCGCTCACGTCGCCGTCGCCGATCAGCTTGATGCGGGCGCCGGTGGCCCGCACCTCGGCGATGAGCTTCTCGTGGCGCGGGCGATCGAGGATGACGACGGTGAGGTCGTCGACGTAGATGCCCTTGCGGTCGGCCACCGCGCGCAGGTTCTGCGAGGGGCTCTTGTTCAGGTCGATGACGCCCCGGGCCGACGGGCCCACCGCGATCTTCTCCATGTACGTGTCGGGCGCGTTGAGCAGGTTGCCCTTGTCCGCCAGGGCGATGACGCTGAGCGCGTTGGGCCCGCCGATGGCGGTGATGGTGGTGCCCTCGAGCGGATCGAGGGCGATGTCCACCTCGGGATCGGCGGGGTCGCCCTTGCCGACCTTCTCGCCGATGTAGAGCATGGGCGCCTCGTCGCGCTCGCCCTCGCCGATCACCACCGTGCCGCGGATGGGAAGCTGGTTGAAGGCCCTGCGCATGGCGTCCACCGCGGCCTGGTCGGCGAGCTTCTCGTCGCCGCGTCCCATCACCCGCGCCGAGGCCATGGCGGCGGCCTCGGTGAGCCGCACCGCTTCCAGCCCGATGTTCCTATCCATTGCCCTTCCCTTCCAATGCCTGGAGCAGCCACTCGGGAGCGCGGGTGGGCTTGCCGTCCTTTCCCACGCAGACGTGCACGGTGTGCCCGATGGCGAGGAGATCCTCGGAGCGGGGGGCCTTGCCCTCGTCCCCGGTTCCCGCCGTCACCCGGTGCACCTTGTACTCGAAGCGGATCTTCACCCGCGTGTGGGTCTGCGAGAGATCGACCGAGAGCAGGTCGTCGTAGCGCGCGGACTTGAGGTAGTTCACCGACGCCTCGTACACCGGCAGGAGGATGCCGCGGGACTCGATGTCGCCGTAGCTCAGGCCCAGCGCGCGGATGTAGTGGCCTCGCGCCCCCTCGAAGAAGCGCAGGTAGTTGGCGTAATAGACGACGCCCATCTGGTCGGTGTCGCCATAGATGACCCGGATGCGGTAGGGCTCCATCGCGCCGGCCTCCGCGCCGGCACCCGGCTGTTACCACATCTAACGCACGCGGTAATCGACCAGTTGCAGGCCGGTCTGCTCCTCCTGCCTGCCCTTCGCGTCGATGGTGCTGGTGACGAGCCGGACCATGCCCACCTTCGGGGCATAGGTCCACTCGGTGACGAACTTCCCGCCGGTCTTGAGCGGCTGCTCGTTGCGGACCACCGCGCAGCGGGTGAACGTGCCCGCCTGGGTGACGGCGCTGCCGTCCATGGTCACCACCTCGAAGCGCTGCACCACCAGGTTCTCCACCGAGCTCCACTTCGCCCCGGCGGCGAGCGGTGTACGCAGGAGGTACCGATCGGAGTCGCGGACGCCGTCGCTCTCGTAGCGCAGCCGGCCGCGGTGGTCGTCGATAAACCAGGGCCCGTCGCGCCCGACGATGCGGATGGTCTCCTGCTTGTCCGAGCCGCGCACCGCGTAGGTCCAGGCGTTTCCCACCGCCAGCGGGTAGTAGATCCTGGCGTCGTCCCCCGCCGGCTCGGCCGCAGGCGGCGGCCCGCTCTTGCACGCGCAGAGGAGGAGGCCGGCGAGAAGGAGCGCCCTCATGGCGCCGCCCGCCGCTCCGAGATCTTGCCCGCCTCTTCCTGCTTGCGGCGCAACAGCTCGCCGTATGCGGCCCGGGCGCTGCGGCGCGTCTCCTCGTCCGGCGCGCCGCTCTCGAGCGTGAAGAGGAAGGCCTCCGCCTCGGGGCCGCCCAGGCTGGAGATGGCGTAGAGGATCGGACCCACGTCCTCGCTCCTGCGGTGGTGCGTCATCTCGATCAGGGGCGGCACCGCGCGGCGGTCTCCGATGGCGATGAGCGCGCCGGCGGCCCGGCGCGCCACTTCGGGGCTCGGATCCTGCAAGCGCGCGATCAAGGCGGGAACCGCCGCCGGGCTGCGCCGGTCGGCGAGGACGCGGATGGCGTAGTCGCGCAGGCGCGGGCTGGGATCGGAGAGGTCGCGGATCAGCGCGGCCTCGTTCTTGTTGCGGGCGTCGATCTGGTCGCGGAGCGCCGCCACCGCGTCGCGAAGGGCCGCGTCGAGCGCCGCGTCGAAGGCGGCGTGCCGCACGGCGGGGTCGAGGCTGTCGTCCGCGTTGGTGGCCCTGCGCGCAGCCCCTTCGGCAATGAGGCGGTCGATGTCGCCCTGCGCGCCGGTGGAGATCATCTCCAGGGTCAACGCGACGTCGGCCACCTCGCGCTCGTCGAGAGGCTGGAGCGGATCGGGAGTGGCGGGAGGTGCGAGGGTGCGCTGGGCGCGATCGATCTCCAGCTGGACGGTGACCGGGCCGCCCTCGCGCATGGTGAAGCGGCCGCTCGCCTCCAGCGCCTCGCGCAGCTCGACGCGGAGGTGCTCCACCGACTCGGCGATCTCCGGCTTGCCGGCCAGCGCCGCCTCGCCCACGACGACGCGGCCCACGGCCAGCGCGCCGTGCGGCGGGGACGACTTGCAGGCCGCGGCGGCGAGCGCCAGCGCGGCGAGCCTGGAGGCGGAGGGCATCGCTGCGATGCTAAGGGGCAGCGGGGCGCCGGTCAAAACGGGTCGGACTTCGGAAGGTCGGGCGCAGGAGTTGCGGCCTCCTGCCCCTCGTCGCCCTCCGGCGCCCCAGCCGGAGGTTCCTCGGGGAAGTCTTCGGGGGCGACGACGGTGGGACCGGGAGGCGCGGCAAAGCGCAGGGTTCCGGCGGGCTGTCCCCAGGCCTGTTCCGCGGGGGTGGTGGCGCGGGGGCGCTCTTCGCGGCCGCCCCGGCGCCGCCGTGCTTCCCGGGCCTCCGCCGGCGCGGCGGCAGGCTCCGCGGGCGCTGGTTCGGACGCGGCCGCCCCGGCCGCGGCTTCGGGCGGCGCCGGCGTTTCGACGGGCGCAGCCTCCTGCCCGGCAGGCTCCGCAGGCGGGGTCTCGTGCGCGGCTTCCTCCTGCGGCGGCTGCCCGGCGGCCGGCTCCATGGCGGCGTGCGGATCTTCCTTCGCGTCGTGGCGGTCGTGCTGCCGCCGCTCCTCGCGCGAACGCTCGTCGCGGGGCCGGTCGGCGCGGGGCGCCTCGTCCTTCGGGCGCTCGTCCCGGAAGGGGCGCTCCTCGCGGCGCCGCGAGAGCCCGGCGAGGAACGCCTCGTCCAGGTCGGGCACCTCCACGCTCTGGACCGTGACGCCCACCCTGCAGGCAATCAACTCCTCGGGCAGGGCCTCGCCGACGTAGAGCGCCACCGGGGCCTGCCCCGCGGCGCTGGCCTCGCTGCGCGCGTCGCGCCCCGCCTCGCCGGGCGCCAGGACCAGGCCCATCTGCGCGGAGTAGTGGGCGAGGTCCTTGCGCAGCTCCTGCACGTCGTTGCGGCCGATCTCGCGGGCGCCGCGCACCAGCTTGATGGCGACGCGCAGGTCGGAAACCCCGCGCCGCTGCCGCGCCAGGTAGAGCGGGCCTTCCTTGCTGCGCTTGGCCACGCGCACGTCGCGCATGCCCATGCGGTCGAGCAGCGTCGAACAGAGGTTCTCGAACGACGGCGTGTCCAGCTCGGCCACCCTGCGGCGCAACCCGCGGGCCACCGCGCGCCGGATCTCCGTTGCGAGCTGCGCCGCGCCCATCGGGCGGGCGCCCGCGTGCGGCGAACGCACCTCGGCCAGCTCGGGAAGCGCCGACGGCGGCGGGAACTCCACCAGCGTGACCCGGTCGCCGTCGACGATGAAGGCCGGCTTGCGCCCCGCCTCGGTGCGCCGGCGGTTGTCCTCGAGCAGGGCCGCGACCAGCGACGGCAGATCGCGCACCAGCGCCTCCGAGAGGAGCTGTCGCCGCAGCAGCTCCGCCGCCAGCTCGGCCAGCGGCGCGCCGGTCTGGCGCTCGGCCAGCGCCTCGAACACCACCTCGGCAGGCGGGGGAAACCGCCTCTGGCCCTTGCCGCGCGCCAGGTCCTGGCGGCGGCGCTCCGCCTCGGCCTCCTCGGAACCTTCCTCGTGCTCCGCCTGCAGCTCGGCGAGCCGGCGGCGCGCCTGGGCGTGGATCGGGCGCGGCTCGCGCTCGCGGGGCCGGTAGAGCGCCTCGCCCGCCTCTTCCGGCTGCAGGGGAGGCGGCACCGGCTCCACCTGCGCCTCCTGGGGCACTCCCCACTCGAGCAGCGCGAAGGTGCCGTCGGGCGCGATGGCCACGACCTTGCGGTCCTCCTCGCGCTTGGCCATCGCGGCGAGCCGCTGGCCCATGGTGAGCTCGGGATCCTGGCCGACGTGCGAGAGCAGGTTTTCCTGGAGGGCAGCGCCCGCGATGTCGCGGTAGTGGAGGGGCTTGCCCGCGCGCCGCAGGACCTCCACGGCTGCCTCGGTAAACGTCATGTGACACTCCGCGGGAGTGCGGTCGGGACCAGTTGGAGGCTACCCTTCCGCCGCTCCGGAAAAAGTCGTGTGAGCGTATTGGGTTGCATACTTGCTGTCAACGAACTTAGGCTGCCTGTGTGATCCGCATCCGGCCGGGCCGCTCCTGGCGCCTGAACCCCGCCTACCTGGGCGAGCTGCGCGCGCTCAGCGGCGCCCGCGCGAAGGGCTACACCGGCGCCGAGATCCTCGACGTGCTCGGCATCGAGGTGGACGGCGTGGACATCGCCGCCGGGGTCGGAGAGGCGCGCGTTCTGCTCGCGGTGGAGGAGCTGGCGCAGGCGCTGCTCCGGTTGGGCCAGGGCGAGCCCGCGGCGCAGGCCACCATCGGTCCCGGCCCCACCGAGCTCGTGCTCGAGGCGCGCGGGTCCGACCTGCTCCTCACCCTCGTCACCCTGGCGCCGCCGGCGCGGGTGCTCGCCGCGGGCCTGCTCGTGGATGCCCACAAGATGCGGGCGGCCACCGTGCACGCCGCGCGCGGGATGCTGCTCGATCTGCTCGCCATCTCGCCCGCCCTCTCCGACGCTCGGCTGGCGCGCAAGCTCGGAGAGATGACTGCGCTTCTGGCGCGGCGAGGCGAGGCGCGGCAGCGCAGGTGGCCGGCGCGCGAATCGCAGCCGGCGGCGCTGGTGTGCAACGAGGCGCGCAAGCCGGAAAAGCTGCAGATCCGCCTGCCGCCCGAGACCACCGCGCGGCTGCGCTCGGCCAGCGAGGTGCGCCTGGCGCCGCTCGCACCCCACCTGGGACAGGGCTCGGTCACCCTCCTGCGGACGGGCGCGCCGGGGCTGACCTGGGAAGGGCCGGTGTTCCTCTTCCTTCGCAACCTGCTCGGCGAGGCCGAGCGCTTGATCGAGGCCTGGGAGACCGGCGAGCGGGAGCACACGCTCCAGTTCGGCTCGCATGCGCTGCGCTGGGACCTGACTGGCGACGAGGTGCGCGCAGTGGGCTGGAAGAAGCCGTTCAGGCTGCCTCCGCTGCGGCTGGCGAAGCTTTCCGCCGGGGCGGCCCAGCTCTACGCCGACGAGGCGCTCCGGGCGGGGGGCGACGAGCTCTCGGCCGATCTGCGCGACCAGGCACAGGCGCTCCTGCGCCACTGCACCGACCTCGAGAGCGGCGACCTGAAGCGGGCGCCGGCCGCGGTCTCGGCGCCGCCTGCCCGCGAGCCGCTGCCGAAGCGCGCGCTCCTCTCCCACGGCCGCGTCCGCAAGCTCGTCTATCGCCGGGCGTGGAGCGCGCCGCTGCCGGGCGCGCTGCGCGCGCTGGCGCCTGCGGGCGGGCCGATCCTGCTCGAGCTGGCCGGCGAGCTGGCTGCGCTCGACAGCGGCAGCGGAGAGACGCTCTGGCGCGTGCCGGCCTCGCCCGGAGCCGTGCTGCGCGGCGGGGAGCTGGTCTACGCCGAGCCGGGCGACGCGCTGGTCCGCATCGATGCAGCGAGCGGCGAGGTGCGCTGGAAGCGCCGGCTGCGCGGGGCGCTCCACCCGGCGCGGCTCTGGGCGCTTGCCGGCGGCGTGCTGCGGGCGCTGCCCGGAGAAGGTCTCGCCCGGGTGGGCGACGACGGAGCCCTGACCTTCCGCGCCCGGCTTCCCGGAGGCGAGCCCGAGCTGGTGGCCGCCGCCGGATCGGTGATCGTCGCGGCGCTCCGATCGGGTCTCCTCGCCGGCGTCGATCCGGCCGACGGCCGCGTGCTCTGGAGGCGCAAGCTGCGCGCATCGGCCCTGGCCGCCGCCGGCGCGCGGGTGCTCGCGCTCTCTCGCGGCTGGCTCTCGTGCCTGGATCCGGAGAGCGGCAAGCCCGCCTGGGAGGCGCCGATGCCGTACGATGCGCACTCGCTGCTGGTGCACGACAGCGCCGCCTTCCTGCTCGCGGGCGACGGCGTGCTCTCGGTGGGCCTTCCGGACGGGACCGCGCGGCCCGCGCTCCACGAGCCGTGGGTGCAGGTGCTCGCAGCCGAGGAGGACGGCGCGCTGATCGCGACGGGCGCGGGCGGAGCGGCGATGAGGCTGGACGGCCCGCGCCGCTGGTCGCTGCCGGCGCACGGCGCCGAGCCGGCGCGCGCCGCCCTGGTGCAGCGGGGGATCGTCGTGGTGCAGCGCGCAGGCACCGAGCTGCACAACGCGGCCGACGGCGTCCTGCTCGCGACCCTGCCGGCTGCGCGCGCCGCGGCGACGGGATCGGACTTCTCCTGCGTGCTGCTGGGGGAGCGCGAGGTGTCGCTGCACCGGCTCGCCACGCACCTGAGCCTGCTCTAGCGTCTCACCACTTCACCGGCGAAAGGTCCTGCTCGACGTAGTCCTCGAAGGTCAGGCGCCTCTCCATGTTCACCACCGGCACGGCGACGTCGCGCGAATAGGTGAGCCAGATGTGCACGAACCGGGGAACCTCGGTGCGCTCGATGCGCAGGTCGCCCCGGTCCACGTCGATGCGCATCTCCCTGACGGTGCGGCCGTGGTCCTCCACTTCCTCGTCGAAGAGCTGGTGCAGCCGCTCGAAGACGAAGTCCTTGACGTGCTCGTCGTTGCCGTCGCGGTAGCTGAGGTTGGCGGCCTCGGCGAGCACGCGCTTGACCTCGAAGTTCTCCACGTAGGCGGGCCCGAAGCCCACCGCCCAGAGCGCGGCCGCCGCCAGGCCCACCACGATCAGGACGGTGACGAAGGTGATCCCGCGATCCGCTTTGGCGTGCATCGAGCGGCTAGTTTACACCACGGAACATGCGCTCGAAACGAATCCCGAGAGGGCCGCCGAAGGAGATCCAGATGATGCTGGCGCGGCCCTTGATGTAGGAGAAGGGAATCTCTCCGATGCCGCCCGGCACCCGGCTGTCGGCGGAGTTGTCGCGGTTGTCTCCCATCATGAAGACGCGGCCCTCCTCCACGACCCAGCTGCCGCCGTGGCTGAAGACCGGGTCCTTGCGCACGATGATCGGGTGCTTGTGGCCGCCGAGATCCTCGATGTACTCGTGCACCACCACGTCCATGTCGGTGTCGGTGTACTCGCTGCGGTCCTTGTAGGTGTAGTCTCCCACGTCGGTCCGCTTCTGCTCCACGCCGTTGACGTAGAGCACGTTCTCCTTCACCTCGATGGTGTCGCCGGGCAGGCCGATCACGCGCTTGACGTAGTCCTGCTCCGGCCGCTGCGGGTTGATGAACACCACCACGTCGCCGCGGCTGGGCGGCCGCTCCCAGAGCTTGTGCACCTGTGCGGGATCGGTGAAGGGGATGCGCAGGCCGTAGCTCATCTTGTTGACGAAGATGAAGTCGCCGACGAGGAGCGTGGGGATCATCGAGCCGGAGGGAATGTGGAACGGCTCGAAGACGAAGGCGCGCAGGAGCAGCGCCACCAGGATGGCGCCGCCGATCGACTCGGTGTACTCGCGCACCGCTCCCTTGCGCGCGAAGGCGAGGTGCCCGTCGAGCGCGTCGTTGAGGCGCCACTTCGCCTCCAGCGCGGGCAGGCCCTTGTCGGAGTCCTGGAGCGCGGAGTCCACGCCCTTCAGCGCGCGCTCCACCTCGCCTGCCGCGGCCTCCGGGAGCCTGGCGCGGTTGCGGCGCAGGAGCTTGCCGCCGCTCTTGCGCAGCGCCTTCGCCTCGGAACGCGCGCGGCTGCGCACGCCCCAGGGGGTGGCCGAGCCGATGGTGGAGAGCACGAAGATGGCCAGGAACACCGCCACCGAGCCGAGGAGGAAGTCCTGCCGGCGCAGCAGATGCTGGGCGACCAGCCCGATGACCACGGTCGATCCGAGGATGCCGAGCAGGCGTCCGTAGCCCGCCACCTTGTAGAACTCGCGGGTGCCGCCGTCCGCCGCCTGCACCACGCTGCGCTCGCGGTCCGCCTCCCGCTTGGCCTGCTCGACCCGCGCCACGCTCATTCTTCGACCCGCAGCACGGCGAGGAACGCTTCCTGCGGGATCTCGACCTGTCCGACCGCCTTCATGCGCTTCTTGCCTTCCTTCTGCTTCTCCAGGAGCTTGCGCTTGCGGGAGATGTCTCCCCCGTAGCACTTGGCGAGCACGTTCTTGCGCAGCGCCTTCTGGGTCTCGCGCGCGATCACCCGCGACCCGATGGCGGCCTGGATGGCCACCTCGTACATCTGCTTGGGAATCTCTTCCTTGAGCTTCTCGCAGACCTGGCGGCCGCGCTGGTAGGCGCGGTCGCGGTGCACGATGGTGCTGAGCGCGTCCACCGGCTCGCCGTTGATGAGGATGTCGAGCTTCACCAGGTCCGCCTCCTGGTAGCCGAGCGGCTCGTAGTCGAGCGAGGCGTAGCCGCGGGAGATGCTCTTGAGCTTGTCGAAGAAGTCGAACACCACCTCGGCGAGCGGGATCTCGTAGGTGATCTGCACCCGCTTGGTGCCGATGTACTTGATGTCCTTCTGCACGCCGCGGCGATCCTGGCAGAGC
>DASSQZ010000044.1:0-12855 GCA_035702105.1 Myxococcales bacterium | reverse complement strand
AACAAGATCCAGGGCAAGCCGTTCCACGTGGCCGAGGTCCGCTCGGCCGTCGAGTCCTTGGCCCGCAAGAACAAGAGCCCGCACGCAGCCGGGAAGGAGATCGCCTGATGACCGCGCCTCTCGTGAAGCTCACCAAGAAGGACTTCGTCTCCGACCAGGAAGTGAAGTGGTGCCCGGGCTGCGCCGACTTCGCCATCCTCGCCGGCGTGCAGAAGCTGATGCCCGAGCTGGGCATCGCGCGCGAGAAGACGGTGTTCGTCAGCGGGATCGGCTGCTCGTCGCGGTTCCCGTACTACATGAACACCTACGGGTTCCACAGCATCCACGGCCGCGCCCCGGCCATCGCCACCGGGCTGAAGATGGCCAATCCCGACCTCTCGGTCTGGATGGTGACCGGTGACGGCGACGCGCTCTCCATCGGCGGCAACCACCTCATCCACGCGCTGCGCCGCAACGTCGATCTCAAGATCCTGCTCTTCGACAACCGCATCTACGGCCTGACCAAGGGCCAGGCCTCCCCCACCAGCGAGCTGGGCAAGAAGACCAAGAGCTCGCCCTTCGGCACGGTGGATCGGCCCTTCAATCCGCTCACCCTCGCGCTCGGCGCAGGCGCAACCTTCGTAGCGCGCACCACCGCCAACGACATGGGGCACATGTCGAGCGTGCTCAAGCGGGCGGCCGCGCACAAGGGCGCAGCCTTCGTGGAGATCTGGCAGAACTGCGTGGTCTTCAACGACGGCGCCTTCGACGAGTGGAGCGAGAAGGACGTGCGCGACGAGCGGCTGCTCAAGCTCGAGCACGGCAAGCCCCTGGTGTACGGCAGGGCGAAGGACAAGGGGCTGAGCATCGGCGGCGGGTTCACGCTGGAGCAGGGCCCGGCCGACGGCGCGGTGGTCCACGAGGAGACGCGCGACAACGTCTCCCTGGCCATGGCGCTGGCGGCGATGGAGCCGCCCTTCCCCCAGGTCATGGGCGTGTTGCGGGCGGTGGAGCGGCCCACGGTGGATTCCCTCGCGCGCGAGCAGGAGCGCGAGGCGGAGAAGGCCACCAAGGGGCCGGCGTCGCTGGAGGCCCTCTTGCAGACCGGCGACACCTGGGACGTGATCACCAGCGGCGGCGACGCGTAGGCTTTGCCGGCGCGCGCGCCGGAGGCTACCTTCCGGCGCATGGAACGACGGAGCTTCGCTGGCGCGCAGGTGCCGGTGCTGGGCCAGGGCACCTGGAAGCTGAAGGGCAAAGAGGCGGTGGAGGCGCTCCGCGCCGGCATCGATCTGGGGATGACCCACATCGACACCGCCGAGATGTATGGCACCGAGGAGACGGTGGCGGAGGCCATCTCCGGCAGGCGCGACGAGGTCTTCCTCGTCTCCAAGGTGCTGCCCTCGAACGCGTCGAGAAAAGGGACCGTCCGCGCCTGCGAGCAGAGCCTGTCGCGGCTGCGCACCGATCGGCTGGACTGCTACCTCCTCCACTGGCCCGGCTCGCATCCGTTGGAGGACACCATCGCGGCCTTCGAAGAGCTGCGGGGCGCGGGGAAGATCCGCAGCTACGGCGTCTCCAATTTCGACGAGGTCCGGGTGGCGGAGGCGGCGCGCATCGCGGGCAAGGGGCGCATCGCCTGCAACCAGGTCTTCTACAACCTGGGCGAGCGGCACATCGAGGCCAACGTGCTGCCCAGGTGCCGCGAGCTGGGCATCGCGCTGGTGGGCTACAGCCCCTTCGACGGGCTGCCCGACGACGGCGAGCTGGCCAGGGTGGCGGAGGAGCTGGGCGCGACGCTGCGGCAGGTGGCGCTGGCGTTCCTGGTGCGGCTGCCGGACACCTTCGCCATTCCCAAGGCCTCCACCGCGGAGCACGTGCGCGAGAACGCGGGCGGCGCGTCGGTGAAGCTGTCCGCCCGGCAGATCGCGCGGCTGGAAAAGGCCTACCCGCTCCGCGTCCGCAAGGAGCTGCCCACGTCGTAGGCGCAGCAGTCGATCACTTGAGCGCGATGGAGAACGCGGAGCCGGCGGTGGGCACGGTGGCCACCGGCGTGAGCTGGCCGGTGCGCGGGTTGGACTGGAAGATGGAGACGTCGTTCGAGCCGCTGTTGGCGACGTAGACGTACTGGCCGGACTCGTCGATCTCCAGCGAGAGCGGACCCGTGCCGGCGGGATACGGCGAGCCGGGGAGCGGCAGGAGCGAACCGGTGGCCGCGTCGATGGCGTACGCGGACACGTCGTTGGAGGAGACGTTCGGGACGTAGAGAAAGCGTCCGCCCGGGCTCACCGCGGCGGAGCGCGGATCGGTGCCCGCAGGGAACGGCGACCCTGCGGCCGGCGCCAGCGCACCGGTCGAGCCGTCGACCCTGAGCACCGAGACGTCGTTGGAGAACCGGTTGGGGACGAACGCGAACCTGCCGTCCGGTGAGAACTCGATGGCGCGAGGGCCGCAGGGAGGAGCGCGGCAGGCGACGCCGAAGGGCTGGCCGGGAACGGGAGTGAGCGCGCCCGAGCCGGCGTCGACGCCGTACACGGAGACGTCGTCGCTGTCGCGGTTGACCGCGTACGCGAGCTTCCCCGAGGCCGCGATCTTGACGTCGTACGGAGTGCGCCCCGCAGCGAAGGGCGAGCCGGCGATCCCGGTGAGCGCGCCATCGGCGGCCACGGCGAAGGCCGATAGGCTGTCGGACCCGGTGTTCGCCACGTAGAGGAATCGGCCGCCCGGGTCGAGCGCGAGGTTGTGCGGGTTCAACCCCGCGGGCGTGGTCGAGCCCGCCACCAGCGTGGGGACGCCGGCGGCATCGATCGCGTAGGCGGAGACCGCGTTTGCGAACTGGCCGCTCACGAACATGAAGCGGCCGGAAGGATGGATCTCGCAGTAGGTGGCCCCGCCCTGCGCCGTGTCCACCGTGCGCAGCAGCGCCAGCATCCCGGTCCCCGCATCGACGCGGAAGACGGAGATGCTGCTCTTGTCGTTGTTGCCGACGTAGGCGAAGGAAGCGCTTCGTCCAGACCCGCATCTGGTGAGGAGCAGGAGCGCCGCAGTCCCGAGCACGAAGGTTTGCCGCATGGCGGCCTCCGGGTCGTACGCGAAGGGCCCAGCCTACGCCGCTTCGCCTCAATGCGCGCGGAGCACGAGGTTCCAGGCGACCTGGGCGGTGAGCAGGAAGGCCATGGCCCAGAGGGTGGCGCGGAGGAGCTTCTGGTACGTCTGCGGCAGCATGCGCGACTGGACCCGCATTCCGCCGAGCACCGCGGCCGCCGCGATGGCGGTGAGCGGCAGGGAGAGGACGAGCAGGCGCGCGGCACCCGCCTGCGACGCGCTCAGCGAAGCCGCCTGCGTGGCCTTGCCGGCCATGAAGCAGAGGTTCAGCACCTGCGTCATGGCGACCGGTTGGAGTCCCAGGGTCATGAAGTAGATCACCAGCGGCGGCGCCGAGACGTTGACGGCGCCGGAGAGGACGCCGGCGACCAGCCCGAAGGCGATTCCCGACGCGCGCGGGGAGCGCGCGATGAACGACCAGTCCAGCATGCGCAGGCGGCCCTGCTCGAGATAGACGACCAGCATGGCCGCGAGCAGGAGCTGCAGCGGCGCCGCCGGCGCGGAGATGAGGAGCCGCGAGCCCATCACCGTGCCGAAGGCGACGCAGGCCGCGACCGGCCAGTGCCTGCCGAGGCTCCTGCTCCACCTTCCCCCGCGCGCGATGCTGAGCAGGTTGACCGCGATGTTGGGAATGACGGTGACCAGCACCGCCGTCTTCACGTCGAGGAGCAGCGCCACCAGTGGGGTTGCGATCAGCGGGAAGCCCAGGCCCATGGTCCCGTGGGCGAGGCCGCCGGCCACGGCGATGGCGACGACGGCGGCCACCGTGGCTGGCGGGAACCCGAGCGCGGTCACCGCGGTGGAACCTACCGCAAAGGCGCCGCGGTTGCTGCTAGGCTGCGGCCATGCGCGTTGCGGTCACCGGAGGCAGCGGCCAGCTGGGAACGCTGGTGCTGCGAAGGCTGGCGGACGATCGGTCGATCAAGGAGATCGTCGCCCTCGACGTGCGCCCGCCGCTGGTGGTCTCCGGCAAGCTGCGCGACGTGCGCGCCGACGTGCGCGACCCTGGCATCGGCGGGCACCTGGCGGGCTGCGACGCGCTGGTGCACCTCGCCTTCATGGTGGCGAGGCGCGGGGCGCGCGCGCTGCAGGACGACGTCAACGTGCGCGGCAGCGCCAACGTGTTCCGCGCCGCCCTTGCGGCCGGCGTGCGGCGGATCGTCTACGCCTCGTCGGTGGCGGCGTACGGCGTGGTGCCCTCGTTGCCCGCGCAGGTCAGCGAAGAGACGCCGCGCACCCGGCAGCCCGGGTTCTGGTACGCGAGCGCCAAGTTCGACGTGGAGGAGGACCTCGACGCGCTCGAGCGCGAGCACCCGGACCTCTCGGTGACCCGGCTGCGCCCTGCCATCCTGATCGGGCGGCGGATGGATCACCGGCTGGGCGCCCTGATGCGGCGCGGTCTTCTGCCCGATGCCGGGCTTCCCGTGGTCTGGGACGAGGACGTGGCCGACGCGTTCTTGCTCGCGCTCAAGTCGGGTGCGCGCGGCGCCTTCAACCTCGCCGCCGACGATCCGCTGCCGGCGCGCGAGCTGGCGCGGGCGGCGGGCCTGCGGCTGGTGCGGATTCCGCGCCGGCTGCTGGCGGCGCTGGAGAAGGTCGTCACCGCGCTGCGCATCCTGCCTCCCGCCGACCCCGGCTGGTCGCTCGGCGCCAGCTCCCCCTTGCTCTATCCGGCGGCGAAGGCGCGCGGGAGCCTGGGCTGGAAGCCGCGCTGTCCCACCGCCGCCGAGGTGATGCGCTGCTGGGCAGAAGAGGTGCCCCGCAAGCTCGACCGGCGCATCGCCCTCTTCGTCCGCGCCGTCGATCGCGGGTCGCGCGGCCAGCCTCCCCGGCCCGAGCTCAAGGACTACCGCTCGGTCATCCACCTCGACCTGACCGGGCGCTCCGGCGGCGACGTCACGGTGCGGGTGGAGGACGGCCGCGTGCGGCTCTCGCTGGGCGCGCCGCGGCCGGCGCAGGCCGCGGTGGCGATGAAGGCCTCCACGTTCCTCGACCTGCTCTCCGGCCGCACCGACGTCGCCAGCGCGCAGCTCACGGGCAGGATGCGCGTGGACGGACAGGGACACGCGTCGCTGGTGGTGGGTGGGCTCGTGGGTGGCTTCCGTACCGCCGGGAAGGTTCCCGGGTTCCGCGGCGTCCCGGCGCGCGCGCTGGCGAAATGGATCGGCTCATGAAATTTTCCCTCTTCTTCGAGATGCAGCTCTCGCAGCCCACCCGCGCCAGCGAGGCGCAGGTCTTCCGCGACTGCGTGGAGCAGGCGGTGCTGGCCGATCAGCTCGGCTACCACTGCGTGTGGGAGGTGGAGCACCACGGCCTCTACGAGTACTCGCACTCCAGCGCGCCGGAGGTGTTCCTCGCCTTCGTGGCGGCGCGGACGCAGCGCATCCGGCTGGGGCACGGAGTGACGCTCCTGCCCCAGCGCTACAACCATCCGCTGCGCATCGCCGAGCGCATCGCCACCCTGGACATCCTCTCCGGGGGCAGGGTGAACTGGGGCACGGGAAAGTCGTCCTCGCTGGTGGAGCAGATGGCGTTCCAGACCAACCGCGCCGACCTGCACGACGAGTGGCTGGAGGCGCTGCGGATGATCCCGAAGATGTGGGCGAACGACGTCTTCGAGCACCAGGGGCGGTTCTTCCAGATCCCCCCCATCCAGGTCATCCCCAAGCCGGTGCAGAAGCCGCATCCGCCCATCTTCGCCGCCTGCTCGCGGCCGGACACGGCCGGGCTGATGGGCGGCCTCGGCATCGGTGCGCTGAACTTCGCCTTCGGCAGCGACGAGTACCTGACCGAGAAGGTGGCCGAGTACCGGGCGGCGGCGGCGAAGGCGCAGCCGGTGGGCGAGAAGCAGACCAACTGGTTCGCCTGCACGCCTGCGACGCTGGTGCTCAAGGATGACGCGCGGGCTCTGCGCCACGGCACCCGCGGCGCGCGCTTCTTCCTCAACGCGATGGGCAAGTACTACTTCGGCGGCGATCGGCCGCTGGGGCTGCTCGACATTCCCCGCGAGGACCTGAGCGACGCGGACCTGGAGGGGGTGCGGAAGCTGCGCAACGCGCCCGGCTCGCAGCTCGCCACGGTAGTGGGCGATCCGGTGGCGGCGCGCGAGAGCGTGCAGCGGTTCGTGGACGTCGGGGTGGACGAGCTGATCCTGGTCATGCAGATGGGGACGGTGCCGCACGAGCTGATCCTCGAGTCGCTGCGCACCTTCGCCGAGCAGGTGATGCCGCACTTCCCCGGCTGAGGCCCGGCGCGCATGAAGACCAACGCCGCCCGCATCCTCGACGCGCTGGGCATCCGCTACCAGCTGCGCGAGTACGAGGTGGACGAGGAGGACCTCTCCGCGGAATCGGTGGCGCGCAAGGTGGGCCTGCCGCCGGAGCAGGTGTTCAAGACGCTGGTCTGCCGCGGCGACAGGAGCGGCGTGCTCTTCGCCGTGGTGCCGGGCGACGCGCAGCTCGACTTCAAGGCGCTGGCGCGGCTCTCCGGCGACCGGGGCACGGAGATGGTGCCGCTCAAGGAGGTCCAGCCGCTGACCGGGTACGTCCGCGGCGGCGTGACCGTGCTCGGGGCGAAGAAGGAGTATCCCGCGTACGTGGACGAGACGGTGGAGCTGTTCGACCTCATCTCGGTGTCCGCCGGCGTGCGCGGGACGCAGCTCCTGCTCGCGCCTGCGGATTACCTGCGCGCGGCCAGGGGGAAGGCGGGACCGCTCACGCGCTGAGGGCGAGCGCGGTCTCGGGGCCGGTGGCGAGCGACACGGCGCGGGCGATGATCCGCGGATCGCGCAGCGCGCGGGAGTGGCCGGCGCCGGGCAGGGGGATGAACTGCGCGCCCGGCCAGGCCGCGGCGAGCGCGCGCCCTTCGGCGAAGGGCACCTCGCGGTCGTCGGGGTCGTGGAGGACGGCGAGGCGGGTGGTGCGGGCGGAGGCGGCAGCGGTGCGGAGGACGTCGTAGGCCTCGCGGCCGCCGAGAAGGGCATCGAGCCGGCCCAACATGGCTTCCGCGGAGCGCGGCGAGAGGCCCAGCGCGGCGCCGAATCCGCGCGGGTAGCGGGGCAGGTCCACCGGCGGCGCGATCAGCACCGCCCGCCGAGCGCCAAGGCCCTGCGCGAGCGCGAGCACGGTGGCGGTGGCGCCGAAGGAATGGGCAATGACGGCGTGGACGGGGCCCACCCGGTGGCCGAGGCGGAGGATGGCGTCGGCCAGACCGCGAACGTTGGTGCGCGCGCCGCCAGAGACGCCATGCGCCGGCAGGTCGGCGGCGGCCACGTAGCAGCCGGCCCGCAGGAGCGGAGCGACGAACCCGGAGAGCTGCGCGGCGTTGCCGTGCCAGCCGTGGACGAGCAGGACCGTGGGGCCGTCGCCCCAGTCCCAGACGGCGAGATCGGGGCCGTCGCCGACGATGCGGAAGTGGTGGCCAACCATCGAACCGGGGGTCCGGCGCGGCTTGAGGAAGAGGTCGAGGGCGAGGCGCTGGGCGGCGGCGGGCGCGACGGCGTCGAGGGTGCGGACGGCGGCAGACAGGAAACGACCGGTCGTGCTTTTTTGGAACTGCAGGAGGCTTCTCGGGGTCATCGCTTCGCTCCTTCGCTTCAGATGGCTGCTCGCGCGCTCTCGGTCAGGCGCGCATAGGCCCTGCGGGCGCGCTTCTCGGCGCGCGGGTCGCGCAGCAGGCGCCGCGCGAGGTGGAAGGCGAGATAGATGCCGAGGAGATCGAAGGCGAACTGGTCGACGTCGAGATCCCGGCGGAAGTGGCCGGCCTGCACGGCGACGCTGG
Organism: Myxococcales bacterium; assembly: GCA_035702105.1. Taxonomy (GTDB): domain Bacteria; phylum Myxococcota; class Myxococcia; order Myxococcales; family 40CM-4-68-19; genus 40CM-4-68-19. The sequence goes on along the minus strand of DASSQZ010000044.1, from coordinate 4,992 downwards.
CGGCGCGGGCGATGGCCTCGAGGAGGCGTCGCTCCTGCGCGACCACGAAGTCGCGGACGCGCCCTTCCTGGTCGTCCAGTTCGGAGGCGGCAGCGACGAAGATGCAGCCGCCGGGCGAGTCCGGATCGCTGGCCCAGCGCATCCAGCGATCGAAGAGTGAATCGAGGCGCGGCAGGCCGCGGCGCTCCTGGAAGGCGGGGGACATGACCTTGGCCACGAACCGGTCGGACGCGACCTGCAGCATCTGCAACTGCAGGTCTTCCTTGGAGCGGAAGTGGGCGAAGAGGCCGCTCTTGGAGAGCCCCGTCTCCCCGGCCAGCGCGGAGAGGCTGAGCCCCTCGAGGCCGTCGCGCGCCGCCAGCCGGAAGGCCGTGTCGAGGATCCGGTCGCGCGTGTCGAGGCCCTTGGTCATCGCAGGGTTGATAAATACGACCGGTCGTTCTATCTGTCAAGGGCCGTTCCGGCAGGCCCGATCCCTGGAAGCTCGCCCCGCGCGTGAGGAACCGCCGCCTTTCGCAAGCAGGTTCATCCGGTTGAACTGCCGTCCGGCGCGGGCCGCGGTGCGAGCGCCCGCGGATCCCTGGAACCTCGCCCCGCGCGTAAAGAACCGCCGCCTTTCGCAAGCAGGTTCATCCGGTTGAACTGCCGTCCGGCGCGGGCTGCGGTGCGAGGGCGCCCGCCGCGCCGACATGGCCGAGCGCGGATCGCCCCGGGAGCTTGCAGTCGTACCCGGCCCTGCGTGCTAAGTCGCGGCGGTGACCGCGCGGGAGGAAATGGAGCGCCTTCTCTGGGACGACGCCGGCAACCGGCGCGTCCCTTCCGCCACCGCATTCGACCGAGCCGCTGCGCTCCTGCGGCCGGGCATGCTCTTTCGCATCTGCGAGCTCGGCCCTCACCCGCCCATCTACCTCATTCCCACCCTGCCCTTCCTGCGCGCGCTGGCTCGCCGCATCCGCGCCTGCCGCGCCCGGACCGTCCTCGAGGTGGCCGCGGGCGACGGGCACCTGGCCCGGTCGCTCCAGCGCATCGCTCCCGACCTGCGCATCCTCGCCACCGACTCGGGCGCCTGGACCCGGCCCCGCGCCCGCATGTCGCCGCGCGAGCGCCGCGCCCTCCGCGGAAGGAACGTCTCCGGCCTGCCGCCCGGCCGTGACGTGCTCCAGCTCGACGCCGTGCAGGCCATCCGGAGGCTCCAGCCGGACCTGGTGCTCGCGAGCTGGCTGCCGCCCGGGCCGCTCCTCGGCCGCGTCATCCGCGCAGCGCCGCGGGTCCTCGAGATCGGCGCGGGCAGCGGCATCACCGGCGACATCCGCTGCTGGCGCTGGCCGCACGAATTCTGCGAAGACCTGGACGCGCTGGGGCGCTGCAGGCTGGACGAGCGCCCTTCGCGCAGGCTTCACACCCGGGTCACGCTCTACCAGCGGTGACGGCAGGCGCCTGCCCGCACGCCGCGCGCCGCGGTCCCGCCGTGCTTACGCTTGGCCTGCACGGTCCGCGGGGGACCGGCCCCACCCGGCTCCCCACGGCATCGACCCCGAGGTTGCCATGTCGAGACGGCTTGATCTCGCCCGATGGATCGACTCCCCCTTCCTCAAGGGCGCGGCCATCGGTTACGTCGCCAGCAAGGCGCTGGACTCGGTCAGCGTCGCGCTCTACGACCGCGAGGCGCAGTCCGCCCGCGACGCCGAGAACGCCGCCCGCGGATACCGCCACGTCTACGAGGTGGCCGTGGACCAGCTCGCACGCCTCGGCGGACGGCAGCTCGACCGCGAGGAGCAACAGGTCTGGGGCTGGCGCTTCCACCAGGCCACCGGAATCCTCGCCGGGCTTGGCTACGCGGCGCTGCGGCGGCGCAACCCGCGCATCGGCGCCGCCATGGGCCTGCTCTTCGGCGCCGGCTTCTTCCTGGTGGTGGACGAGCTGATGATGCCGATGTTGCGGTGGAGCCCCGGGCCGCGCGCCTTCTCCTGGAAGGTGCACGCGCGCGGCGCCGCTGCGCACATCGCCTACGGTGTGGCCGCCGAGGCCACCGCGCGCGCCCTCGACAGGGCCGCCACGGCGATCTAGTCGCGGCCGCGGCGATGCGCTCAGCCTGGACGCGCCTCATCAAGGTCGAGGTCCAACACCGCAGGCGTAGTCCCTGAGCCGCCTTCGGCGGCCGGGACTAGAGCGTCCCCGCGCCGCCGCCTCCGCCGCGCTGCGGGCCAGGATCTGCACGCCCAGGCCGAACGAGGCGAATCGCTCGTCGCGGGTCAGCCCCTGCACGTAGCGCTTGTAGATCTGCTGCGCCACCACCGCCGTCTTGAAGAGCGCGAAGCAATAGTAGAAGAGCATGTCGGGCACGTCGCGCTGCGCGGCGCGCGCGTATTCCTCCACCACCTGGGCGCGGGTCAGGCTGCCGGGCAGGAAGGTGGGCCCGAACGCGAACGCCTTCACCGGCTCGGGGTCGCCCTCCTCCACCCAGTAGCCGACCGCGGTGCCCAGATCCATCAGCGGATCGCCCGCCGTGGCCATCTCCCAGTCGAGAACGCCGACGACACGGGTCGGGTCGGCGGGGTCGAGCACCAGGTTGTCGTACTTGAAATCGTTGTGGATGAAAGCGGCGCCGCGCGAAGGCGGCATCCGCTGCGCGAGCCAGCGCGCCATCTCCTCCACGTCCTGCACGTCGTCGGTGCGCGCCTCCTGCCAGCGGCGCGTCCAGCCCTCGACCTGGCGCTGCACGTAGCCTTCGGGCCTTCCGGGAAGGCCCGCCGCGCGAAAGTCCACCGCGTGCAGCGCCGCGAGGGTTCGGGCGAGGGAAAGGCCGAGGCCGCGCGCCTGCTCCGCGGAGACGGCGACGCGCGGCTCGGGGCCGCGCAGGATGACGCCGCGGAGCCGCTCCATCAGGTAGAACGGCGCCCCGAGCACGGAGGCGTCGTCGCACACCGCCACCACTCGCGGGGCGAGCGGGAACACCGGCTGCAGCTTCTCGAGGATGCGCGCCTCGCGGCCCATGTCGTGCGCGCTCTTCACCTTGCTGCCCGCGGGCGGCCGGCGCAGCACGTACTCGCGCGTCTCCGCGCGGACGAGATAGGTCAGGTTGGAGTGGCCCTTGGGAAACTGCTCCTGCGAGAGCCCTGCCGTGGGCAGGCCCTGCGCGCGCATCCAGGCGGAAAGGCGCGCGAGGTCCAGCTCTTCCCCCTGCCGCACCGCCCTGGGCGCGTCGACGCTCATCAGCGCACCGTGACCAGCGCCGCATCGGCGAGATGCGGCGTCTCGTTGAAGGAAGCGAGAGAGAAGCGGTTTCCGGAGAAGAGGAACTGCGAGAAGGAGGAATTGCGGACGCGAAAGGCCATCGACAGGGCGGTATCGTCGTCCGCGCCGAGGGCGAACTGCACCGCCGCGGCCACCGGACCTGCCGAGGTGAACACCGCGATGCGCCTGCCGCGCCCTTCCGCCCGGACCATCGAGAGGGCCTTGCGCACGCGCGCGCGAAACTCCAGCCACGACTCGACTCCGTTGGCCCGCACCTGGCCGCGGGCCCAGAGCTGCAGCACCGCCTCGAAGAGCCGGGCGAAGCCCCTGGCGCGCGCCTCGTCGCCATCCGCCGCGAGGAGGGCGTCGCCGAGCGCGGAGAGGTGCGGGTGCCGCCCGAACAGGTCGGGCAGGTGCTCGCGGAAGAGCGGTTCCACCCCCATCTCGTCGAGCTCCGGCACCAGCACCGGCGCCGGAAGCCCGCCCGCCTCGGCCGCGATCTCGGCGGTGCGCTGCTGGCGGACGCGCGGGCCGGAGAAGACGCGGTGCAGGTCGATGCCCCGCCTGCGCCACTCCTCTCCGAGCAGGCGGGCCTGCTGCTCTCCCAGGGTGGAGAGCCGGTCGTAGTTGTCGTCGAACGCCGACGCCTGGCCGTGGCGCACGAGGTAGAGCGTTCCCATGGAATGCCCGACAAGAGCGGAAGGCGGCTGCTGCGTCAAGGAAGCGGTGGCAGCGGCGCCCGAATTGGCCTATATGCCGCCGCCATGGACTTCAAACAGAGCTTCAGCCATGGGTCGTTCTACTCCCTGCCGGAAGTCGAGAAGCAGGGCCTGGGCAAGGTCTCGCACCTTCCCGTGTCGCTGCGCATCGTGCTCGAGTCCCTGCTGCGCAACCTGGACGGGAAGCGGGTCCGCGAAGACGACGTCAAGGCGCTGGCGCGCTGGCAGGCGAAGGGAGAGCGCACCGAGGAGATCCCCTTCGTGGTCTCGCGGGTGCTGCTCCAGGACTTCACCGGCGTGCCGCTGGTGGTGGACCTCGCCGCCATGCGCACCGCGGTGCAGACCGCGGGCAAGAAGCCCAAGCTGATCGAGCCGCTGGTCCCGGTGGACCTGGTCATCGACCACAGCGTGCAGGTGGACTTTGCCCGGGTGCCCAACGCGCTGCAGCTCAACATGGGCATCGAGTTCAGCCGCAACCGCGCCCGCTACGAGTTCCTCAAGTGGGGCATGGGCGCCTTCGACGGGCTCAAGATCGTGCCGCCGGGCATGGGCATCGTGCACCAGGTCAACCTCGAGTACCTGGCGCCGGGCGTGCACGTGAAGGACGGCGTCTACTTCCCCGACTCGCTGGTGGGCACGGACTCGCACACCACCATGATCAACGGCCTGGGCATCGTGGCCTGGGGCGTGGGCGGCATCGAGGCGGAAGCGGCGATGCTCGGACAGCCCGTGTACTTCCTCACCCCCGACGTGGTGGGCGTGAACCTCCAGGGCACGCCCGCGCCGGGCGTCACCGCCACCGACGTGGTGCTCACCATCACCGAGATGCTGCGCAAGGCCAAGGTGGTGGGCAAGTTCGTGGAGTTCTTCGGCGAGGGCGCGGCCGCGCTGGCGGTGCCGGAGCGCGCCACCATCGCCAACATGGCGCCCGAGTACGGCGCCACCATGGGCTACTTCCCCGTGGACGAGCTGTCCTGCCAGTACCTGCTCGCCACCGGCCGCGCCAAGGACAAGGTGGACGCGCTGCGCGCCTACTTCA
>DASSQZ010000043.1:0-6598 GCA_035702105.1 Myxococcales bacterium | reverse complement strand
GGCGTCGAGACGCAACTCGTGGTCTACGCCGACGAGGGGCACCACATCCGCCAGCCGGCGCACGTGCGCGACCGGACGGAGCGGATCGTGGGCTGGTTCGACGCGCACCTCAAGGCGGCAAACGGGGCGGCCAGGAACTAGTCCCGGCCGCCGGAGGCGACTCAGGGACTACGCCTGTGGCGTTGGACCTGGACGGTCGTGAGACGCGTTCTTACAGTGGGCAGATGCCGCGAACGGTCCGCAACATCCACCGCGCGGAGCGGGACGACATCGCCGACCTGGTGACGCGCAGGCCGCTGCCCAGCCGGTCGATCGAGAGCCTGGACCCGTTCCTCTTCCTCAACCACCACGGGCCGCAGGCGTATCCTCCGGGCAATCGCGGGCTGCCCTTCGGGCCGCACCCGCACCGCGGCTTCGAGACCGTCACCTTCATCCTCGACGGAGATCTGCTGCACCGCGACTCGGGCGGGCACGAGAGCGTGATCGGCGCGGGCGGCGCGCAGTGGATGACCGCCGGGCGCGGGCTCGTCCACGCAGAGCTCTCGTCGCCCCTGTTCATGGACCGCGGCGGCCCGCTGGAGATCCTCCAGCTCTGGGTGAACCTGCCGGCGCGGCTGAAGATGACCGAGCCGCGCTACCTGGGGGTGCAACGGGAGCAGGTGCCGCGGCTTTCGCTGGACGGAGCGACGGTGAGCCTCATCTCCGGCGAGCTCTTGCGGACCACCGGCCCGATCGCGTCGCTCACCGGCGTCTGGATGAGCACCGTGTCGCTCGCACCGGGTGCTTCGGTGCGCCTGCCTGCGCCGCGCGGGCGGGCGGTGTTCCTCTACGTGGCGCGGGGGGCGCTCTCCGGCATCCCCGCCTTCCACCTCGTGGAGCTGAACGACGACGCGGACGAGGTGGAGCTGCGCTCGCCGGAGGGCGCCACCGTGCTCTTCGGGCACGGCGCGCCGCTGGGCGAGCCGGTGGTGGCGCAGGGTCCCTTCGTGATGAACACGCGCGAGGAGATCGTCCAGGCCATCCGCGACTACCACGCCGGCCTGTTCGGGCCGCCGATGGATTGATACCGGCCAGCTCGGGGTGCGGGCAGAAACGTGCAAACGTCCGCCGCGGCTGGACTCGTCCGCCCGCCGGCCGGGAATCGCTGCGGCGCTGCCGGCATCGCACGCGAAAGAATTGCGTTCTCAGGTGACTTTCGCCGGCTCCTGCAATAACAACCGGGCGCATTCGTTCGGGGGACTCGTGGACATCGCAGCAGAAGGCACGCAGCAGCGCTCGATCCCTGTCAACCGCCGCCGCGTCTGGGTGGTGGCCATCGCCGCCCTCCTCGGCGTGCTGGTCGCGCTGGCCGGCGTCAAGGCGCTCCAGATCGGCGCGATGATCAAGGCCGGCAAGCAGTTCTCCATTCCGCCGGAGTCGGTGACCTCGGCCAAGGTGGAGGCGGTGGAGTGGCAGGCCTCGCGGCCCGCGGTGGCCACGCTGGTCGCGGTGCGCGGCGTCACCCTGGCGCCGGAGGTGACCGGCACCGTGCGCGACATCGGCTTCGACTCCGGCTCCTTCGTGCGCAAGGGAGAGGTGCTGGTCAAGCTCGACGTCTCCACCGAGGAGGCGCAACTGGCCGCGGCGCGGGCGGAGGAAGGCCTGGCCCGCTCGAACCTGGAGCGCGCCCGGAGCCTGCGGCAGGCGAAGTCCAACTCGCCCGCCGACCTCGACGCCAGTGAGGCGCGCGAGCAGCAGGCGGCGGCCAACGTGGCGACGCTCCAGGCCACCATCGCCAAGAAGACCATCCGCGCTCCCTTCGACGGGCGCATCTCCATCCGGCAGGTGGAACTGGGCCAGGTGCTGGCCTCGGGAACGCCCATCGCCTCGCTGCAGTCCATCAGCCCCATCCACGCGGAGTTCTGGCTGCCGCAGCAGGCCTTGGCCGAGCTGAAGGTCGGGATGCAGGCGCGCCTGCGCACCGACGTCTTCCCGCAGTCGAGCTGGGACGGACTGGTCACCACCGTCAACTCCGAGGTGGACGTCGCCACCCGCAACGTGCGGGTGCGCGCCACCTTCCCCAACCCCGACGGGCGCCTGCGCGCGGGCATGTTCGGCAACGTCGAGGTGCTCTCCCCGGACAAGCGCCGCACGCTGGTGATCCCCGCCACCTCGGTGCTCTACGCTCCCTACGGCGATTCCGTCTTCGCCATCGAGGAGAAGTCGGAGGCCGGCAAGACCTCGCTGGTGGCGCACCAGAAGTTCGTGCGCCTGGGCGAGCGGCGCGGAGATCTCGTCTCGGTGGAGTCGGGCCTCGCTGCGGGCGAGACCGTGGTCAGCAGCGGCGCGTTCAAGCTGCGCAACGGCCTGCCGGTGGTGGTGCGCAACGACCTTGCGCCCGAGGCGGCGGTTTCGCCCACGCCCACGGACAAGTGATGAAGTTCACCGACCTCTTCATCCGCCGGCCGGTCGTGGCCCTGGTGGTGAACCTCCTCATCGTCATCGCCGGCGTGCAGGCCGTGCGCCGGCTGAACGTGCGGCAGTACCCGAAGAGCGAGAACGCCGCCATCACCGTCACCACCACCTACGTCGGAGCCAACGCCGACCTGGTGCGCGGGTTCATCACCACGCCCCTCGAGCGCGTCATCGCCTCCGCGGACGGCATCGACTACATCGAGTCGGAGAGCCACCAGAACGTCTCCATCATCCGCGCCCGCCTGCGCCTCGACTACGACTCCTCCAAGGCGCTCTCCGAGATCGGCTCCAAGGTGGACCAGGTGCGCGGCGACCTGCCGCCCGAGGCCGAGGTCCCCATCCTCAACATCGAGTCGGTGGACAGCCAGTTCGCCTCCGCCTACCTGAGCTTCTCCTCCGAGTTCCTCAAGCAGAACGAGATCACCGACTACCTGGTGCGGGTGGTCCAGCCGCGCCTCTCGGCGGTGGAGGGCGTGCAGCGCGCCGACATCCTCGGGGCGCGCACCTTCGCCATGCGCATCTGGCTCAAGCCCGACCGCATGGCGGCGCTGAACGTGAGCCCCGCGCAGGTGCGCCAGGCGCTGGCCGCCAACAACTACCTGGCCGCGGTGGGCCAGACCAAGGGCCAGCTGGTGCAGGTGAACCTCACCGCCAACACCGACCTGCGCTCGGTCCGCGAGTTCGAGCAGATGGTGGTGAGGGGAGGAGCATCGGAAAGAGGGGCCGGCCCCGGAGGCGGCGCCACGGTGCGGCTGCGCGACGTGGCCGACGTGGTGCTGGGCGCCGAGGACTACGACACCGAGGTCAACTTCAGCGGCCAGACCGCGGTCTTCATCGGCGTCTGGTCCCTGCCCAACGCCAACTCGCTCGACGTGATCAAGCGGGTGCGGGTGGAGATGGAGTCGCTGCAGAAGGAGCTGCCCGAGCAGATCAAGGGCGTCATCGCCTACGACGGCACCGCCTACATCCAGAGCGCGATCAACGAGGTGGTGCAGACGCTGCTCGAGACGCTGCTCATCGTGGTGATCGTCATCTTCCTCTTCCTCGGATCGTTCCGCTCGGCGCTGGTGCCGGTGGTGGCCATTCCCGTCTCGCTGATCGGCGGCATCTTCCTGGTGCAGGCCTTCGGCTTCACCATAAATCTATTGACGCTGCTCGCCATCGTCCTCTCGGTGGGGCTGGTGGTGGACGACGCCATCGTGGTGGTGGAGAACGTCGAGCGGCACCTGAGCGAGGGGCTCAAGCCGGTGGACGCGGCGCTCAAGGGCGCGCGCGAGCTGGTCGGTCCGATCATCTCCATGACCATCACCCTCGCCGCCGTCTACACGCCGATCGCGTTCCAGGGCGGGCTGACCGGGTCGCTCTTCCGCGAGTTCGCCCTCACCCTCGCGGGCGCGGTGACCATCTCCGGGATCGTCGCGCTCACCCTCTCGCCGGTGATGTCCGCCTCCCTGATGCGCAGCGGCGACGACGAGAAGGGCCTCGCGGGGGCGATCAGCCGCACCTTCGAGCGCATCAAGCAGACCTACGGGCGGCACCTGCAGGCCACCTTCGGCGCCCGCGGCGCCATCTACGCCGCCTGGATCGTCATCAGCGTCCTGGCGGTGGTCATGTTCGTGCAGTCTCCGAAGGAGCTGGCACCGGCCGAGGACCAGGGGGTGATCTTCGGCGTGGTCAACACCCCCGCCAACTCGACGCTCGAGCAGGTCACGCAGAGCACGCGGGCCATCAACAAGGAGCTGCTCTCGATCCCCGAGACCGGCTTCACCTTCCAGATCACCTTCCCCAACGGCGGGTTCTGGGGCGACGGGCTCAAGCCGTGGGACGAGCGGAAGCGCTCGGCGGCGCAGATCCTCGGCGAGGTGCAGGGCAAGGTCATGGGCATTCCCGGCGTGCAGACCTTCCCCATCCTCCCGCCGGCGCTTCCGGGCGGAGGCAACTTCCCGGTGGAGTTCGTCATCGCCTCCACCGCCGACGCCGACGAGATCCTGGGCTTCGCGCAGCAGCTTCAGGCCAAAGCGGCGCAGAGCGGGATGTTCGCCTTTCCGCCCCTCATCGACACCAAGATCGACCAGCCCCAGTCGGAGATCGTCATCGACCGCGACAAGGCGGCGGAGCTGGGGCTCAACCTCGCCACCGTGGGGCAGGACCTGGCCGCGGCCATGGGGGGCAACTTCGTCAATCGCTTCAGCGTGGCCGGGCGCAGCTACAAGGTCATTCCCCAGCTCCTGCGCGCCGAGCGCATGAACCCGGAGCAGCTCGAGCAGGTCCACGTCACCGGCCCCAACGGGCAGCTGGTGGCGCTGAGCACCATCGCCACGCTGCGCGACTCGGTGACGCCGCGCGCCCTCAACCGCTTCCAGCAGCTCAACGCCGTCAAGATCAGCGGCGTGGCCATGGTGCCGCTCGACCAGGCGCTGCGCTACCTCGAGGACGAGGCGGCGAAGATCCTGCCCAAGGGATACGCGGTGGACTACACCGGCGAATCGCGGCAGCTGCGCACCGAGGGGGACAAGTTCCTGCCCGCCTTCCTGCTCGCGGTGGTGCTCATCTTCCTGGTGCTGGCGGCGCAGTTCAACAGCTTCCGCGATCCCTTCGTCATCCTCGCCGGGTCGGTTCCGCTGGCCATGTTCGGCGCCCTGGTGATGACCTTCCTCAAGATGCCGAATCCGAACCTGCATTTCTTCACCGACGGCTGGACCACCACGCTGAACGTCTACTCGCAGGTCGGTCTGGTGACGCTGGTCGGGCTCATCTCCAAGAACGGCATCCTCATCGTCGAGTTCGCCAACAAGCTCCAGGAACAGGGCCAGAGCAAGATGGACGCCGTCCGCAACGCGGCCATGACCCGGCTGCGGCCGGTGCTGATGACCAGCGTGGCCACCGTCTGCGGGCACTTCCCGCTCACGCTGGTGACCGGACCGGGAGCGGCGGCGCGCAACAGCATCGGCCTCGTGCTGGTGGCGGGCATGGCCATCGGCACCGCCTTCACGCTCTTCTTCGTGCCCTCCATCTACCTGCTCATCGCCAAGGACCACCGCGCCCAGCACGCGCACGAGCAGGAGATCGCCGGGGCGCTGCAGCCTTCGCCCTGAACTCCGTGCGCCGCGGGCGCCGCCCGGGCGCAGCCGTTCCGCAGGCGGGAGCGCACGATCTTCTCCTCCCCGCCGCCGGTTGCGCCGCTCCCTCGGAGCAGGTGGAGGGATCGGCCGCGCAGGCGGTGCGCCGCGCCGGGCATGCGGTTCGCACGGCCTCGCAGCGGACCGGACTGGTCCGGAGAGAGGAGTGCGCAAATGAAGCTGCACACCGTCCTGTTCGGGATCGTCCTCACGGTGGCCGGCGCGGCCCGCGCCGACCCCATCGCAGCCGAGACGAGCACGTCGCCGTCGCGGGCGCCCTTCACGCAGATCGGCATCTCGCTGGGCATCGGCGGCGGGTTGACCAACTTCACCGGCAGCGAAATGAACTCCGCCGTGGATCTGGGTGGAAGCTGGGAGGTCCGCTCCACCATCGGCACCCGCCTCTTCCTGGCGGGCGAGCTCGCCTACGTGGGCTCGCGGCGCAACGTCAGCATGCCCGGCGTGACCGGGGCAGCCGACAAGCCCCACGTCTTCGCGCACGGACTCGAAGGCGCGCTGCGGGCGCAGCTCCCGTACCTGACCGGAAGGTGGCTGGTCGAGCCGTTCGTCTTCGGCGGGCTGGGATGGACGCACATGGGCATCGACGGATCGGTGCCCGCGGGCTCGGCGCTGCGGACCTCGGACGACGTCCTGGTGGTTCCTTTCGGCGCCGGCATCTCGGCCGGCTGGAACAACGTCTTCCTCGAGGGCCGCTTCACCTATCGTGCCACCTTCAACGAGGACCTCCTCGCCAGGGCCGACGGCACCGCGGCGGACATGGGCAACTGGGGCATCGGAGCGCTGGTGGGCTACGAGTTCTGAGCGCCTCGGGAAGTCCCGGGGGCCGTCCAGAAACGGGCGGCCCCCGGTCAGGCCTTCGCCGGCTCCGGGTAGCAGCCGGCGCTGCGCGCGAGCTGCCGCACCAGCGCCAGCACCGCGTCGCAGACGGGCGTGCGCACCTCGGCGAGACGGCCCATCTCCACCACCGCGCCGAGCAGCGCGTCGATCTCCATGGGCCGGCCGCG
>DASSQZ010000042.1:0-18853 GCA_035702105.1 Myxococcales bacterium | reverse complement strand
CGGCGACGTGCACGACATCGGCAAGAACCTGGTCAAGACCATCCTCTCCAACAACGGCTACACCGTGCACGACCTGGGCAAGCAGGTGCCGGTGGACCGCATCGTCGACAAGGCGCAGGAGGTGAAGGCGGACGCCATCGGGCTCTCCGCGCTGCTCGTCTCCACCTCGCGGCAGATGCCGCTCGTCATCCAGGAGCTGGACCGGCGCGGGATGAAGCTGCCGGTGCTCATCGGCGGCGCGGCCATCAACCGCAAGTACGGCTGGCGCACCGCCTACGTGGAGGGCACCGACAGGCTTTACGAGGGCGGCGTGTTCTACTGCCGCGACGCCTTCGAGGGGCTGGACACGGTCAACGGTCTCCAAGACCCGGAGCAGCGGCCCAGGCTGCAAGAGAAGCTCAAGCGCGAGGCGCACCTGCACCGCACCATGGTGATCGCGGGCGCGGAGCGGGCGGCGGGGCAGCAGCTCGCCGCGGTGACCGACGTGGCGCCGCGCAGCGTCGCCGAGCCGCCCAAGGTCTCGCCGCCGTTCTGGGGCACGCGGATCGTGCCCGCCGAGGACCTGGCGATGCGCGACATCTTCGACTGCCTCGACCTGGTCGAGCTGTACCGCCTGCAGTGGGGCGTGAAGCCGAAGTCGCGCGAGACCTACCAGAAGATGATCGCCGACGAGTTCGCGGTGAAGCGGCACGAGTTGCAGGAGGAGTGCATCCGCAACGGATGGCTCGCACCCAGGGTCATCTACGGGTACTTCCCCTGCTCGGCCAAGGGCAATGACCTCACCGTCCTGGATCCGGAGACGCGCAAGCCGATCTGGAAGTTCAACTTCCCGCGCAAGATCGAGACCCCGCGCAAGTGCCTGGCGGACTTCTTCGCCGAGGAGGACGTGGTCGCGTTCCAGGCGGTGACCATGGGCGACCGCGCCACCAAGCTGTGCGCGGAGTGGGAGGCCGCGGGCGAGTTCAGCAAGTCGTATTTCCTGCACGGGCTCGCGGTGGAGAGCGCCGAGGCGCTGGCGGAGTACTGGCACCGCCGCGTGCGCGCCGAGATGGGGTTGCCTCCCGACCAGGGCAAGCGCTACTCGGCAGGCTACCCGGCCTGGCCGGATCTCGCCGACCAGCAGGGCGTCTGGGCCATCCTCCATCCCGAGCGCATCGGCATCACGCTCACCGAGGCGCACCAGATGGTTCCGGAGCAGAGCACCAGCGCCATCATCACCTGGCACCCGGAGGCGAGCTACTACTCGGTGCGCACCATCGCCGAGATGCCCTGAGCCTCGGCGATGAGGCGCGCCGCGGCCTCGGGCGCGTCGATGTGCACGTGGTGGCCGGTGCCCGGGATGGTGCGGACCGTCAGGTCCAGGGTGGGAAAGCGGGCGCGCAGGTCCGCCTCCTCGGGCAGGATTCCCTTCTCGCCGCGGATGAGCAGGACGGGCACCCGGGCCTGCGCGCAGATGAGGCGCAGCGCCTGGTCGGTGATCGGCAGGGGGGAGTGCGCTCGCAGGAGCGGATCCCACTTCCAGGCCAGCGCGCCGCCCTGCTTCGGGTCGGGCGACACGCCCCCGCGGGCGATGAGCCGCGCCGCCGCTTCCGAGAGCCTGGAGTTGTTGCGCAAGAGGCGCCGGGAGGCGTCCTCCACCGACTCCACGCGCCTTCGCAGCCGCGGCACCCGGCGCAGGTCGTCCAGGTAGCGGGTCAGCCGCTCGGGCACCTCCTTCGACGAGATGTTCATCGGCATCGCGTCCATCATGGTCAGGTGCGCCACCCGGCCGGGCCGCGCCGCCGCATAGACGAGGCCCACGGCCGCGCCCATGGAGTGCCCCACGATGCGGACCGGCGACCCGGGCGAGAGTTGTTCCACCACCGCGTCCAGGTCGGCCGTGTACTCGATGAAATGGTAGAAGCCGCCCGCGCCCACCCAGTGCGAGTCGCCGTGCCCGCGAAAGTCGAGCGCGAAGGTACGGCCGGGGAGCAGCGGCGCGAGCGTGTCGAAGGAGCCGGCGTGGTCGAGCCAGCCGTGCAAGAGGATGGTGGGCTCTCCCTCGCCGCGCTCCAGCGCATGCAGCGCGAGGCCGCGGACGTCGAACAGGCGGTGGTTCACCAGGCAACCGTACCATCAGGCTGTGGAGGAGTGGCGTTCGCCGGGTGGTTCATCCGGGTTGAACTGCGCCGCCGGCGGAGCAGGCTGCAGACGTGACCGGGAGAGCGCCTCGTCTCCCGGCGCCGACACACGATAGCTGACATCCTCTCCCGCTTGCGTGCCGGTTCCATCTTGACCGCCGAGGCGTCGTTTGTTACCCGCACGCGATGGCAAATCCGCTCGTCGGCATCGTGATGGGAAGCAAGACGGACCTCGAGACGCTCACCAGCGCGACCGAGGTGCTCAAGGACTTCGGCATTCCCTACGAGGTGCGTGTCCTCTCCGCCCATCGCACGCCCGAGCAGGTGCTGGAGTGGTCGTCCACCGCAGAGCAGCGCGGGCTGGAAGTGCTCATCGCCGCGGCGGGCGGCGCGGCGCACCTGCCGGGAGTGGTGGCGGCGAAGACGGTGCTGCCGGTGCTCGGCATTCCCGTCGCCTCCACCACGCTGGGCGGCGCCGACGCGCTGCTCGCCATCGTGCAGATGCCCAAGGGCATTCCGGTGGGCACCCTTGCCATCGGCAAGGCCGGCGCGGCCAACGCGGCGCTGCTCGCCATCGCCATCCTCGCGGGCAAGCGGCCCGAGTTGCGCGAGAAGCTGCGGCAGTGGCGCAAGGGGCGCGCCGAGGAAGTGCTCAAAGCCGACAAGTCTGTCAGCGGGTCGTGAGCACTCTGGGGTCGTAAGTGCCGGGGGACACCATTCGCCCTGCGGGCGGCGATGGTGTCCCCGTAGTTTAGACCCGGACGCCCATCGCCAGGCCCTCGGCGGTAGGAATCATGGTGGCGCGGAAGCGGCCGCCCTGGGCCAGCTCCTGGTTGAACTTGCGCAGCGCCGCGCGCCCCTCGTCTCCGCCGGGCAGGTGGATCTCGCCGAAGCCGAAGGCGTTGTCCGCCAGAACCACGCCGCCCTCGCGCAGGTGGTCGGCAGCCCAGGACAGGTAGGCGGGGTAGTTCACCTTGTCCGCGTCGACGAAGACCAGGTCGAAGGGCGCCTCGGCCTCGATCTCGGGCAGCTTCTCCAGGGCCGGCCCGACGTGGATGTGCGCGCGCGCCGCGACGCCGGCCTTGTGGAACGACTCGCTCGCCACCCTGGCGTGCTTCTCCGAGTACTCGAAGGTGTGGAGCACGCCGTGCACGCCCATGCCGCGCAAGAGGCAAGTGCCGCTGTAACCACCGAGCGTCCCGATCTCCACCGCTTTCAAGGCGCCGATGGCGCGCGCGATCACCTCGAGGTGCAAGCCGTCGAATTTGCCCACCGCGATGGCGGGGAGCCCCTCGCGCACGCTCCGGTCGCGGATCTCGCGCAGCACCGCGTCCTCGGGATGGAACACGCTTTCCGCCCATTCGCTGAGCGCGGGGTCGCCCTGGCCAAAGCCCTTCGTCTCGGGAGATTGAGGCATGAGGCGCAATCTAGTCGGGTCCGGCGCGAAATGTCTCCACCACCATGGAGACGAGGTTCGCCCTGTACACCGCGGCGTAGGCGAGGCAGCCCAGCGCCAGCAGGGCGAGGAGCGCGTTGCCGAGGCGCGCCCGGAGGCCGCGCAGCACGCGAAGGCGCGCGCCGCAGAGCCAGGAGAGCACCGCGCCGCCTGCGCAGATGGCGAGGACCGCGATCCGCGGCCCGCGGTCGACACGACTGGAAAGGGCCGCCAGCACGGCGAGCACGGGCACGACGATGCGCGCTTCCGCCGGGATCGGCAGCAGGCGCCCGCGCGCGCCGGCTGCAAGGAAAGCAGCGATGGCCAGCGCCACGGCGCCCGCCGCCCACGCCAGCCGCTGCCGGAGCTGCATCGTTCGCGCACGCTCGAAGTCGATCTGGCCGAGCTCGCGCACCGCCGGGTCCGCTGCGGTCCGCGCCCGTGCATACCAGCGGAGCGCCTCGCCGTAGCGGCGCTCGGCGGACGCCGCGTCGCCCAGCCCCACCCAGCCGCGCTCGTCCCAGACGCTGCCCGGGTAATCGCGCGAGAGGCGCGAGAACCACCTGCGCGCTCCTTCGCCGTCTCCCAGCGCCAGCCGCGCGCTGCCCATCCAGTACTCGGCGCGGTCGCGGCTCTCGAAGGGTCCTTCGTCCACGAGCCGCGCCACCTGCCGGAACGTCTCCTCGGGCGGCCGCTGCGCGTACGCGCGCAGGAGATCCTGGAAGCGCTCCTCGCGGGACGGCGCCGCGGCCAGGAGCAGGAGCGCCAGGATCACTCGAAACTTCCGCGCCGCGCCGCCTTCTTTTGCGAGTGCAGCCGCTTGTCCTGCGCCCGCCGCTCGCGCGAGCCGCGGGTGGGCTTCGTCGGCCGGCGCGGCGGGGGCCGGTACGCGCGGCGCGCCAGCTTTTCCCGCAGCCGCCCGAGCGCGATGCGCAGGTTCTGGGCGCGCGAGCGCTCGTCCTTGCCTTCCGCGCTGACGCCGGAGGGACCGTGCACCAGCCGGATGGCCGTCTCCGACTTGTTGCGGTGCTGGCCGCCGGGGCCGCTCGCGCGATGCGCCTGCACCTCGCACTGCGCGAGCAGCGCGTCGTCGTCGAGCAGGTGCCAGGCTGGCGAGCCCATGCCCGCGAGAGTATCAGGCCATCTGGTCCTTGGCCGCCGCCTCCACCTGCCGGGCGAGCCGCAGGTCGCGGTCGGTGATGCCGCCCTTGTCGTGGCTCGAGAGCGTCAGCGTGACCTTGTGGAACTGGATGAGGATGTCGGGATGGTGATCGGCGCGCTCGGCGATCTCGCCCACGGTACCGGCGAACGCCATCGAGGCCTTGAACCCCTTCAGGTCGAAGACCTTCACCAGCGCGTTCCCCTGCCGTTTCCAGTCCGGCAACTCGGCCAGCGCGCCCTGGATCTCCGCATCGCTCGCAAGACCCTTGTCGGCCATGCGCAAGTCCTTTCTCCACGTAAATGGGGACACCATGCGTCTTTCGGACGGCGATGGTGTCCCCTGACTTGGGCAACTTACTCAACGTGCGGCCGATCCGCAGCGCCCCTCGCGGCAAAAAGTCCTGTTACAACAGCCCGCATGCCCGTGACTCCTGCGTTCGAGGCCACCGTCTTCAAGTCCCGCCGCGACGAGGTGCTGCGCCGGATGCGCGAGCTCGCTCCCGGCCCTGCCGTCGCCATCTTTCCCGGCACCCCCGTCGCCACCCGCAACAGCGACGTGGAGCACGCCTACCGCGCCGACAGCGACCTCTACTGGCTGACCGGCTTCGAGGAGCCGCAGGCGGTGGTCGCGCTCTCGACCGAGGGCGACAAGCCCTTCACCCTCTTCGTCCGCCCTCGCGACCGCGAGAAGGAGACCTGGACCGGCCGCCGCGCCGGCGTGGAGGGCGCGGTGCGGAGCTTCGGCGCCGATCAGGCGTTCGAGATCGAGAAGCTGGACGCGGAGCTGCCCAGGCTTCTGGGATCCTGCCGCACGCTCTTCTACCGGCTGGGCGGCGACGATCCGGAGTTCGACGCGCGCATCGCGCGGCTCCTGCACACGCTGCGCGCCCGCGCCCGCGCCGGAGTCAACGCGCCGCCTCGCATCGAGGACCCCGGCCAGATCGTCCACGAGCTGCGCCTGCGCAAGGAGCCGCTCGAGCTGGAGTCGCTGCGCAAGGCCATCGCCCAGACGCGGCGTGGCCACCTCGCCGCCATGAAGGCAGGCCGTCCCGGCGCCTACGAATACGAGCTGCACGGCCTTCTCGAGCACGAGTTCCGCAAGGGAGGCGGGCGCGGCTGGGGCTACTATCCCATCGTCGCCGCGGGCGAGAACGCCACCGTCCTGCACTACAACGACAACCGCGTGCAGATCCGCGACGGCGAGCTGGTGCTGATCGACGCCGGCGCGGAGCACGACCTCTACACCGCCGACGTGACGCGCACGTTCCCCGCCTCGGGCCGCTTCAGCGACCCGCAGCGCGCCTGCTACCAGCTCGTGCTCGAGGCCGCCGACGCCTGCATCGCCGCGACCAGGCCCGGCGAGACCATCGACGGCCTCCACGACAGGGCGGTGCGCATCCTCACCGAGGGAATGGTGAAGCTCGGGCTCCTCCAGGGCGACGTCGACGCGCTGGTCAAGGAGAACACCTACCGCCGCTACTACATGCACCGCACCAGCCACTGGCTCGGCCTCGACGTGCACGACGCCGGCAGCTACACGGTGGACGGCAAGCCGCGCCCGCTGGAGCCGGGCATGGTCTTCACCATCGAGCCCGGCCTCTACGTGCCGGCGGATGACGACAAGGCGCCACCCGAGCTGCGCGGCATCGGCATCCGCATCGAGGACGACATCCTGGTGACGGCACAAGGCCACGAGAACCTGACCGTCGCGATCCCCCGCACGGTGCCCGACGTCGAGGCCGCTTGCCCCCGGTAGAGATCCGGGGACACCATACGCAACTCCCCGTGCCAACGCCGAATGGCGTGTAGAGTTGCGTATGGTGTCCCCGGATCTCAGTCTTTCCCGCCTGCCTTGACCTTCTGCGTCTTCTTGCCGGGCGGCTCGTACGGATCGATCAGCTCGCCGTACTTGACGATGTCGCCGGTGGCCTTGAATTCGCCGATGGAGATGAGGACCTCGGTGTCCAACCCTTCGAAGCCCAGGCCGAGCAGCCCCTCCTCGGGAATGTCGGCGCGGTACGTCGTAAGCCCCTTCTGCATCAGCGGGCCGATCTCCTTGACGTACTGCTCGACGCTGTGCACGCGGATGCGTTTCATGGGTGCGCATGATTAGCACAAAGCTCCTCGCCTGGTTCGCGCAAGAACGGCGCGATCTGCCCTGGCGCAAGGAGCCGCGCGACCCCTACGCGGTCTGGATCAGCGAGGTGATGCTGCAGCAGACGCGGGTGGACGTGGTGGTGCCGTACTACCAGCGTTTCCTCAAGCGTTTCCCCACGCTGCCCGCGCTGGCCAGCGCGCCGCTCGACGACGTGCTCGCCCTCTGGAGCGGCCTCGGCTACTACGCCCGCGCCCGGAATCTCCACCGGGCGGCGCGCGCGGCCGGCGGCTCCTTGCCGCGTACCTGCGCGGAGCTGCGCGAGCTGCCGGGCTTCGGCCCGTACACGGCGGCGGCGGTGGCCTCGCTGGCGTTCAACGAGGACGTGCCGCTGGTGGACGGCAACGTGGCGCGCGTCCTCGCCCGCGTCCACGCGCTGCGCGGCGATGCGCGGGCGCGGGCCTGGAAGCTGGCCGCGGAGATCCTGCCTGCGGGGCGCGCCGGCGCCTTCAACGAGGCGCTGATGGAGCTGGGCGCCACCGTCTGCACGCCGCGCTCCCCCGACTGCCCGCGGTGCCCCATCCGGACCCTGTGCGCGGTGCAGGTGAGGGGACTTCAGCCGGGGCGCTTCCCGGAGCCGCGCAAGAGGCCGGCTCGTCCGCTGCTGGAATGGGATGCGCTGGCGCTGACGCGCGCCGACGGCGCGGTGCTGCTGGCGCGAAGGCCCCCGGGGGCGCTCTTCGCCGGCCTCTGGGACCTGCCCCAGGCCACTCCCGCGGGCGTCCGCATCCATGGCAGGACCGTGGGCCGCGGCGCCGTGGAGCAGACGCTCACCCATCGCGAGGTCCGCGTGATGGTGCGATCCGCCCGCGCCAGCGGAACGCCGCGGTCGGACGACGTGCGCTGGGTCCTGCCGCGGGGGCTGGCGAGGCTGGGCCTCTCCTCGCTGGCGCGCAAGTCGCTGCGGCAGGCCGGCGTCTTGACAGGGGGGCCATCGTCAACGACCGTGCGCGCGCCGTGATCGCCCTTCTGCTCATCGCGCAGGCGCTGCCGCCGGTGCGCGCCGTCGAGGCGCCGCCGCACTCCACCCTGCGCGCCGCGCTGCCCGAGCTCACGCCGGAGGCGCAGCCGGAGGGGCCGCTGCTTCCGCTCTCCGATGCGCTGGAAGCTGCGCGGGCGCAGTCGCCGGACCTGGCGGTGGCCCTGGAGCGGGTGCGGCAGGCGGAGAACAACGTGCAGCGCGCCTGGTCGGCGCTGCAGCCCACGCTCAACGCGGTGGGGACGCTCACCTACAACAGCGTGCCGTCCACCGTTTTCACGGTCACCCCCGGCGCGCCGGGGACGCCGCCCGCCTTCGACGTGAGCGCCGGCAGCAACTGGAGCCGCGCCGGGTCGCTGCAGCTCTCCTGGGACGTGCTCAATTTCCGCGCCTTCCCCGCGCTCGCGAGCGCGCACGACCAGGTGGCCGTCTCGCGGCTGAACGAAACGCAGCAGCGGCGCGAGCTGCTCCTCTCGGTCGCCTCCACCTACTACTCGGGCCTGAGCCTGCGCGAGCTGGCCCAGGTGGCGGCACGGCAGGCCAAGGCCACGCGCGACCATGCGCTGGAGGCGCAGGCCCGGTACGAGGCGGGCCTCATCCAGCTCTCTTCCGCGCTGCGCGCGCGCATCGACTACCTGCGCGCCGATCAGGAGACGCGCCGGGCCCGGTTCTCCTACTCGGCCGCCAAGAGCCAGCTCGCGGCCCTGCTCGACCGCCGCGACACCGCCTTCGAGCTCGCCGCGCCGCGGGAAGCGCCGGAGGAGATTCGCGGCACCTTCCGCGAGCTGCTCCAGCGCGCCCTGGCAGAGCGGCCGGAGCTGGCCGCGGCGCAGGTGAACGAGCAGATTGCCGCGCGCCTGAAGACCGACGCCTGGGCGCAGTTCGCCCCCAGCGTGGCGGTGAACGCGTCGGCCCGCTACAACAACCCGGCCAACAGCTCGAGCGGCGAGCGGGAGACCTGGTCGATTGCGCTCTCCCTCACCCTGCCGCTCTACGACGGAGGCTTCCGCTACGTGGCCCTGAAGGACGCCGACAGCCAGATGCGCCAGGCGCGCGCGCAGTCGCGGTCCGAGGCGGTGCGCGTGGAGGACGAGCTGCGCCGGGCGATGCTGGACCTGGACTCGGCGCGCTCGCTGCGCGAGGAGGCCGAGCAGGCCCTGCTGGCGTCGCGCGAGAACGAGCGGCTGATCCGCGCCCAGTTCGCAGCCGGCACCGCCTCGCAGGTGGAGGTGAGCGACGCCGAGTCGGCGCTCTTCCAGTCGGAATCCACCGCGCTGCAACAGCGCCTCGCGGTGCAGCTCTCCGCGCTGCGGGTGGCCAAGGCGGTGGGCGCGTTCGACGTGGCGCCGCCGCAGACCGGAGTGAAGAAGTGATCACCGAACGGCTGCTCGCCTTCACGCTGCTGGGCGCGGGCTGGGTGCTCTGGCTCCTGCTCGCGCTCTCGGTGCTCTCGGTGGCGGTGATGGTGGAGCGCGCCATCTACTTCGGCAGCCGGCGCATGTCGGCGGTGTTTCCGCGGCTCCTCGACCTGTGCCTCAAGGGCGACCTGAAGGAGGCCGCGGCGCTGGCCACCAGCGACTCGATGGAAGCCGAGGTGGTGCGAGCCGCTGCCGTCGCCTCGCCGGGCGGCAACGCGGCGGTGGAGAAGGCGGTGCAGTCCACCATCGACCGGCGCCGCCTCGAATACGAGAAGTGGCTCTTCGTGCTCGGCACCCTGGGCAACAACGCGCCCTTCATCGGCCTCTTCGGCACCGTGCTCGGCATCATCCGCGCCTTCGCCGACCTGGCCGCCGCCAACAAGGGCACCGGCGGCAGCACCGCTTCCTTCGTGATGGTGGGCATCTCGGAAGCACTGGTCGCAACCGCGGTGGGCCTCTTCGTGGCCATTCCCGCGGTGCTCGCCTTCAACATCTTCCAGCGGCTCCTCAAGCGCGTGGTGGGCCGCTCGAACGCGCTCGGCAACGCCATCGCCTCCGGCCTGCACGCCCGCAACGGGGGCGAATGATGGCGGGCGGCGCGTCCGAGAGCGAGGACGAGAGCATCACCGGCATCAACGTGACGCCGCTGGTGGACATCGCGCTCGTGCTCCTGATCATCTTCATGGTCACCGCCAGCTACATCGTGAAGGAGACCATCGAGGTGGAGCTTCCCCGCGCCGCGCACGGCGGCGAGACGGTGCAGAAGACCTTCGCGGTGCTGGTGACGAAGGAAGGAAAGGTCTACCTGAACGGCGTGCCGCTGGACGACGCGGCGCTGGTCAGCGAGGTGCAGAAGTCGAAGGCCGCGGGCGAGGACGTGCAGGCCATCGTCGGGGCGGACAAGAACGCCACCCACGGCATGGTCACGCACCTGCTCGACGTGCTCAAGGGCGCGGGCGTGACCAAGTTCGCCATCCAGATCGAGAAGCAGCAGTAGGCCATGGCGGGCAGGGCCACGAGAGCGGTCGTTCCCCTCGGGACCTCGCTCCTCTTCCACGCGGCGCTGGCGGTGTTCCTGCTCGCGGTCGCGGTGCGCCCGCGGCCGGTGCCGCAGGTGCCGCTGCAGATCCAGGTGGTGGACGTGCCGCCGAAGCCGCCGCCCGAGCCGGTGAAGCCCGCCGAGCCGCCGCCTCCGCCACCTCCGGTGCCGATGAAGGTGGCCCGGGCGCCGCGCGCCGCGCCGAAGAACCTGCCCCCGCCCACGCCCATGCCCTTGCCGCCGAGCAGCGCTCCGCCGCCGCCCACCACGGAGGCGCCGCAGAGCAGCAAGGAGCCGGTGGTGATCACCGGCATCACACTCGAGAGCACCTCGCAGGGCGGCTCGATGGCGGTGGGCACCGGCAACACGCTGCGGGGAACGCCGGAGCGCACGGCCCGCGCTCCGGAGACGGTGAAGCCCTACAAGGCCGAGCAGTACGCGCCTGCCGCGCAGGTGAGCGAGCTTCCCCAGCCGCTCAACCGCGAGTCGCTGAATTTGAGGAAGTACTATCCGCCGCAGGCAAAGAAGGACGGCTTCGAGGGTGACGTGGTGCTGCGATTGTTGATCGACTCCGACGGCACCATCGCCAAGGTAGATGTCATCAGCGATCCCGGCCAGGGCCTGGGCCCTGCCGCCGCCCAGGCCGTCCGCGAGCTCCGCTTCTCGCCGGCAAAGGTGAATGGCGTGCCCGTCGCCACGACCGTCCCCTTCACCATCCACTTCACATTGGATTAGCATGTGCGCCCAATCAGCCACGACGTCATTCGCGCCTTGGCCTGGGTCGCCGTCCTCGTGGCGGAGGCTGCAGCGTTCACCTGCCTGGTTGTGCCGGATCGGGTACAGGCTTGACGATGGGCGCCCGCACTACGTATATCGCTTGTATGGCGTCCAAGCGATCCACCACCATCCGCCTCGACCCGGACGATCTCCGGGCGCTCTCGCGTGCGCGTAAAGATGGAGTTTCCTCGTCGGAGCTCATCCGCCGGGGGCTCCGCCTCGTCGCCGCCAGGTACTACCGAAAGCGGCGCCGTCCACCGACCACGCGGCTTTTTTCCTCGGTGGACACCAAACTGGGAGATGAAGCGGAACTGTTCCGGGATCTGGAGAAGTGAGCGCTCCGCTGGTCGCCGACACAGGCGGGCTCCTCCGCGCATTGGCGCGCCGACCCGATGGACGTGCCGCCTGGCCCGAGTACGAGGATGCCCTTCGTGACGCATCGGCGGTGGTCGTTCCCGCGCTGATCCTGGCCGAGGTCGACTACTTCTTGCGGACCGAGAGGACCGCAATGCGCAAGCTGATCCGCGAGATCGTCGATCCGGCCACGACCTATGAGCTGGAGCCCGTCTCCGCCTCCGATCTGGCTCGAGCGCTCCAGCTCGACGCCAAGTTCCATCAGCTGCAGATCGGTCTCGTCGATGGCCTCGTCGCCGCCGTCGCAGAGCGGCGACGCGTCTTCCGGATCCTCACCACGGATCGGCGGGACTTCAGCACCCTGCGCGTCGGGACGCGCTACTCACAGCCATTGACGTTGCTGCCCTGAGTGCGCGGGCTACGCGAGCTCCTTGCGGATCTGCTCCACGGTGCCTTCGATCAGGCGCTGGATTTCGCGCAGCCTCTTCTCGCTGGTCGCCTCCCAGCGCAACACCAGCAAGGGCTGCGTGTTGGAAGCGCGCACGAGGCCCCAGCCGCCGTCCACGATGACGCGGACGCCGTCCACCTCGATGGTCTTGCCGGCCTTGCGCAGCCGCTCCTTGGCCAGCTCCACCGCGCGGAACTTCTTCTCCTCGGGGAAGTCGAAGCGGATCTCCGGCGAGGCGAAGGTGGGCGGGATGCCGTCGAGCATCTTGCTCAACGGCCGCCCGTCGCGCGCCACCAGCTCGAGCAGGCGCGCGGCCGAGTAGATGCCGTCGTCGAAGCCGTAGTAGCGGTGACGGAAGAAGATGTGCCCGCTCATCTCGCCCGCGAGCAGCGCGTGCTCCTCCTTCATCTTGCTCTTGATCAACGAGTGCCCGGCCTTCAACATGATGGCGCGGCCGCCGCGCTTCTCGATGTCGTCGTAGAGCGTCTGCGAGCACTTCACCTCGCTCACGATGGCGGCGCCGGGATGCTCCGCCAGCACGTCGCGGGAGAAGAGGATCATGAGCTGGTCGCCCCAGAGGATCTTCCCGTTCTCGTCGATGGCGCCCACGCGGTCGGCGTCGCCGTCCCAGGCCACGCCCAGGTCGGCCTTGCACTCGGCCACCTTGCGCTGCAGGTCGCGGAGGTTCTCCTCCACGGTGGGGTCGGGGTGGTGGTTGGGGAAGGTGCCGTCGAGGTCGCAGAAGAGCTCGGTGACGCGGTGGCCGAGCGCGCGGAGCAGGCGCGGGCCCACCAGGCCGCCGGTGCCGTTGCCGGCGTCGCAGACCACGTTCAGCGGCCGCGGCGTCATGCCCAGCGTCTGCACGATGAAGTGGATGTAGGGGGTGATGATGTCGTGATCCGTCTCGCGGCCGTTGCGCTTGCCGGCCTTGCCCTGCACCACGCGCGCTTTCAGTTCCTGCACCTCCGGCCCGGCCAGCGTGGACTTGCCGATGCCCACCTTGAAGCCGTTGTACTCGGGCGGGTTGTGCGAGCCGGTGATCATGCAGAGGCCGTCCACCGGGAGCACGTTGGCGGCGAAGTAGGTCATCGGCGTGGCCACCACGCCGATGGAGATGACGTCGATGCCGTGGCTGCGCACGCCGCGCGAGAACGCCTGCGCCAGCCCCTCGCTGGAGAGGCGGTGGTCGCGCCCCAGCACGATGCTCTGCGCGCCCGCGTTCTTCTCCAGGAGGTACTGGCCGAACCCGCGGCCAAGCTGCTCGGCAAACTGCGGCGTCAGCTCGGTCGCCACCAGGCCGCGGATGTCGTACTCGCGGAAGACGTGCATCGGAATCGCCATGCGTGCGGACCCCCTTCGGAGAAGAGGGCGGAATCTACGCGCAGGGCGGGGGAGCGACAAGCGCGACCGGATGGCGCGGGCTCAGAACACGAACGAGAGCACGCCTCCTGTGGCGAGGAGCAGGACGCCGCCCAGGGCCGCCACGGTGGCGAGCCGGCCCTTCGACTCCGCATCCGACTTGAGCGACGCATCGGCGGCGGTCAGCGTGCCCGCGGCGTGCTTCTGGTTGAACTGGTTCGCGGCCGACTGCGCCGAGCCGTGGAAGAGGAGCGCGAGGCCTTCCCCGACCACGCCCGCCCCGATGGCGGCGTAGCCGGCTACCCGGAGAGTCCTGTGCGGTTCGGGCGCGGGGGCCGGCGCGGTTGCCGCTGCAGGGGCCGCAATGATGGACCTGGCGGCGGCAGGAGCGGCACTCACGATGGCGGCAGGTCGCGCGTCGGGCGGCACCGCCACCGGAGATGCCGCGGCTGGGCTCGGTGGTGTGGCCGCCGCAGGCGCCGGCGTTGGAGACTCCGCTGCGAGAGGTTTCGAGACGGGAGCCGCTTGGGCCGGAGCGGCTGGGGCCGGAGTGGCTGGGGCCGGAGCCGCTGAAGCCGGAGTCGCCGGAGCCGCAGGCCTGGATGCCGCGGACGTCGGCGCCGGCGGGCCGCCCGGCGCGGTTTCCGCCGTCACGTTCGCGTACAGCTTGCTGAGCGGCAATTCGCTCTCGTCGTTGTGCACCGCTGCCGGGTCGCGCGGCACCCGCAGGCGCTGCTCCTCCTCCTCGTCCATCCGCCGGCGCATCTGCTCGATCAGCGACTCGGTCTCCTCACGGTTGGGGGCGTCCGGCTTCTTGCTCAGGTACTGCCGGTAATAGAAGTACGCCTGCTGCCATTGCCGGATCTGCCGGCAGGCCTGGCCGATGTTGAAGAGGATCACCGGCTCGGCGCGGAAGCGGTACGCCTCGCGGTATTCCCTGGCCGCCTCCTCGAACTCGCCGAGCGCGTAGTGGGTCTGCCCCTTCTTGAAGTGCTCGCGCGCCTCGCTGGTGGCGTCCGCCAGCGCCGGGGCCGAGACGAGCAGCGCAAGCGCGATCGCTTTCAGTAGGGACATGCGTACCCCACAAGGCTGGAGCGGCACGGGTCGTGGCACTGCGAGGGCCAGGCGCCCGCCTGGGGCCCGCCGGGGCCGGTGCCGGAGCCCGCGGAGTCGACGATGATGGCGTGGACGGCGCCGCCGCTGAGCACGTAGAGGATTCCGTCGGCGGAGAGCTGCATGTCGGCAATGAACGCCGGGAAGCCGTCGAGCACGATGCGGGTCGGGCCGAACCCGCCGGCGCCGACCTCCACCACGTCGAGGCGGCCGGAGATGCCGAACACGTCGGGCAGGTAGGCGCGCGGCGGAGACGATGCATCGATGATCGGCCACACCGGGCTGGTCGAGAGCGGCGCGCCGTACGCGCCGAGCTCCGTCCCGCTGGCGTCGGCGAGCGCCCAGGCGTTGGCGCCGTCCTGGCCCAGCCACCGGAGGGCGGGAAGCGCCGTGGAGATCCGATTCGTCAGGGATGACGGTCCGTCGCTGCTGCCGGCGCAGGCGGCCGCGGGAGCCGGGCCCGGCGAACAAGTGACTGTCGACCCCGAGAGCGTGAGCCAATCGCTGAACGATTCGGTGAAGGTGTTCCAGCAGAGCGAGCAGTTGGCGCAGGTGGCGGTGCCGCAGGTGTCGGCGATGCATCCCGGCTGACAGGTGCCGTCCCAGACCTGCGACTCGGAGGTGTATGCGGCGGTGGACGGGTCGATCAGGCCGAAGCTCGTCACCGTGTCGCCGTGGGAGCATGATCCGCCGCTGCCCGGGCCGAACAGCGCGCCCACCGCGTTGGGGGTCGGGAACAGGGCCGCCGCAGTCCCGCCGTTGGTCGCGATGATCGCCGCGCCATTGTTTCCCGCACGCCACGTCGTCTGCGCGCCCGAGGTCCGGTCGAAAGCGAAGATGCCGGCGCTGCCTGCGGCGAAGACGCTGGCGCCCACAGAGAGAGACGACACCGCGCCAGCCGGGGTGGCGCGCCAGAGCTTCCGCGTCACGCCCAGGCTCGCCGTGAACGCCGTCCGGTTGCCGGCCGCATCCACCACGCCGCCGGAGAAGCCGAGCGCATTGTCGAGCGCAGCGAACAGCGACGCGGGCAGCGAGGCGATGTCGCCGCTCACCGTGAACCGCCACACCGTCACGCCGCCGCTCGCGCAGGCGGGACTGAGCGCGCCCGAAGTGTCCGGAGCGCTCGTCACGGTGAGGCCGGGAAACTGCTGGTCGAGGGACGGGGCCACCGTGCCGTCGCAGTCGAACGCCGAGAAGGCGAAGAGGTTGCCGCTGTCGAGGCGGGTGAAGTGGAGGCCGTCGTGTCCCCAGTCCAGCGCCGGCGCGGGCGCGGGATAGAAGATGGTCAGGTTGCCGACCACCGGCGCGATCTCGTCGACGTTCATCCGCCCGGCGGCGCTGGCCGTCCCTCCGGCAAGGCTGAAGAGCGAGACGCTGTAGTCGACCGGCGCGTCGGTGTTCGCAGCCACGCAGGTAGCGACGGGGACCATGAAGACCAGCGTCGAGACCTGGGGCGACGGCGCGAACGTCGACGATGCGTCCGGCGCGATGGAGGTGCAGGAACCGATGGCGAGCCTGGCGGCGGCAGCGAGATCGACCGTGCCGGCGGGAGCCGCAAACCCGCTGGGCGGGGCTGTCGTGACGATCACCGGAACCGTCTCCGACGCTCCGTGGAACGCGCCGTCCGCGACCGCCTCGGCGGCGAAGGACTTCTGGTCGTCGAAGAAGAGGATCGCTTGCGGAGCATCGGGTGCGGGATGATTCCCGGCCACGTCCTCGGCGTCGAAGACGACGGGGACGGCGCCGCCCGCGTTCAGTCCGGCGGAGCGCGGAATGGTGAAGGTCCAGCGGCCGGCGGCGAACGTGCCCGGATAGCGCGCACCTGCCACCACCGCCGCAGGCGCGGCCGCGCCGGCGTTGACCAGGTGCTGGTCGGCAATGGCCGCCGATACCACGATGTCCGCGGCGCCGGGCGCGAGCGTGGGCCCGCGAAACCAGCCACGGCCGAAAGCGTCGATGAGGTCCGGCGCGGTCTCGACGCGCGGGGCGCTCACTGCGGGCGGCAGCGTATCGACGTTGATGACCTGCTCGGCCGCGCCGACGTTGCCGACCGCGTCCACGCCCTCGACGCGCACCGTGACCGGCCCGTCGGTGCCGGGGATCAGAGCGGCGAGGTCAGGCTGGAAGGCCCAGCCGGAGCCGGACGGCGGCGGCTGGGAGGCCACGGGCACGCCGTCCAGCAGCACGCGCGCCGAGGCCATGCCCGAGCCATCGCCGTCGTCGATGGTCGCGTTGACGTCGAGCAGGCCCCGGAACCAGGCGCTCGCGGAGAGCGGTGTGAGCGCCACCGCCGGCGGGGCGCCGTCGACGTGCAGCGTGGAGATGGGACCGGTCTCCTCGCGGTTCCCGGCGAGATCGGTGACCGCGAGCGTGAAGGGAACGGCAGCGGCCACACCAGCCGGCACCACGCCCGCGCCGGGCACGTCGAACGCGGCCGCCGCGCCGGAGAGCACGCCGGAAAAGCTGCTTCCGTCGGGCAAGAGCAGCGCGGCGGAGCCCACACCGCTGCGGTCGTCGGCGACGGTGGCGGTGAGGGAGATGGTGCTGTCGCGCGAGAACCAGGCCGAGCCGTCCCAGGAACTGGCGATGGAGGGCGGGTTCTGGTCGACGGTGATCGCCACCGAGGTGGAGGAGAGGTCTCCCTCGCCGGCGCGGTGCAGGACCGCGCGCACCGCGGCCGCGCCTCCGAAGGCCTTGCTGTCGAGCGTCAGGTCGGCGGAGTAGAGATTGGCCTCGGGCGCGGTGACCACCGCCTGACCCAGGACGGCGCCGGTGCCGGAGTTGATGACGAAGAAGGTGACGTCGGTGACGGGAACCGGCGTGTTCACCGAGGCAGAGACGTGGAAATGTCCCGGCAGCAGCGCCCCGGCCGCAGGCGAAAGCACGTCCACGCTGTTGGCGCGGCGCAGGCACATGCCACCGGAGCAGAATTCGCTCGCGGCGCAGTCCGCGTCGGCGGCGCAGGTGCCTTCCAGTCGCGGAGTGCAGGCGGCAGCGATGGACAGCAGGATGATCACGGAATGACGCAATGCGCCCCCAATCGTTTCCATGATTATCGGTGTACCCTGCGACCGCGATCCAGTCGATTCGTCAACTGACCGATATCGATTCGTCAAGTGACCGATATCATTGACACGTGAATGCGGTGTTGCTGGAATTGCAGTTGTCGAAGCCCACCCGCGGCCAGGTCTGGCCGGCGACGGGCAAGAGCGGCCCGCCCGAATCGGTGATCAGCGCGAACACCTTCCCCGCCGCTGTGCCGAAGTAGATGACACCCTTGGAGTCGATGACCGGCTCGGTGGTGAGGCTGTCCACGGTGGTGTCCGTCGGCGTCGACACCGACGGCGTCTTCTGGAGCGAGCTGCCCTTGAACTCGGCCCACCCGTTCGCGAGCGAGGGCGTGCCGGGCGTCCCGGAGACCTTCAAGGGGATGAGCTGTTTCGGGTTGTCCGAGCTGAAGTAGATGACCCCATCCGCTCCGAGCGTCGGAGCGGAGATATTGCCGATCTTCGTCGTGAGAGGGGCCCAGTGCCATGCTTCGGTGCCATCCGCCTTGAGAAACGCGTGTAACTGACCATCAGTTGCAGTCGGCGAGCCGAAAGCGAACGCCGGCCCAACGACAACCGGCGCGTTCATCTGCCCAGCCATGGCAGCCCTTCCAGCCAACCAGTTCGATGAAAGGGAGCGAGAGTACGAATACAGGTGCACGGTGCCGATTTCACCGAAGTAGATTGCGTCAGCTACCGACACGGGCCCAAAGATGTTGATGGCGAATCCCTGTGCGTTCGTGACGGCCCCGAAAGCAGCGTTCGCAAATGTGACCGTCGACAGTTGCGTCCCGTCATGGGGAACGAAAACGAGCGAGCCGTCGAACGACGGCTGGTTCACTGTGAGCCATGCCCCAGCGTTGTTCGTGAACGAGTTGCCGACAGCTGCGCACCCGGAACCCGGAGTGCCAGCAAACGACCACAAACGACCAACGGCGTCAGCGACGAGGATACGCTCCGGGGCGCTCGCGACGATGACAGGAGAACCGACGGAATTCGCAACGTTGGACCCGTCGTCGAGAGGGCAGTTGTAGGAGCTCGTGACCCCGCCCGCTCCGACAGCGTAGGCGAACATCTTCGTCGAGCCGTCTCCGAGAGCGTACAGACGCTTCGTCGTGGAGCTATACGCGAGGTTAGTTGAGACGGTTGCGACGTCGTTGTGACCGGTGCGCCAGAGCACCGTACCGTCCGGACCAAACGACGCGATGGGACCAAGCGCGTCCGTGCGCTCGCTACCCGCAAAAATCACCTGCGGTACCGGCACGGTGGTGGCGATGGGGCTGCCCTTGAAGGTGTCCACCTTCCCCGCCATCGACCGCATCCACTTGAGGCGCGTGACGTGCACCGGCACCGGCACCGTCGCCGCTACGTTGCCGACCAGGTCGGTCGCGTCGAGCGTGACCTGCACGTCGCCGGTTCCGTCCGGACCGGACGCGAACACCGCCGCC
>DASSQZ010000041.1:0-5774 GCA_035702105.1 Myxococcales bacterium | reverse complement strand
CAGGGAACCTCCGGCTGCTCTGCCGTTTCCACAACGATCTGGCCGCGAGACGGGCATTTGGCGACCAATGGATGAACCGGTACACAGGCGACCGCGCGAGTCCGAAGCAACGATCGTGACACCCCACCCAGCCGTTCACGGCTGGGTGGCGCGGATTGCCGGCACACCTCATCTCGCGTCCACGGCTGACGACGCGCTGTAGACCCGCGCCCGTCGCGCCTGCCGCGGTGTCGCACCCGTCGCGGCTATCGCGGCCGGACCGCCACTTCCGGCTTCAGGCTGTAGGGATCGGTGGGCGTTCGCTGCGCGATGATGTCCTGCAGCCTGAGCTGCACCGAGGCGAGCATCTTCGGGTGGGTGATCACATAGAAACGATCCTCGCGGACGGCATCGAAGGTCATCTGCGCCACCTGCGCGGCGCTGAGCCGGCCCGACGAAACCGCCTTCTCCGACCGCTCGCGCGCGGCGACCTGGGATGGGGTGGGCTCGCCTCCTTCGCTCAGCGCGGCGGGGCGGTTGCGCTCGGAGGTGCTGATGTTGGTGGGCACGAAGGCGGGGCAGAGCACCGAGACGCCGATGCGCGCGCCCGCCACGCGCAGGTCGTGGTGCAGCGTCTCGCTGAGCGCCACCACGCCGTGCTTGCTCACGTTGTACACGGCCATCAGGGGCGCCGAGACCAGGCCCGCGGCGGACGCCGTATTCACCACGTGGCACTCGCCGCCCTGCTTCAACATGAGCGGGACGAAGCTGCGGATGCCGTGCACCACCCCCATGAGGTTCACGCCCATGATCCATTGCCAGTCCTTGAGGCTCGCCTCCCAGACGTAGCCCCCGCCGCCCGCCACGCCGGCGTTGTTGAAGAGCAGGTGAGCGGCGCCGAAGCTCGAAATCGTCTGCGCCGCCAGCCGCTCCATCTCGGCGGCGTTGGAGACGTCGGTGCGCACGCCCACGGCGTCAGCGCCGGCGCGGCGCGCCTCTTCCACCGCCTCGTCCAGCGCGTCCTGCTGCACGTCCGCCAGCGCGAGCTTCATGCGCTCGCGGGCGCCGATGCGTGCGAACTCGCGCCCGAACCCGCTCCCCGCGCCGGTGATGACCGCGACCTTGCCGGCCAGATCCTTCATGGCTGCCTCCCCATCCCCGCTTACCACGCTGCCGGCGAAAAGTGCCGTGCGACGCCGCGGCCCTGCGTTTCAAAGCGTGAAACGCGTGGCCGGCGCGCAGAGGGCGCCACTTGAAATCGCGCCCGCAACTGACGTATCGCAGCCGGCAGCCGCGCAAGCAGGCCAACTTTCTCCAGAGAGGCAGACATGAAACCGACCCGGACGTTGCCGTGGTTGCTGACCGCGATCCTCGCAGCAGCGGCCTTGCCGGCCCAGGCGCAGATCAAGATCGTCTACATCGACCCGCTCTCCGGCCTGATGGCCGCGACCGGCGACCACGGCCTGCGCGAGCTGAAGTTCGCCGCCGAGCGCATCAACGAGCGCGGCGGAATCCTCGGGCAGAAGCTCGAGGTCACCGCCATGGACAACAAGCTCTCGCCCCAGGAGAGCCTCTCGCTCCTCAACCGCGCCATCGACGAGGGCTACCGCTACGTCTTCCAGGGCGACGGCTCCAGCGTCGCCGCCGCGCTCATCGACGGCGTGGAGAAGAACAACACCCGCAACCCCGACAAGACGGTGGTGTTCATGAACTACGCCGCCGTCGATCCCGACTTCACCAACTCCAAGTGCAGCTTCTGGCACTTCCGTCTCGACGCCAACAGCGACATGAAGCTGCAGGCCATCGTCGACTCGATGAAGAACGACAAGAAGATCAAGAAGGTCTACATCATCGGGCAGGACTACTCCTTCGGCCACCAGGTCTCGAAGACGGCGAAGGAGCTGCTCAAGAAGGAGCGGCCCGACGTGGAGATCGTCGGGGACGAGCTGCACCCGCTGGCCAAGGTCAAGGACTTCGCGCCCTACGTGGCCAAGATCCAGGCGTCCGGCGCCGACACCATCATCACCGGCAACTGGGGAAGCGACCTCGCGCTGCTGGTGCGCGCGGCCAACGACGCGGGGCTGAAGGCGAGCTTCTATACCTTCTATGCGGGCGTCGTCGGCGCCCCCACCGCCATCGGCGAGGCAGGAATCGGCAGGGTGAAGGTGGTCTCCTACTATGGCCTCAGCGACGCCACGCCCAAGGAGATTCAATACCTGCAGGCATTCAAGAAGAAGTACGGCGAAACCGAGGATCCCTACACCACCTCCGTCCAGAACGGCCTGGATCTCCTGGAGAAGGCGATGCTCCAGACCAAGAGCACCGACCCGGCCAAGGTGGCGAAGGCGATGGAGGGGATGAAGCTGGACGGCTACTTCGGGCACATCGAGATGCGGGCGCAGGATCACCAGCTCATCCAGCCGCTCTTCATCGGCACCTTCGAGAAGGTGGACGGCAAGACGGTGAAGTACAACGCCGACGGCACCAAGGAGTTCGGCTTCCGCACCGACCACAAGGTCCCCGCCGCGCAGACGGCCATGCCGACGACCTGCCAGATGAAACGGCCGTGAAGCGGGGGCAGGGCACATCTCTACGGGGACACCCTCGCCGCGCGCAGCGCGCAGGGTGTCCCCGGTGACCTGGGAGCGCGAAGTCGCGGAGCTGCGCCGGCGCGAGGAGCTGGCGCGGCGGATGGGCGGCGCCGACAAGGTGCGCAAGCAGCACGAGTCGGGGAAGCTGACGGTGCGCGAGCGCATCGACAAGCTCCTCGACGCGGGCAGCTTCCACGAGATCGGCGCCACCGCCGGCAAGGCCCGCTACGGGGAAGACGGCGCGCTGCTCGATCTCTCGCCGGCGAACTTCGTCTTCGGCCGCGGGCGCATCGAGGGGCGCGCGGTGGTGGTGGCCGGCGACGACTTCACCGTGCGCGGCGGCGCGGCAGACGCCTCCATCTGGCTGAAGCAGGTCACCGCCGAGCAGATGGCGGGCGAGCTGCGGCTACCCATCTTCCGGCTCATCGACGGCACCGGCGGCGGCGGATCGGTGAAGATGCTGGAGACGGAAGGGCGCACCTACGTGCCGGCGAACCCGGGCTGGGAGCACGTGGTCGCGAACCTCGGGCTCGTCCCGGTGGTGGCGCTCGGCCTCGGGCCGGTGGCCGGGCTGGGAGCGGCGCGGCTCGTCTCCAGCCACTGCTCGATCATGGTCCAGGGCCTCTCGCAGATGTTCATCGCCGGGCCGCCGGTGGTGGCGCGGGTCGGCGAGAAGCTCACCAAGGAGGAGCTGGGCGGCGCCGCCATCCACGCGAAGTCGGGCGCCGTGGACCTGGTGGTGGCGAGCGAGGGGGAGGCGTTCGCCCATGCCCGGCGTTTCCTCTCCTACCTGCCCTCGTCGGTGTTCGAGCTTCCCTCGCGCGGCGCGGCGAGCGACCCGCCGGAT
Organism: Myxococcales bacterium; assembly: GCA_035702105.1. GTDB lineage: Bacteria > Myxococcota > Myxococcia > Myxococcales > 40CM-4-68-19 > 40CM-4-68-19. Next base: position 2,357 of record DASSQZ010000041.1, on the reverse strand, counting down.
CGGCGCGACCCCTGGCTCATCGAAGCGGTGCCGCGCGACCGGCGCAAGGTCTACGACATGCGCAAGGTGATCGGCGCCGTCGTCGACGCCGGATCGTTCTTCGAGATGGGCTCGAAGTTCGGCAGCCCCGCGATCACCGGATTGGCGCGCCTGGATGGCTGGCCGGTGGCGCTGCTCGCGAGCGACCCGCATTACTACGGCGGCGCCTGGACGGCCGACGCCGCGCAGAAGGTCACGCGCTTCGTGGATCTGGCGGCCACCTTCCACCTGCCGGTGGTGCACCTGGTGGACCTGCCCGGCTTCATCATCGGGCTGGCGGCGGAGCGGACCGGCACCATCCGCCACGGCGCGCGGGCCCTGGCCGCCATCTACCAGGCGAAGGTGCCCTGGTGCTCGGTGCTCATCCGCAAGGCGTTCGGCGTGGCCGGCGCCGGACACCAGAACCACGCGCGCCTCCATTACCGCTTCGCCTGGCCCTCGGGCGACTGGGGATCGCTGCCGGTGGAGGGCGGCATCGAGGCCGCCTACCGCGCGGAGCTGGAAGCGGCGGAGGACCGGCCCAGGCTGCACGCGGAGATCGAGGAGCGGCTCAACCGCGTGCGCTCGCCCTTCCGGGTGGCCGACGCCTTCGGCGTGGAGGAGATGATCGACCCGCGCGACACCCGCCCGCTGCTCTGCGAGTTCGCGAACCTGGCCGCGCGGCTGCGCGAGCCCGGGCCGGTGGCAACCGCCATGCGACCCTGAGAGGAGGAGGCGGCGATGAACCATCAGGTATTGGCGTTCATCGAGATGCTCAAGGCCACCATTCCGGCGGACGCTCCGAAGATGTGGCAGCTCACGCCGGCGCAGGCGCGGGAGCAGAGCGAGCGCTTCTTCGCCCCCTTCAACTCCGGAGGCCCGCAGATGGCCGAGGTGCGGGACTTGCGGGTGGGCGGCCGGCGCGGCGAGGTCCCGGCGCGGTTCTACGTGCCGAAGGGAGCCCAGGCGTCCTCGCGAGGGATGCTCTTCCTCCACGGCGGCGGCTTCGTCGTGGGCAGCCTGAAGACCCACGACAGGCTGGCGCGCGAGCTGGCGCAGCGGCTCTCTGCGCGGGTGCTCTCGCTCGACTACGGGCTCGCGCCCGAGCATCCCTATCCGGAGGGCCTCGACGACTGCGTGGACGCGGCGCGCTGGATCGTGGCGCACGCGGGCGGGCTGGGGATCGATCCCGCGCGGCTCGTCATCGGCGGGGACTCCGCCGGAGCGAGCCTCAGCGCCGGAACGCTCCTGCGCCTGCGCGACGAGGGCTCCGCGCCCCTCTTCTGCTGCGCCGTGCTCCTCTATGGCCGCTTCAGCGTGGGCGAGACCGACTCGCTGCGCGCCTGGGGCCAGCGCGAGCTGATCCTCTCCCGCAGGCAGATGAAGTGGTTCGCGCAGGCCTACGCCGGCGCGGGCGCGTCCCCGGCCGGCTCCTACCTCGCGCCGGTGGAGGCGGATCTGCGCGGGCTGCCGCCGTCGATCCTCGTCGTCGGCACCATGGATCCGCTGCTCTCCGACTCGCAGCTCTTCGCCGCCGCGCTGCAGAAGGCGGGCGTCCCGGCCGAGCTGCACGTGTATCCGGACGGCATCCACGCCTTCCTGCAGATGCCGATGTTCGACATGACCCACGACGCGCTGGAGAAGATCTCGGCCTTCGTGCGGCGGTGCTAGCGTTCCGCCGCGTCCCGGCCGGCGCGCGCGCCGCGTCCGCCGCTACCGCGACGGCTGGATCTGCCCCCGGCACTCGCCCGGCTTGTTGTTCTGCGTGTGCACGTTCACGTACGCGTTGCCGCTGCCCAGCAGCGTGAGCACGTCCTTCATCGACATGGGCGAGCCGTCCGGGTTCTTTCCCTTGATGGCCGACGCGTCGATGGTGCCCGACCCGCTGGCGTTTCCGTTCCCGTTGTCGGTCATGGTGAGCGGCGCCACCACGGGGCCGGCCACCCCCGGCGCGCCGACGTGGATGTGCGCCGCCGCGAACGGGCTGGTCAGGCCGTGCGCGTCGACCTTGTAGGTCAGCGTCTGCCCGTCGCTCTGGAAGGTGGCGGTGCACGACGGCGTGGACGAGCCCACATTGGGCTGAGGCACCTCGCTCGCCGCGTCCATCGTCGCGTGGAAGCTCTGCGCTGCGCCTTGTGCGGAGCTGGACGCCGCAGAGCTGGACATGTCGGTCTTCGGCGCCTGGCTGCCGGCGCAAGCGGCCACTGCGAAGATCACCACCAGCCTCATCGATCGGTTCATGGGGTCCTCCCGGGGGGTAACGGCAGTTTCGGGGACACCATACGCAACTCTTCGTGTTCAGTCAGGCGAGTTGGAGTTGCGTATGGTGTCCCCGAAAC
>DASSQZ010000040.1:0-22025 GCA_035702105.1 Myxococcales bacterium | reverse complement strand
GACGGCGGATCCATCGACGCCTTCAGCCAGGTCAATTCCTGGCCTGCGTACGTAATTGTTCGCAATTCCATCGCTCGCGAGACCTCGCGATCCCGATTGAGCGGCGCGTCCGATTTTCCCGAGTGACGACTTCTACACATTAAATTCCGTCAATCCACGTGGGTGGGGCGTTCATCGCGACGATCGTCCGAGCAGGAACTGAACCGCCAGTCCGCGTACCTGCATCCGTATCGGTTTCTCCAGCGGGATCAGCCGTGTGGGTGCAGGTGGCCAGAAGGCGCGCCTTTCCGCGCGAGCTCCCAGTCCAGTTTCTGTACCTTTGGGTTCCCACAATCCGACCTCTTTGCCAGCAGTTACCAATGGCATTTTGGTTGCACAAACCCGCGCACAAGTTCCGCACTGCGGACGCCCTGGGGGGGGGGTCTCAACCCGGTCCTAACGGACCAACCAGGAGGCCGTAAATGCGCGTCGTCGGTACGTGCTTGAAGTTTCCATCCACCAACTTCGGGAAGGTGCCCGGGCGGGCGGTGTCGCTCGGCGCCGCTCTCGTCGCGATGCTCGCGGCGGGATCGGCCTCGGCCCAGCTTCCCATGCCCGCATCCACCCAGTTCGACTACGTAGGGTTCATCCAGGCAGCTACGCTCGACGCCACCTGCCAGGCCAACGCGCACTGCGGCGGCACCGTCACGGTGAACGGCCATCTCGTCACCATCCCGAAGGAGACCGTCGTCGAATTCCCGGCCAATGCGCTCACCTGGCAGGAGTTGTTCGCCCAGGCGCCGGCTCCCTACGGCCTGGCGGCCGCGGGCGGGCCCTCCAGCGGCCTGGCGATGGCCGACCTGCCCACGCCGCTGACCCAGTACGAGATCCACGTCATCGGCAACCGCGTCCTCGGCGGCCCGGGCGGCGCCGATCTCCAGATCGCCGGCCTCGTCTTCATCTCGCAGGCCTCGCTGAACAGCGGCGCGGGCTTCATCAACTTCATCAACTACACCACCGGCGAGTTCCGGGTCGGCGGCGTGATCGGCGACAGCACCACCGGCGCCCGCGTCCAGCTCAACGACCCCGCCGGCCGGTATGGCCGCGTGACCTCGCCGGACATCCGCTTCACCTCCGATCCGGACAACCCCACCATCATCTCCGGCACCGGCTACCCGATGTGCATTCCGCGCACCGATCCGGCCGTCTCCGACGACCCGCTCTGCCCGCAGGCGCAGCGGCCCATCATCGCGGCCGGCCCGCCGGTGCAGTACTCGGGCACCGTCAACACCAACGACCCGACCAACCCCGGTCTCGTCGGCGTGCCGCCCGACGCCCAGAAGCAGGTTCCCTTCGAAGTGGGCGACTACATCACCTTCGCCGGCACCCTGGTGACCGACAACGCGTCGCAGCCCACCGCCGGCCCCTTCCCGGCCAACGGCGCCGCCGGCACGTACATCTCGGCGCACACCATCGTGAGCAACATCGCCGTCTACACGTACCCGGGAACCAACCCGGCCTACATCATGACCGACGTCACGCTGATCGGTACCGGTGGCCTGACCGTCCTCGGCGCGGGTGAAGCCGTGATCCGCACGCGGTTCGAAGGCATGTCGACCGACCCGAGCCGCATCGTGCACCTCTACGGCATCGACCTCGATCCGCTCACCGGCAACGGCACCGACCGCGACTGGGGCACCATCGGCGTCGATCCGGGCGCGCCCACCGGCGCGGTCAAGGGCCGCTGGCGCTTCCGTCCGCCCTGCACTGCGGCGGTGGCCACCGACAAGGCCTGCACGCCTCCTCCGGGCAACACCTTCCTGCCGCCCACGCGCGACATGCGCGCCGTCATCGAAGGCGCCTGGCAGCCTCCCGTGGCTCCCGCGGTCTCGCCCACGGCCGCCAACGGCATCATCTACGGCCAGTTCCGCGCCCCGATCTTCGAGTACATCTTCCCCGAGAACATCCCCGGAACGGCCATCGTCCCCAACAACTTCAACACCATCGCCTTCCTGGCGCAGGGCGGCGTGACCTCGTCGGCCGGCACCCTGGTGGGGCAGCTCAACCCGTGGCCCGACACCACCATCCCGGTGGCCGGCTGCCAGATCCCGGTGGCGAACACCGGTGGCCCGTACACCGGCCCGGCGGGGGGAACGGTGCCGCTCAACGGCACGGCAACCGGGACCGCTCCGCTCACCTTCCTCTGGTCGGTGAGCAGCGGCTCGCTCGACAACCCCAACATCGCCAACCCGACCTTCAACGCCATCGGCGCGACCTCGCCCATCACGGCCACGCTGGCGGTCAGCAACCAGTGCGGCAGCAACACGGTGAGCACGACCATCACGCTCAACGCCGCGGGCGCTCCCACGGTCACGCACATTCCCAACATCAGCGTCTTCTCCGGCGCGAACGGAAGCTTCGGCGTGAGCGCGACCGATCCCCAGAACGAGGTCGTCACCTTCGCCGTCACGCAGTCCGGGGCGCCGGCGCTCTTGAACCTGGCGGTGACCAACAACCCGAACAACTCGGGCACCGTGACCTTCACCGCTCCGACCCTGCCGCTCGGCCAGGTGACCAGCACCACCGTCACCGTCAGCGTCACGGCGACGAACACCGGCGGCGCGACCTCGCTGCCGGAGTCGATGACGGTCACCATCAACCCGCTGCCTGACGCGGTCACGGTCCAGACCGCCGACTACCGCACCAGCAAGCAGCGCCTGGACCTGACGGCAACCTCGAGCGTGATCAGCCCGAACGTGACGCTGACCCTGCAGCCGTACGTGACCACCCAGGGCACCGTCTTCGATCCGTCGACGCTCGGCGCGGTGTTCACCAACCTGGGCGGCGGCAACTACTCGCTGACCCTGGTGGGCTGCCCGGAGCCCGCGACTCCTCCGGCCACGCCGATCTCGGCGCGTTCGAACCTGGGCGGCGTGAGCCCGCAGGTCGGGATCACCGTCCGGCTGTAATGGGGGGACGGTAGTCAGCAGGCAGTGAAGCGGCGGCCGGAGGGCGGAACATCGCCCCCGGCCGCCGTCTTTCATGGAGGGTGCGTCAGGCGTCCGGCGGAAGGGCGGCCATTCCCGCCGGTTGCCCCGAGGACTCGCTTCCCAGCGGCAGGTGCGGGAAGAGAAGGCTCGCCGCGGCCGCCGCCGCGGCGATGGCGGCGATGACCCAGAACACCGCGCCCAGCCCCGACTGCAGCGACGCGATCAGCGAGCGCACCAGCCCGGCGTCGAGGCCGGCGCCGTGCGCGGGACCGAGGAGCTGGCCGGCCGCGCCGGCGGGAATGGAGGCGTTGGCGACCAGCGTGGCGGTGAGGATGCCGCCGAGCGCGCCCACCGAAAGCGTGCCGCCGATCGTCCGCGCGAACATGGTGCTGGCGGTGGCGACGCCGCGCTCCCGCCACTGCACGCTGGTCTGGACGGCGATGAGCAGCGAGGTGTTGGCGAATCCGAGGCCCACGCCGAAGAGCGCGGCGGCCGCCTGGGGCACGTGGACGCTGGCGCCGGGGCGCAGGAAGAGCGCCAGCGCCGCCGCGGCCACCGCCGAGATGGCGAGACCTCCGCGGATGAGCGGCCGGAAGCCCACCCGCGGCAGCACCCGGCCGCCGATGGCGCTGGCGATGGGCCAGCCCACGACCATGGGCGTGATGGCGCTTCCCGCGGCGGTGGGCGAGGCCCCGAGGACTCCCTGCACGTAGAGAGGGACGTAGGTGATCATCGAGATCATCCCCGCGCCGATCAGCGCTCCGAGCAGCGTGGACATGGCCATCACCCGCTGGCGGAAGAGGGCAATGGGAAGCACCGGCTCCGCGGCCCGCCGTTCCACCGCGACGAAGGCGAGCAGGAGCAGCGCCGCAGCCGGCAGGCCCACCGCGCTGGCGACTCCGCCGTGCGTGCCGACGAGGAGCGCAACCAGCCCGAGCATGAGGAAGGCCGAACCCGGCCAGTCGAGCGAGTGGCGCCGGCGCTCCACGTTCTCGTGCAGGGCGACGCCCAGCAGCGCCGCGGCGGCGATTCCTCCGGGCACGTTGATGAAGAAGATCCAGCGCCAGGAGAGGTAGCGGACGATGAACCCTCCGAGCAGCGGTCCGATCAGCCCTGCCACGCCCCAGACGGCGCCGAAGACGCCCTGCATCCGCGAGCGCTCCTCCAGGTTGTAGATGTCGCCCACCACCGTGAGCGTGATGGGCTGCATGGCGCCCGCTCCCAATCCCTGGAGACCGCGGAAGGCAATCAGCGCGCCGATGCTGCGCGAGAGCCCGCTCGCCATCGAGCCGGCGAGGAAGACGGCGATGCCGGCCAGGAGCACGGGCTTGCGCCCGTAGAGATCGGCGAGCTTGCCGTAGAGCGGCACCGTCACCGTGGAGGTGAGCAGGTAGGCGGTGAAGACCCAGGAGTAGAGGCGGACGCCCCCCAGGTCGCCCACCACGGTGGGCATGGCGGTGGAGACCACGGTCATCTCCATCGCCGCCATCGACAGGCTGAGCAGGAGCGCGACGACGGTGAGGGGCCGGTTGGTCTTCATGGCCGGGGAGGGTCGCGCAGTGTGCCTTGGACCTCGAAGGCGTGGCAACGGCCGCGGCATGCCGTCGCGGTTGACGCACGGCCTTCCGGCGCCTAATACCCGTCTCGCAAGCGTCCAGGTCCGACACCGCGGTCGGAGTCCCCGCCTTCGGCGGCAGGGACGGATCGGCAAGGCCAAAGGAGGGCGCCCCGATGCCACACTTCCACGAGCTGCCGCTTCCCCCCCGCGTGATCCTCGGCGAGTGCTGGGCCCGCGACGGCCTGCAGAGCGAGGAGCGCATCGTCCCCACCGAGGCCAAGGTCGAGATGATCGCGCGGATGGCCGAGGCGGGTTTCACCGAGATCGAAGCCACCAGCTTCGCCCATCCCAGGTACCTGCCGCAGTTCGCCGACGCGGAGGAAGTGCTCCGCCGCATCCCGCGCAAGGAGGGCGTTCGTTACCGCGCCATCTGCACCACCCTGAAAGCGGTGGAGCGGGCGGTGCGGAGCAAGGAGGAGGGTTTCGGCGTCGACGAGATCGCCATGGTGATCTCCGCCAGTGAGGCCCACAACCGCGCCAACGTGCAGATGGGCCACGACGAGAACAAGCGCCTGCTCGAGCAGATGACCCGGCTTGCCCTCGACACCGGGCACGCCGTCTTCGGCTGGGCGCTGACCAGCTTCGGCTGCCCCATCGCCGGAGACGTGCAGCCTTCGCAGGCCATCGCCATCGGGCAGTTCTGGAAGGACCTGGGGGCGGAGCTGATCGGCTTCGGCGACACCGTGGGCGTGGCCAATCCCGTGCAGGTGAGCCGGTTCTACGAGGAGGCGCTGGCGGCAGGAATGCCGAAGGAGCGCATCGTGGTGCACTTCCACGACACCCGCGGCTGGGGAATCGCCAACACGCTCACCGCGCTGACGTTCGGGTTCCGCTACGTGGACACCTCGCTCGGCGCCATCGGCGGGCAGCCCAAGACGGGCTCCGCCTCGTATCACCGCGGGCACACCGGCAACACCTGCACCGAGGACCTGGTGCCGATGCTGGAGGAGATGGGCATCGCAACCGGCATCGACGTCCGCCAGCTGCTCGCGCTCGGCGCGCGCGCCGAGGAACTGCTCGGCCGCCCCCTGCGCTCGAACTTCCTCCTGGCAGGGCCGGTGCCCCATCGCGGGCGCGAGTACGACAGGAACCGCGGCATCGTGCAGCCGGCGGAGCCCGACGCGCGCGCCGCTGCCGGCGCGCCTCAGGCGGCGATGCCGAGATAGGCCTTGCGGACGAGGTCGGACCCGAGCAGGTCCTTCCCGGCTCCTTCCAGCACGATGCGCCCGCTCTGCAGCACGTAGCCGCGGTCGGAGATCTCCAGCGCCTCGAAGACGTTCTGCTCGACCAGCAGCACGGTCACGCCCTGCTCGCGGATGCGGTGGATGGTGTCGAAGATCTGCGCCACCAGCCGCGGCATGATTCCCAGCGAGGGCTCGTCGAGCATGAGCAGCGACGGCCGCGACATCAGGCCGCGCGCGATGGCGAGCTGCTGCTGCTCGCCGCCGGAGAGCGTCTCGGCGCGCTGGCCGCGGCGCTCGGCGAGGATGGGGAAGAGCCGGAGCACGTCGGCGAGGGCGCCCTGGACCTCGGCCTGCGGCAGCGTGTAGGCGCCGAGGAGCAGGTTGTCGATCACCGGCAGACGGCCGAAGAGCTGCCGCCCCTCGGGCACCATCGCCACCCGCCGGCGGACGATGTCGTAGGGCGCCGTGCGATCGATGCGCTCCTTGCGCAGCCGGATCTCGCCGCCCTTCGGCCGCAGGAGGCCGGCGACGGTGCGCAGGATGGTGCTCTTGCCCGCGCCGTTCGAGCCCACCAGCGAGACGACCTCGCCCTCCTCCACGTGGAAGGAGACGTCGTTCACGACGGTGAGGTCGCCGTAGCCGGCGCTGACGTGGGAAACCTCAAGCACGGTAGCGCTCCCCCAGGTAGGCCTGGATGACGGCGGGGTTGGACACGACTTCCCTGGGAGCTCCCTCGACGATCTTGCGGCCCGAGGTCAGCACCACCACCCGGTCGGAGAGCTGCATCACCGCTTCCATCACGTGCTCGACGATGACCAGCGTGACGCCGGTCTTCCGCACCCCGCGCAAGAGCTCGATGATCTGGTGCAGCTCCACCGGCGTGAGGCCGGCCATGGATTCGTCGAGCATCAACAGGCGCGGGCCGGTGGCCAGCGCCATGGCCACCTCCAGCCGCTTCTTGTCCGCGATGGTGAGCGCGCTGCCCTGCTGATCGCGGCGCTCTACGAGCCCGGTGGACTCCAGCACCTCCAGCGCGCGCCGCTCGGCATCGCGGCGCCCGGGGTGGCGCAAGAAAGCGCCGGTGGTGACGTTCTCCAGCACCGTCATGTCGGCGATCACCTGCACGATCTGGAAGGTGCGCGCGATGCCCAGGCGGCAGATGCGGTCGGCGCCAAGCCCGGTGATGTCGCGGCCTCGCCAGAGGACCGCGCCCTCGTCGGGGCGGTGGAAGCCGGTGATGCAGCCGAAGAGCGTGCTCTTGCCGGCGCCGTTGGGGCCGATGATGCTGACGATCTCGCCCTCGTTCACCGAGAACGAGACCGCCTCGTTGGCGGTGAGCCCGGCGAAGCGCTTGGTGACGCCGCGCACTTCCAGCAGCGGCGCGCTCATGCGACCCCCGGCGAGGAGGGCTCGAGGCGTGGCGCCGCGGCCGGCTGCTTGCGGCGGCCCAGGCCGCCGGCGAAGAAGCCCCAGATCCCCTTGGGCTGGTAGACGGAGATGAGCGTGATCAGGGCGCCGTAGAGGATCATGTCCACGCCGGTCCCGCGCGCCCCGAGCTGGGCGCGGGTGATCTCCGAGAGCGGGATCAGCACGGCCGCGCCGATGACCGGCCCGAACAGCCAGCCGGCGCCTCCCAGCATGGTCACCAGCACCACCTGCACCGAGACCGAGATCACCAGCACGCTCTCGGCGTCGATGTAGAGCACGTACTGCGCGTAGAGGGTGCCGCAGGCGGCCGCCATGAACGCCGCGATCATGATCGCCGCCAGGCGGTAGCGGACGAAGCTGATGCCCAGCGCCATGGCCAGCTCGTGGCTCTCCTTGATGGCGCGGAAGTAATAGCCCATGCGCGAGCGCGAGATGGCGAGGCAGACGGCCAGGGCGACGGCGAGGAAGGCGAGCGCGATGAAGTAGTACGGCACCTTGGATTGATTGAACTGGAAGACGCGCAGCCCGCCCTCGCGGATGGGGATCATCAGCCCCTCCGCGGCGCCGACCAGCTTCCAGTTGTTGAAGTGGGTGCGCACGATCTCGGCGAAGGCGATGCTGGCGATGGCGAAGTAGTGGCCGCGCAGGTTGGAGCAGGGCCAGCCGATGGCCGCCGCCACCAGCGCGGAGGCCACTCCGCCCGCCAGCAGCCCGAGCCAGGGGTTCCAGCCGTGCGCGATGGAGAGATAGGTCGAGGTGTACGCGCCGATGCCGAAGAACGCCGCCGTGCCGAAGGAGAACATCCCGGCGTATCCGCCCATGATGTTCCAGGCGACCCCCAGGGTGGCGAAGATGAGGGTGACGATGGCCACGTGGAGCGGGAAGGGGCCGCTGAACACCAGCGGAAAGACCAGCACCGCCACGGCCGCGGCGGCAGCGATGGAGATCTTCGTCATCCGCGCAGCCCCTGTGGCCTGAACCAGACCACCACGAGATAGAGGAGGAAGACCACCGCGTACTTGTAGGCGGGGTCGAAGAAGTAGCCGGCGAGCGTCTGCACGATGCCGACCAGCAGCCCCGCGGCGAAGGCTCCGCCGATGCTGCCGAAGCCCCCCAGCGCGACGATGCAGAAGGAGAGGGTGCCGAAGAGCGCGCCCACCTGCGGATAGATGTAGTAGTACATGGCGAGAAAGCCGCCCGCGATTCCCACCAGCGCCGCGCCGATTCCGAACGAGAGCGCGTTGACCCGGTCGGTGTCGATGCCCACCAGCAGCGCCGAGTCGCGGTTCATCTCCACCGCGAGGATGGCCTTGCCGGTGCGGGTGCGCGAAAGGAACAGCAGCAGCGCGGCAGAGACCAGCACGCTGCCCGCTGACGCCACCGCCTTGGGAATGCTGATCTGCACCGGCCCGGCATTCCAGGTGCCGGCGAGGAGCGGCTTGTCGATCAGGCGGAAGTCCGGCGTCCAGAGGAGCACGGCCACGTTGGCGAGGAAGATGCTGATCCCGAACGTGACCACGAGCTGCGCCAGCATCGGGCCCTTCATCACCTTGCTGACCGCGAAGCGGTAGATGACGAGCCCGAGCACGAAGAGCAGCGCGGCGCCGGCGGGGATCGACCAGAGCGGGTCGATCCCCCAGAGCGTGTACATCCAGAACGCCGCGAACATGCCCAGCATGAGGAACTCGCCGTGGGCGAAGTTGACGATGTTCATCACGCCCCAGATGAGCGTGAGGCCGATGGCGATCAGCGAATAGACGCAGCCGATCAACACGCCGTTGGCGAGCTGTTGGATGAGCTGGGCGGTCATGGGTCTCTCTCCCGATCCCCGCTCCTGGGGGGTCGAGGGGGGAGCGAGCTCCCCCCTCGTGGAGGCGCCGCAGGCGCCGGATCGGAGAGCGTTTCGCGATGCGGCATGCGTCAATCCACCTGTGCCGTCACTTCAATTGGTTCCCCAGGGAGGCAGCGGCCAGAGCGGCTCGGCGGCGGCGGAGTCGAAGGGCCACACCGTCACGTAGGACTGCTTCTGGATCTGCACCAGGATGCCGCGGGCGAAGACGTTCTGGTGGCTCTGCGGATCGAACTTCACGCCCTCCCACGGGTAGATCACCTGCCCGGGGCCGAAGGCGGTGGCCTCGATGGCCTTGACCAGCGCGTCGGGATCGGTGGTCTTCGCGCGGTTCATCGCGTCGGCGAGCACGAAGGGCGCGGTGAAGCTGCGCGCGGCGTTCTCGCTCATGTCGATGCCGTACTTCTTCCTGAACAGCTCGTTCACCTTCGCCACCAGCGGCTTGCGGCCGGCGAGGTCGAGGGCGAAGGTGGAGCGCACCACCACGCCTTCGGCGTCCTGCTTCACCGTGGGCAGGTAGGCGGGCTCGATGTAGCCGGCAAAGGTCATGATCGCCCTGGGCCGGAAGTTCATCTCCTTGAAGGTCTTGGTGAAGAGGATGGCGTCGGTGATGTAGCTCGCGTGCATGAGCACGTCGGGCTTCGCCTTGATCAGGCGGCCCACTTCGCTGGTCACGTCGGTGGCGTTGGCCGCATAGGAGATGTCGGCGACGAGGTCGTAGCCGAACTCCTTCGCCAGCTTGACCACCTCCTTGCCGACGTTGCTGCCGAACTCGGTATTCTCGTAGAGCACCGCGATGGAGCGCACTTTCTGCCCCTTCTTCTCCATGTCCTTGAGGAAGTTGAACTGGTCGCGGGCGAAGAGCGCGTCGTGGGGGCTGGCGCGGAAGAAGTACTTGAAGCCGCGCTGGGTGAGGGTGGGCGAGGAGGAGTCCGAGCAGACGTAGGGGATGTGCAGCCGCTCGGTGGCCTGCGAGGCGGTCTTGGTCACCGAGCTCTGGTAGGCGCCGATGATGGCCACCACCTTCTCCTGCGAGACGAGGCGCTCCACCTCGCCGAGGCCGTTCTTCGGCTCGCCCTTGGTGTCGGCGAAGACCAGCTCCAGCTTCGCGCCTCCCAGCGAGGGAATGCCTTCCGTCCTGGCGAGCGGCAGTTCCAGGTCGTACTTGCCGTTGATGATGTCCACCGCCAGCTCGGCGCCGCGGCGGCAGTCGAGGCCGGTGGAGGCGATGTTGCCGGTGAGCGGGTAGACGGCGCCAATCTTGATGACCTTCGGGTTGTCCGCCAGCGAAGGCAGCGCGAACAGCGCCGCCGCCGCGAGGAGGAGCGTTCGCTTCGCGCTCGACATGTTTCACTCCTGCCGGAAAAAGATTCGCCCGCCGCGACGTGCGCCGGGGAAGGCTGCGGCGGTCACGCAAGCGATGCGCGCCGGCGCGGGCCCCGAGCAGGCATGTGCAACAGCCGTTCCGGCGAGTGGCTGTCCCTCCCACCGTCCATGCGCGCGCCCGGGGGTCCGCCCCGATGCGGATATCCGGACGGGGATTTGCGGAATCGCCGGCCCTCGTGCCCTTTGGCCGCAGGCCCGGTTTCGCTGTACGCTGGATCATTCGATGTCCGCGGCCGGAGCAACATGAGCACGATCCTCGTCCTGGATGACGATCGAATCTTCCTGCGCCTGGTGGTCGAGGCCCTGGAAAAGCACGGCCACCGCGTTCTTTCGGCCAGCCGCGCGGCGGAGGCCGACCGGCTCCTCCAGGCCGAGGACCCCGATCTGCTGCTTGTGGACGGGCTCCTGCCCGACATCACCGGCGTGCAGTGGGTGGAGAAGATCCGGGCGGCCGGCCGGCAGACGCAGGTGCTGCTCATCACCTCGTTCTGGAAGAGCATGCGGGCCTTCGCGGTGGCGGCGGCGGAGCTGGGTCCCATCCGGCTCTTGCACAAGCCGCTCGAGCCGGAAGAGGTGGCGGAGCGCGTGGACGCCGCGCTCGCGGATGCCGCCAGGACGCCTCCCCACCGGACCCGGCGAAGATGACGTCGGAGAAGCACACCGGCGCGGCCGCCAGGCCGGCGCTGCGGGTCCTGGTCGCCGAAGACCACGCCGTCAACGAGATGCTGGTTCGCACCATCCTCGAGAAGGAAGGCTGCACGGTCCAGGTGGTGCGCAACGGGCGCGCCGTTCCGGCGCTGGCGAGGGCGGAGCACTTCGACGTGGTCCTCATGGACGTGCAGATGCCGGGAATGGACGGGATGGCCGCGACCGCCGCCATCCGCAAGACCGAGGCCGGGACCGGCGGGCACATCCCCATCGTCGGGGTCACCGCGCAGTCGGCCAGGGAGGGTCGCGAGGCCTGCCTCGCGGCAGGGATGGACGCCTTCGTCGCCAAGCCGATCCGGCCGCGGGCGCTCTTCGCCGCCATCGACGAGGCCATCGGCAGGAGCGCCCGGGCTGCCGCGGCCGGTCCCGATCTGGAGGCGCGCCTTTCCACCGCCGCGGCGCTCGACGAAACCGCCCTGCTCGGGCTGGTCGGCGGCGACGGGGATCTCCTCGCCGAGCTGGTCGGCCTCTTCCTCGAGGACGGGCCGCGGCGGCTGCTGGAGATCCGCGGCGCCCTCGACGGCGGTAACGCCGACGCCCTCTTGCGCGCGGCCCACCAGCTCAAGGGATCGGCGGGCAGCGTCTGCGGCAGGCGCACTGCCGCCGTCGCCCTGCGCCTCGAGGAGATTGCGGAAAACGGGGATCTCGGGGAGGCTCGGCGCATCTACCCGACCCTGGAGCGCGAGCTCGGCAGGTTGCAGGAGGCGCTTGCGCGGCTCGCAGCACGATCATGACCATCCACCGCAAGCTCCTGCTCGCCTTCTTCGGGCTGCTCCTCACCGCGACGCTCCTCGGCGCGGCGCTGATCGCGCTCGCGGTGGACAACGTCCGGCGGGTGGAGCAGATCGTCAGCGTCTACGACGTGCTCCAGCTCGACGCCCTCAAGCTTCGCTTCGACCTGATGGTGATGAGCGACGCGATGCGCGGCTTCATGCTCAACCCGCGCGACGCGAGCGAGCACGACCGCAAGCTGGGCGCCGACCACGACTTCTCCAGCGACGTGGCGCAGATCAAGGCCATCGCGCCCCCGGAGATGACCGGTCGCATCCTCGCCGCCGAGCGCATGGACGTGGACATGCTCGACCGCCTGGAAGAGCAGATCATGGATCTCGCCGCGAGAGGCGACAGCAGCCAGGCCAAGGAGCTGTACCTGCGCGACTACCTTCCCATTCGCGCGCGGCAGGTGGAGCTGATCAACGGCGTGGAGTCCGCCGCCGATCTGCAGAAGACGGCGGCGCTCGCCAAGGTGAGCCGCGCCACCCAGGTGGCGGTGTGGAGCGCCATCGTGCTGGTCGCGCTCCTCTCCATCGGAGGCGCCATCGCCGCCCAGGTGGTGACGCGAAACCTGGTGGGGCCGCTCGCGGACACCGCCCGCCTCGCCACCGCTGCCGCAGGCGGCGACCTCTCGGTCCACCTCGAGCACGACGCGCGACGCGACGAGATCGGCGAGATGAGCCGCGCCTTCAACCGCTTCCTCGGGTTCCTCCGCGACAACGTCCGCGTGGCCAATGCCATCGCCTCGGAAGATCTCTCGGTGGAGGTGCGCCCGCGCAGCGCGAGCGACGCCTTCGGCCACGCGCTGGAGCGGATGGTCACGTCCCTGCGCCAGTCGGACCAGAAGCTCCGCGCCGAGCTGGCCGCGCGGCAGCGCGCCGCGGAGGAGCTTCGCATCGCCAAGGAAGCCGCCGAGGCGGGAACCAAGGCGAAGAGCGAGTTCCTCGCCAACATGAGCCACGAGATCCGCACGCCGATGAACGGCGTGATCGGCATGACCGGCCTGCTCCTCGACACCGAGCTGAACGCGGAGCAGCGCGAATATGCGCAGACGGTGCGCAGCTCGGCGGAGGCGCTGCTCACGGTCATCAACGACATCCTCGACTTCTCCCGCATCGAGGCGGGCAAGATGATGATCGAGCCGCTGCCCTTCGATCTGCGGCCGGCGCTGGAGGAGTCGGTGGATCTGCTCAGCGTCGCCGCGCAGCAGAAGGGCCTCGACGTCGTCCTCCGCATCGCGCCGGAGGTGCCCGACCGGGTGGTGGGCGACGCGGGCCGCATCCGGCAGATCCTCACCAACCTGCTCGGGAACGCGATCAAGTTCACGGAGAAGGGCCACGTGCTGGTGGACGTTGACGTGGTCTCCCTGACCGACGCCGAATCGGTGCTGCGTTTCGCGGTGACCGACACCGGAATCGGCATTCCCGACGATCGGCTGCGGGAGATCTTCGAGAAGTTCACCCAGGCGGACGCCTCCACCACTCGCCGCTTCGGAGGCACCGGCCTGGGTCTCGCCATCACCCGGCAGCTCGCCGATCTGATGGGCGGGCAGATCGAGGCGCAAAGCAAGGTGGGAAAGGGATCCACCTTCACGCTCACGCTTCCGCTCCGGGTCGATCGCCGCGTGCCCACGCCGCCTCCGCGAAAGCTCGACCTGGTCGGGCTGCGGGTGCTGGTGCTCGACGACAACGAGGTGAACCGGCGCGTGGTCCACGAGCAGATCACCACCTTCCGCATGCGCAACGGCTCGTATTCCTCGGGGCCGGAGGCGCTGGAGGCGCTGCGCAAGGCGGTGGCGGACGGCGATCCGTATCACCTCGCCATCGTCGACTTCCAGATGCCGGGCATGGACGGCGAGGAGTTCGCCCGCTCGCTGAAGGCCGACCCGCAGCTGCGCGACACCGGAGTGGTGCTCCTCACCTCGGTGGGCGAGACCTGGGACGCACAGAAGCTCCACGCGGCCGGCATCTTCGCCTCGCTGACCAAGCCGGTGCGGCAGGGCCAGCTCCTCGATACTCTCGCCGCGGCCTGGGCGGCCCGGAACGAGGGCCGCCACGCGCTGGCCGCGGGCGAGCGCCGCATCGCCGCCCAGCCCGCGGCGGTGCCGGTCTTCGACGGATATTCGCCGCGCGTGCTGGTCGCCGAGGACAACATGGTCAACCAGCGCATCGCTTCCAGGCTGCTGGAAAAGCTCGGCTGCAAGGTGGACGTGGTCGCCAACGGCAAGGAGGCCGTGGAGATGATCGCGGGCATCGACTACGACATGGTGCTCATGGACGTGATGATGCCGGAGATGGACGGGTTCAAGGCCACCGGCGAGGTGCGCCGCGCGGACCGGCCGCACCATCGCGTGCCCATCGTGGCGATGACCGCGAACGCGATGGAGGGCGACCGCGAGCGCTGCCTCGAGGCGGGGATGAACGACTACGTGAGCAAGCCGGTGCACTCGGCGGACCTGCAGCGGATCCTGCAGCACTGGGTGAAGGTCAAGCGCGCGTAGCTCCGGGCGGAGGACGATGGCCGTGCGCGACCCGATGAGAATCGAGCCGTTGGTGCTGGAGGGTGCGCTCGTCAGGCTCGAGCCGATGAGGCCCGAGCATGCCGAGGCGCTCGCGAGGGTGGGGCTGGATCCGCAGCTCTGGGAGTGGGTTCCCGCTCCCGTCCGGACGCCGGACGAGATGCGCGCCTACGTCGAATCCGCCCTCGAGGAGCAGCGGCGCGGGCGGGCGCTGCCCTTCGTCGTCGTCGATCGGAAGAGCGGCGAGATCGTCGGGAGCACCCGCTTCGCCAACATCGATCGCGAAAGCCGCCGCCTGGAGATCGGCTGGACCTGGTACGCGCCGCGCTTCCAGCGCACCGGCGTGAACACGGAGAGCAAGCGGCTTCTGCTCACCCACGCCTTCGAGACGCTGGGCGCCAATCGCGTCGAGCTCAAGACCGATGCGCTCAACGCGCGATCCCGCGCGGCCATCGCGCGGCTGGGCGCGGTGGAGGAGGGCACCTTTCGCCGCCACCAGATCGTCTCCGGCGGGCGGGTGCGCGACACCGTCTGGTTCTCCATCGTCGACCGCGAGTGGCCGGCGGTGAAGGCGCGGCTCGCGAGGCTCGGCGCCGGCGATTCCGGGGAGGCGATGGGTCCCGGGGACATCGCCCGGGCGGAGCAGATCATCCGGCCCTGGGTGCGGCGCACGCCGGTCGTCGAGGTGGAGGGAGCCGACCTGGGAGGGCCGCCCGGGCCGCTCGTCCTCAAGCTGGAGCTGCTGCAGCGCTCGGGCTCGTTCAAGGCTCGCGGCGCGTTCACGAATTTGTTGTTGCGCAAGGTGCCACCTGCGGGAGTGGTGGCCGCGTCCGGCGGGAACCACGGGGCCGCGGTGGCGTTCGCGGCGCAGAAGCTGTCGATCCCGGCGCGGATCTTCGTGCCGCGCATCTCCGCGCCCGCGAAGATCGAGCGCATCCGGCAATGCGGGGCGACGCTGGAACTGGTCGGCGATCGCTATGCGGACGCGCTGGAGGCGAGCGAGAGGTTCGCCGCGCAGACCGGCGCCATGCAGGTCCACGCCTTCGACCAGGACGAGACGCTGCTCGGCACCGGCACGCTGGGAAAGGAGCTGTCGGAGCAGGCGCCGCAGCTCGACGTGGTGCTCGCGGCGGTGGGCGGCGGCGGGCTGCTCGCGGGAATCGCGGCCTGGTATCGAGGCAGCGCGGACGTGGTCGGCGTGGAGCCGGAGCTGGCGCCGACGCTCAGCGCCGCGCTGGCCGCCGGCAAGCCGGTGGACGCGCCGGCCGGCGGCATCGCCGCGGATTCGCTGGCGCCGCGCAGGGTGGGGGAGCGCGTCTTCCCCATCGCCCGGCGGTTCGTGAAAGAGGTGGTGCTCGTCAGCGATGAGATGATCGCGCAGGCGCAGCGGGCGCTCTGGGACGCGCTGCGCATCGCCGCCGAGCCGGGAGGGGCGGCGGCGCTGGCCGCCCTTCTCTCTGGCCGCTACCGGCCACTCGAGGGCCAGCGCGTGGGGGTGGTGATCAGCGGAGGGAACACGGCGCGCCCGTGAAGGGACGCAGCGCGCCTCACGCCTGCTTGAAGAGGGAGGCGGCCTTTGCTGCGAGGTTCTCCAGCATGCCGGAAACCTGCGGCACCTTCCCGTCGGGCGTGAGCTTGTCCACCACCACCGGCAGCACGGAGGCGAGCCCGGACTTGACGTTGTCCGCGGAGACGCCGAGCTTCCCCGCGATCTCGTTCACCTTCTCGGCGCCGATCGCGTTCGCCACCTGGTCGCCGGTGACCGGCTGGTTGGCGCCGGTGCCCACCCAGGAGGAGACGATGCCGCCCATCCCCTTCTCCTGGAATTTCGAGATCAAGCCGCCCAGTCCGCCCGGGGATTCATTCACCAGCTTGAGCACGCTGTCGATCAGTCCGGAATGCTCCTGGCCGCCGCCGAGCGCCGCCGCCACCTTGCCCTTCAACTGGTCCAGAAGGCCCGTCTGGTTCATGGTCGGGTTCATCTCGTCCCCTCCTTGGGTGTCCCGGGAACCGGTCCACCTCGCCTCGACGCCGGCGGAGAGCCCGCCGGCCCTCGAAGCCGCGCGGTTGATAACCTCGCCTGCTCCCGCTCGCCCGTGTATACGTGCGGTCATTCAGGGGGGCATTTCCCCCCGGGACCTGGAGCTCCGATGACCGCGCAAAGAGCGTTCGCCGCCGCAAATCTGGCGTTGTGCTTTTCGCTCCTCACGCTTGCCGGCGCAGCCGCCGCCAGGGAGAAGGCCGCCGACACCCAGGTGATCTGCAAGGACGGATCGACGAGCAAGGGCGGACGCGGCGCCTGCCGCGGGCACGGCGGGGTGGACAAGGCCGCTTCCGCAACGGCGAAGGGCAGCCCGGCAGCCCGTCCCGAGAAAGAGGGAAAGAGCGCGACCGCCGCCGAGCGCAAGGGCGACGACCAGGGCTCCGAAACCGTCACCTGCAAGGACGGCACCATCGGCAAGAAGGGGCGCGGCGCCTGCCGCGGCCACGGCGGCGTGGACAAGACCGGCGGCGCCAGGGCCGGCGGCGAGAAGTCCGGCGACGCCCGCGCGGACAGGGCGCGCAGGGACCGGGACGACGATCGCTCCGAGGCGAAGGAGCGGAAGTCGGACGACGACCAGCGCGGCCGCTCCGAGGCGAAGGAGCGGAAGTCGGACGACGATCAGCGCGGCCGCTCCGAGGCGAAGGAGCGGAAGTCCGACGACGACCAGCGCGAGCGCTCCAGCGCGAGAACGGACGAACGCTCGCGGAGCAAGGCGGACGATGATCGGGGCGGGCGCGAGGCGAGCAACGAGCGCTCGCGCGACAGGGGCGACGATGACGCGCAGGAAGGCCCGGCCACGGCCAGGTGCAAGGACGGCACGCTCTCGCACTCGAAGAGCCGCAGCGGCACCTGCTCGCGGCACGGCGGCGTCGCCGAATGGCTCACCAAGGGCAATTGAGCAGCGTCACCCCGCGCGCCCGCGGAAGCCCTCGAGCACGTTGACGGTGTTCACGCCGATCTCCACGACGGCGTAGCCGCCTTCGAACACGAACAGCGCCGGCAGGCCCGCGGCTGCCAGATCCTCGCCGAGCCGCAGGTAATCGGCGCTGCCCAGCGCGAATCCGGAGATCGGGTCGCCGGCGAAGGTGTCGACGCCCAGCGAAACGACGAGGGCCTGCGCGCCAAAGGCGGCGATGCGCCGCAGCGCCGCCGCCAGCGCCTCGCGCCAGCGCGCGAAACCGGTGCCGCGCGGCAGCGGCAGGTTGAGGTTGCAGTCGAGGCCCGCGCCGGCGCCGCGCTCGTCGGCGTAGCCGAGATAGTACGGGTATTCGGTGTGCGGGTCGCCGTGCAGGCTGGCGTAGAAGACGTCCGCGCGCTCGTAGAAGATCGCCTGCGTTCCGTTGCCGTGGTGATAGTCCACGTCAAGGATCGCGACCCGGTCGAGGCCGCCGTCGCGCAGCGCCTGCGCCGCGACGGCGGCGTTGTTGACGAAGCAGTAGCCGCCGAAGAAGTCGTGGCCGGCATGGTGGCCCGGGGGCCGCGTGAGCGCGAAGGCGCCGCGCCCTCCCTCCAGCACGTGTCGGGCGCCGGCCACCGCGCAGGCCGCTCCCTGCAGTGCGGCCTGCCAGGTGCCCGCGGTCACCGGCGAGCCGGCATCGAACGAGAACAGGCCCAGGCGCGCGGAGAAGCTCCCGGGCAGCACGTCGGTACGGAAGGTGCGGATGGGCCAGTACGAAGGAAGCGCGTCGCGCCGCGCATTGGCGGGGTCGAGGGCCACCCATTCGTCCCAGGCGGTGGAGAGGAACCGGAGATAGCGCGGCGAATGGACCCGCTCCAGGGCGGAAAGCTCCACGCCGGGAGCCGGTGAGATGGTGCCGATGCGGCGCGAGCGCAGCTCCTCGAGCACGAAGTCGGCCCGCGCGGGGACCTCGAAGCAGGGGACGAGCTGCCCGCGAAATCTCGTGCTGCCCGTGGTGCAGCGCGTGGTGCTGGTTGTAGAAGACCTGCATGGTGCCGGCACCATCGCCGTGCGCCGGCCCGAATTCAACTTCGCGGACCTTCTTCCACCCGGCTCGAGGCTCGCCTGGCCGAGGGCCGGCCAGGGGCCGCGGATCCCACACGCGATCGTTTCGGATCAGTTGCATACGCAACCATTGTCCCGGCGCCGGCGTCGAACCCGCTGAAAGGAGAGACGCCATGAAGCGCACCATGCCCAGCATCCTTGCAGCAGCCCTCGGCGCAGTGACCCTCGGCGCCACCGCCGCGCACGCGGAGGAGTGGCGGCCCCGGGACCGCGCGGCGGAGGCCCGCCAGCGGCATGACCGGCAGGATCGCGACGACCACGACGGCGGTTACGGCCGCGAGGACCGCCGGCCGCAGTACGCTCGCCGCGACCACGACCGCCGCGGCGGGCGCGAGCGTGAATCGAGGGACCATGACCGCCGCGCGCGCGGCGGTGGTTACGACGACGGCGACGCGACCGTCGAGATCGGCGGTGTCCTGCTGCGTTGGTGACGGAGCGCGCTTGCGGGTCCCCCCGGGCCCGGCTGGCCGGAATCGGCGTCAGCGTCTCACCGCGGGTGCATCCCGCCGTCGATTCCGACCACCTGGCCGGTCATGTAGCCGTTCTCGAGGATGGCCATCGCCAGGGCGGCGACTTCGTCGGAGCGGCCGAGGCGTCCTGCAGGGATCATCGCCGCCAGTTGGGAGGCCTGGCCGGCGAACATCCGCGTGTCCTCGATCAGCGCGGGCGCGATGGCGTTGACCGTCACTCCTTCTCGGGCCAGCCGCCGCGAGAGGAAGGCGGTGATGGCGTGCAGTCCGGCCTTCGACGCCGCGTAGTGCGGCCCCACGATTCCGCCCGTGAACGCCGCGACCGAGGAGACGAAGAGCACGCGCCCGAACTTCCGCTCCACCATTCCGGGCAGCGCCGCCTGCGCCGCCAGGACCGGCGCGCGCAGGTTGACCGCCAGGGCGCGGTCGAAGTCGGCGATGGTGACGTCGGGCCACTCCCGCCGATCCGCCACGCCGGCGTTCGCGACCAGGATGTCGAGCTGGCCGAGGCGCTGCTGCACCTCCGCCACCTGCGCTGCCGGCGACTCCGCCCGGGAGAGGTCCGCGCCGGAGGCAATCGCCTCACCGCCGGCCCGGCGGATCTCGACGGCGAGCGCTTCCGCCGCTTCGCGGTGCCCGGCATAGCCGAGCGCGAGGCGCACTCCGGCCGTTGCCAGCCGCCTCGCCAGCGCGCCGCCGATGCCTCCGCTCGCTCCAGTGACCAGCGCGACCCGACCCGCAAGCGCGTTCATTGCCGAGGTCTTGCGCCCGGAGTGCCGCCGCCGCAACCGGGACGCGCTGCGAGCGATGGATCGCGCACAGCCGCCCTGCGGCCGCCCGCGCCGCCGGGCATCGGATGCCGTCACGGCAGCAGGGCATCTGGCCTGGATTCCCTCATGGCGGCTCGAAGCGAAGCGCATCGGCCTTCAGTGAAGCTCTTCGTTCGCCAGGTCCGAATAGACGATCAACCGGAAGGGATTGAACTGATACCGGGCGCGAAGGCCCTCGAGGGCGCGCAGGCGCTCGGCGGCCAGGGCCGGTGAGCTCCGCTGGCCGGGCGCCGCCAGGCGGAGCGCCATCGCGTAGTCGCCGCGGTCGTTGAGCGAGCGCGCCACCCGGACCACGGCATCGGCGCCGAAGAGGTCCAGCGCCGCCGCCCAGTCGCGCTCGCTGAACACCGCCATTCCCGCGCCGTCGGCCTGCCAGTAGCCGGAGTGCTGCGCGTAGATGCGCTGGACGGCGTTGTCGCGCATCAGCAGGAAGGGCACCACGGCGTCGGGCGCGTCGCGGAGCACCTCCGGCAGAAGGTTCGCTCCGAGAGCGTCCGCAAGCGCGCGGCCGTCGTGGATCGATCGCAGGGTCGCGTCTCGGACCACGGTGAGCGCCGCCGCGAGCGGCTGCAGCACCGCGAAGGTGAAGTTGTCGGTGAGCGGCGCGTGGCCGTGGATCAGCCTGGTCGGTCCGAGCGCGCGGAGCTGCGCGACGGTCGCGAGCAGGCCGTCGACGGAACCTTCGGCCACGAACGGCGCGCCGAAGTAGGGCATGAAGGCGTCGCCGACGAAGGTGATCTGCCGCTCGGGAAGCCGGACGAGGAGGGCGTCGTCGGTCTCGCCTCCGGCGGTGGGAATGAGCTCGAAGCGCGTGTCGCCGACCACCAGCGTCTCGGGCTTCTCGATGGTCCGTTGCGGCGCGAGCGAGTAGCCCTTCTCCACCGCGTCACCGAAGAAGAAGTGGAAGGGCGCGGGGCTCGCGTTCACCCGCGCCAGCTCGCCGCCAAAAGTCGACCGCGCGATCACCTCGACGCCGGGGCCGGCGAAGGCGCTCAGCCCGCCGATGTGGTCCCAGTGCGCGTGGGTGACGATCACCTTGCGGATGGGCAGGTCGTCGTGCGCGCGGACCGCGGCGAGCGCCCGCGCGGCGCTGGCAGGCGTCGTACCGGCGTCGATGGCGACGAAACCCTCCGAGGTAGCGACGAAGGCCAGGTCGGCGAAGTCATACCCGCGGGCGACGTAGACGCCTCTGGCCGGCTCGCGAACCTCCGGCGGAACGAAGCGAAAGCCGTCCTTCGCGCTCACCGACGAGTCGGAGAGGAAGCCGGAGCGCCCCGCCAGCGCCTCGCGCGCGCCCCGCTCCAGGCCGGGCGGGAACCGGGCGGCGTTCTGCAGCGCCCACTCCATGTCCGCGACACCCTGCGCCTTCTTGCCGAAGCGCTGGGGAAGCGCGAGGAAGACCACGCCGCGCAGGTAGCGCGAGAGCGGGTCGCGGGAGGCGGCGCGGTCCAGCTTGCCGATCGCCTCGTCGACCCAGGCGACGCGGCGGAGGAGAGGGACGCCGTCGGCGGAGCGCGCCTGGAACAAGCCGGCGAGCGCTTCGAAGAGCGGGCGCCTGGGGGCGAGCGCATCGAAGTAGGCGTAGCCCTCGGCGTAGCGATGGGTCGAGAGCCACGCGTTGGCGAGCAGCATGACGGTGGACGTGGACGCATCCGGCCAGCGCACCGCCTGCTCGAGCGATTCGACCTCGCGGTCGCGCGTCGCCGGCGGGGGCGGAGAATGGGCGCAAGCCACCAGCATCGATGCCACCAACATCAGCCGCATTGTCATGGGGTGCTCCTTTACGTGTATGTACACCTATTCGGACAGAGAAAAGCTACAGCCCGGCGAGGGTGGAAAGAAGCTCTTCCCACCGGCGCCGCCCCAGCGCCTGCACCACCTGCTTCTGGGCCGCCTCCCACCGCGGCAGTGCCCGCTCGAGCGCCTGCTGCCCCCGCTGCGTCATCGCGATGATGCGCACCCTGCCGTCCGGCGACGGAAGGTTCGTCACCAGCCCATCCCGCTGGAGCGGCGCGAGGTTGCGGGTGAGCGTGGTGCGATCCAGCGCCAGCACCTCCGCCAGCCTCGAAACCGGCATCTCGCCGCCGACCGCCAGGGCGGTGAGCAGGCTGAACTGCGTCCCGCGCAGGCCGGAATCGGCCATGGCCTCGTCGAAGACCGCGGTGACCTGGCGCGAAGCGCGGCGGAGGCTGTTCGCGGTGCATTCCCGCGCCGCCTGCCGGCA
>DASSQZ010000039.1:0-4865 GCA_035702105.1 Myxococcales bacterium | reverse complement strand
GCTCCAGGATCTCGGCCTGACCATCCGGAACCAGAGGCTTGTCGCGACAGTCGAGTCGGGGCCGCACGCGGTCATCTCCCTCTCCAGCGGGATGACCTTCAGCTACGACGCGAATGGGAAGCTCACCAGCAGCACTGGCGTAGACGTGCGTGGCGTCAGCTTCGACAACCTCGACCGCCCCATCACGACCTGCTCGGCGGGTGTAACCCATATGGGCTCGGTGGTGCGGCAACCGAACTCCAAGCCTACTACAATGCCCTGCTCCTTCAATCACAGCACAACGACCGACAGTGGCCTGTAACGGCCGTGCGCATTCCTTCGCCAAGCCTCGGGCACGCTGTGGCCGGTTCGATAGCGGTTGCTGGTGGCGTGGGCCTGTTTGTTGGACGGCTGCTGTATGAGACGCATACCCTGCACTTGCGCAAGGAAGTGCGGTTCTTTGTGGTGCTCCATTCTGGTGTTGGTCTTGTCTATTGGGCAGCACTCATGCTGTTCTTGATTGCTCATGTGTGGCTACCGATGCTGTTGACATGGATCGTCATTCGGCGCGATTCCTGGTTGCGACTACTGCCGGTTGCGGGCGCGATAGCGATCGAGCTGGTTGTTGGATGGGTAGTGTACTCCCAGTGAAGAGCCCAGAGACTCTGCAAGGCTGTGAAGATGGACGCAAACACGAGGGAGACACCGGGCGGTGTGACCACGATGGCTTCCCCGCGTACGAACTGACCATCAATGGTCAGCAAGTATACAGGTTCGACCCCGGACGCCGCATACGACCGCATTGTCGCCTTTCGCCACGGCTCCCTGCTTTCATGGTGGGAACGTCTTGATTTCGCCGTTTCGATTCATGACATCGCGACCCGCAGCGACTCAAAAGGAGGGTTGTGGTAAGCGATGAGGCTCCGCCACGGTCCAGGATGCACTGGTGGGCCGCCACACGGCGGGGTTTGCTCGCCTTGGCAGTCGTTCTCGGCGCGCTGATCAATGTCTGGCTGCACAGGACCTTGCTTGAGAAGTCGGGCCGTCCCGACTGGTCGGCCTATATGGGTGTGTGTCTTCTGGACATCGCACTCACGGCTGTGGCAGCGGGCCTTCTTGTACGAAGCACCCTTTGGACTCGAAGGGCAGGATTATTCAGGATGGTATCGATCACGGTCGTCGTATCCGTCGTGATCGTCCTGGTTGCGTTTGTGGGCTTTTACTGGCCATGGTTTATCCCGCAATGATCGCGGCCTCCGCTCGACCGGTCCAGGAACGTCCCTGGCGCTCAAGGGAAATGGCTCGCTGATATCGCGGAGCATCTGCAGTCCGATCTTTCCCGCCTCGAGACGTGACCTGAAATTCCGGCGCGGTCAGGATGGCGACTGCTCGTGGTTCGTGGCGCTGCTGCTACCCACGGGTCGCCGGCACGATGCTGCTTCGATTTGAGAGCAGGGCACCTGCGTGCGCTGGCGCGCTGCGGCGTGGGGCGGCGTATGCTGCGCGACATGACCACCCGAATCGGCTTCGTCCTCTTCCCGCGGCTGACGCAGCTCGATCTCACCGGTCCGTACGAGGTCTTCGGCCGGCTGCCGGACGCCCAGGTCCTCCTCCTCGGTTCCGCGGCCCGCAGCGATACGGGCCTTCGCCTGCAGCCCGACGCGACCTTCGACGGCGCACCTCAGCTCGACGTACTCTGCGTGCCCGGTGGTCCCGGCGTGAACGGGGCGATGGAGGACGAAGCGCTCCTCTCCTTCCTGCGCCGGCAGTCGCAGCACGCCTCCTGGGTCACCTCGGTCTGCACCGGCGCTCTCGTCCTCGGCGCCGCCGGACTGCTCCAGGGCTACCGCGCCACCACGCACTGGCTCAGCCTGGACCTGCTGCCGCGCTTCGGCGCCATCCCGGTGCGCGAGCGCGTGGTCCTCGACCGCAACCGCGCCACCGGCGGCGGCGTCACCGCCGGCATCGACTTCGGCCTCCGCCTCGCCGCCGAGCTGCGCGGCGAGAAGGTGGCGAAGGAGATCCAGCTCCTCATGGAGTACGATCCCGCGCCGCCCTATCGCGCCGGCTCGCCCGCGGGCGCCGGGCCCGAGCTGGTGGCCTCGCTCGCCGCGGCGCGGCAGTCCGTGAACGACGAGCGCGTCCGCATCGTTGAGCGAGCCGCGGCGAGGCTGGGGCGCGCCTGATCCCTACGCGGTCACGCGGCGTCCCGGTTGCACCGGCTCGCGCGACTCGATGCTGTAGGGCCAGGGCCGGGGAATGGCCAGGAACATGAGCGCGCTCCCCAATAGCGCCATGTTCTTGGTGAAGTTGATCATCTGCATCTGCTTCATCTGCGGCGCCGCCTCCGCCCAGAAGGCGTGCATGGTGAAGGTCACCGGGACGAGGAACACCACGATGGCCGCGACGCCCAGGGCCGGCCGCCATCCGGTGAGGAAGCAGAAGCCGGCCAGCACCAGCAGCAGGTGCGCGACGATCACCGCCGCCTCCGCCGCCGGCACGCCCTTCGACGCCGCATATCCCGCCAGCATCCTGTAGTTGATCACGTCCATGATTCCCGTGAGCAGGTAATAGAGCCCGAGCACGATTCGCCCAATCATGAATCCAGCGCGCATAGGCACCTCTCCGGCCGCGGAGGCGTAGCACGGCCGCGATCTCCCTGCTAGGGTCGGCGCGCGGAAACCAATCCCGTCTGCGAGGTATGCGATGACCTGGACGCTCTTGCTGCTGCTCGCCGCACCTCTCCGGCCCGCGGGCTCCACCGCGATGAAGCAGGTGGTCTGCAGGCAGATCGACGAGGCCAGGGGCCGCTCCGGCGCCGAGTTGGCGCAGGCCATCGAGGCGGAGGTGTTGCGCTTTGCCAAGGCGAAGTACGCGCTCTCGGCGCTGCTCCCCGGCGACCCGCCCATCGCCTGCTTCCGCTCCACCGCCGAGGAGGGCAAGCTGCCGCGCGGCGCGCGTTGATACGCCCTCCGCAGCGCCGCTCCGGACCGCAACCGGCGTTCGTCGTATGTCGGCCATGCGCCATTTCTCCCATCGATTGCCTGCCATTCGACTGCCCCGCCGCCGCGAGGAAAATGCAACCCTGCGAAATCGCGCGTTCTTGACCCGCCGCGGCGCAATCACCGCACAGTGCGAGTGCCTCGCACCTGATTCGTGCGCAGGGCGAATCCCTTCACATTGCTCCGCTGCGCCGGCAAGGAGCCGGCGTCCCCGGAGGTCACAACCCGATGCGCAGCCCCCGCAATCTCTCCCTCGTTCCCCTTCTCGCCGCGCTCCTTGCCGCCGGATGCGGCAACGGCGTCCCGGACACCGCCACCTCTGCGTCGTCGCAGGACGTGGTGCTGGGAACGCACGTCCACAAGATGCCGGTCCGCGATGCCGCAGCGCCCGCGCCGGCCGCCGCTCCCGCCGGCGCGCACCTCACCTACTACGGCGGGCGCGTGGTCTCGAGCATCCAGGTGGTCCAGGTGCTCTACGGCTCGGGAACGTACATCCCCGAAGTGGCCGGCACCGTCTCGCCCAACGTCGCCACCTTCTATGGCGGCGTGACCGCGAGCCCTTATTTCGACTGGCTCACCGAGTACAACACCAACATCACCGCCAACGGCGGCGGCGCGGGCACCAACCAGGCCATCGCCCGCGGAGGGTTCGTGTCGCGGATCCAGATCACGCCCTCGGCGGCCAACAACGGCTCCACCATCGACGACACCCAGATCCAGAGCGAGCTCGCGGCGCAGATCAACGCCGGCCACCTGCCGGTGCCGACCACCGACGCTGCGGGCAACACCAACACCTATTATGCCATCTTCTTTCCCTCGGGGAAGACCATCACCCAGGGCGGATCGAGCTCGTGCGTGGCGGGCGGGTTCTGCGCGTATCACGGCACCATCGCCAACGTCGGCGGGCACGAGGTCTACTACGGCGTCCATCCGCACATGGGCTCGGGCTCCGGCTGCGCCACCGGCTGCGGAAACTCGCCCACCACCTTCCAGAACCAGTGCTCGGTGGCGTCGCACGAGATGATCGAGACCGTCACCGATCCCGAGGTGGGCCTCGCTTCCGTGGTGGCCAAGCCGGTTGCCTGGTACGACAGCGTCAACGGGGAGATCGGCGACATCTGCAACGCCCAGCAGGGCACGGTGGTGGGCAGCGACGGCGTCACCTACACGGTGCAGACCGAGTTCGACAACGCCACCAGCAACTGCATCGTCCAGAAGGCCGCCCCGACCAACAACTTCTCCATCTCCGCCAGCCCGTCCAGCGTCTCGGTGGTCGCCGGCAATGCCGCCAGCTCCACCATCTCCACCGCCACCACCTCCGGCAGCGCGCAGACGGTCAGCCTGAGCGTGAGCGGCGCTCCCGCGGGGGTCACCGCCACGCTCTCGCCCACCTCGGTGACCTCGGGCGGCAGCTCGACGTTGAGCATCTCCACCGCCACCACCACCGCCGCAGGCACCTACACCCTGACGGTGACGGGGACGGCAGCTTCCGGCTCGCACACCACCGCGGTGACCCTGCCCGTCACCGCGGCGGGCGGCGGAGGCGGGTGCACCGTCAGCAGCCAGCTCTTCGCCAACCCTGGCTTCGAGTCGGGAGCGACGGGCTGGACGGCGACCGCCGGTGTCATCGACGCCAGCACCTCCGGATCGGCTCCGCGCACCGGCACGGTGAAGGCGTGGCTCGACGGCTACGGCACCACCCACACCGATACCCTCTTCCAGACCGTGACCATTCCCTCGACGGCCTGCTCGGCCACGCTGACGTTCTGGCTGAAGATCACCACGGCGGAGACCACCACCACCACCGCCTTCGACAAGCTGACGGTGACGGTGCGCAACACCTCGAACACGGTGCTCTCGACGCTCGGCACCTTCAGCAACCTG